>NZ_JBIMEN010000016.1:0-49271 GCF_043673995.1 Corynebacterium sp. L4757 | reverse complement strand
ATGAAGGAGATAAACCATAATGGATTCTGTGGCGAAACGAGACCCGGAAGATTCCGCGAAGATCAAAGCAATCGAGCAAAAGCTGCTGGCGAACCCGGAGATAGCCAAGCTTATTGACGAGCTCGGCTCAACAGCAACGGATGCTAATGATTTAGTGCGTGGCTTGTTGCAGGCCTCGGTCACTCGCGGCCTGGAAGCGGAAATGGATGCTCACCTGGGGTATTCCAAAGGCGATCGTGAGGCTAAAGCGGCCGGTGGCGGCGATAATTACCGCAATGGTTCCTATGTCAAAAAGGTTGATTCGAACTATGGTCCGGTTGATGTCACTGTGCCTAGGGATCGTGAAGGCACGTTTTTGCCTACTATGGTGCCGAAAGGCTCTCGGCGGCTGACTGATGTTGATGACATGATCATCAGTTTGTATGCCGGGGGTATGACCGTTCGTGATATTCAGCATCATATGGCCACAGCCATGAAAGTTGATATCTCCCATGAGACAGTTTCAGCAGTCACGGATGCTGTCTTAGATGAGGTCATGATGTGGCAGAACCGGCAGTTAGACGAGTTCTACCCGGTGATATTTCTTGATGCGCTACGAATTAAAGTCCGTGACGGTGGGCGCGTGGTCAATAAGTCCGCGTATTTGGCCATCGGGGTGGATATGGACGGTATCAAACACATCCTGGGCATCTGGTTGGCGAAAGAAGAAGGCGCATCCTTTTGGGCACATGTATGCGCAAACTTAGCTAGCCGCGGTATCCAGGACGTGTTCATCGTCTGCTGCGATGGTTTGAAGGGTTTGCCGGAAGCTGTCGAAGCGACCTGGCCGGATTCGATGGTGCAGACCTGTGTCGTGCACCTGATTCGGGCTGCGAATCGGTGGGTGGCTTATGGCGACCGTAAGGCGGTATCTGCGGCATTAAAGAAGGTCTACACTGCCCCAGATGAGTCAACCGCGCGCGCAGCGTTGGATGAATTCGCCGAATCAGAATTGGGCCAGAAATATCCGCAATCAGTGAAAGTCTGGTCCGATGCGTGGGAGCGGTTCGTGCCGTTTCTGCAGTTCCCACCCATGGCCAGAAAGGTCATCTATACGACTAATTCCATTGAGTCGATGAATAACGAGCTGCGTAAAGCCACTCGCAACCGCGTGCAGTTTACCAATGATGATTCCGCGATTAAGACGCTGTGGTTGATGATCTGCAATATCGAAGATAAACGCGCGGCCAAACGAGCTAAAGAAGGTCGAAAAGCCGCCGCGACCAGCGGAAGACTCATCGAAGGCAGGAAAGTCACCAACTGGAAACAAGCCATCAACCAAATGGCCGTGGCCTATCCCGAACGCTTTACGAACTACCTATAAACACTCAGACCGAAAGCCCCACACACAAAATACTTGACACGCTCCTCGCTGGGAACAGTCAGTGGCGTTCAAGAATGCGATCCAAATATTAATTTGTACACATCAATGCACGGGCTTTAGGGCGTTATCAGGAATGGTCACAGTACCTAGGGGATAACAATCATTAGGTTTATGATCAAAAGTGACCGAAGTTAATGAAAGGAACCTCATGTCTCAGTTAAATGAACTGTTGGATTCTGCCGCAGTGGATTTAAACACCACTGCGAGTGATTGGCAAGATGCCATCGCTCAGTCCGGGCAGTTACTGGAGAATACCGGGGCAATTAGCAGTGATTACACTGCTGCGATGATTAGAAGCGTCGAAGATAACGGCCCTTATATCGTTGTTGCTCCGGGCTTTGCTTTTGCCCACGCACGGCCATCCGAAGCAGTAAAGCGCACTGCCATCTCGTGGGTAAGGCTTAACCAGCCAGTTGAGTTTGGTCATGATTCTAATGACCCAGTTAACTTGGTAGTGGCGCTGGCTGCTGAAGACGACAAGATGCACTTGCAGGCGATGAAAGAGCTCTCCAAGCTTTTGGCGAAGAAGCAGACCCGTGCGAAGCTCGACAGTCTTACTACCGTTGAAGAACTTCGTGAGGTTCTCGAGGGAGTAGGCAAGAAGCCTGCCGATGCAGATGCCGCAACGTCCGCAGGTGTTGCGAACGCGGGAGCGTCGACAGCGAACGCTCACGACGCTGATGCTGTGGAATCTAAAGGCAAGGTGCTCACCGTTTGCGGAAATGGTCTGGGCACCTCTTTATTTTTGAAGAACTCATTGGACGAAGTCTTATCCGATTGGGGATGGGGCAAGCTCGTCAACGTGGAAGCCACCGACACTATTTCTGCGAAAGGACGCGCTAAGGAAGCAGATTTCATCTTGACGTCTGGTGAAATCGCAGCGACCTTGGGTGATGTTGGCGTGCCCGTGTGGGTGATTAAAGACTTCACGTCTTTAAGTGAAATTGATGCTGCGCTGCGTGAGCTCTACGCGGTCTAAGAAGAAAGAGAAGTTTAAGTCATGGATGTCATACTTTCCATCGCGCAGTTTCTGGTCAATGAAATCTTGGCCGTCCCTGCGTTCCTCATCGGTATAATCACCGCCGTAGGTATGGCGGCACTAGGCAAGAGTGCCGGCCAAGTAGCCGGCAGCGCCATCAAAGCCACCCTCGGCTTCCTGCTTATCAATGCCGGTGCTGGTTTGGTCACCGCATCGCTGGAACCACTTGGTGTCATGATTGAAGGCGCCACCGGCATGCGCGGGGTGGTCCCGACTAATGAGGCCATCGCCGGAATCGCGCAGGCTGAATACGGCAGTCAGGTCGCTTGGCTGATGATTCTCGGCTTCGCGGTATCTCTGGTGCTCGCGCGCTTTACACCATTAAGCTATGTATTCTTGACCGGTCACCACGTGCTCTTTATGGCCACGATGATCACCATCATCCTGGCAACTAGCGGCAACGCAACCTGGATCGTGGTCGTCGTTGGTGCCATCCTGTTGGGCATCTTGATGGTCGCTCTGCCAGCCATCGCGCACCCATGGACTCGTCGTATTACCGGCAATGACTCAATCGCTATCGGTCACTTTGGCACCCTGGGCTATGTTGCGGCAGCCGCCACCGGCAAGCTGGTGGGCGGTAAGACGAAGGAAAAGCAGTCCCCATCTACTGAAGACCTCAAAATGCCTGAAGGCCTGCGCTTCCTGCGCGACTCCATGGTCTCTACCGCACTGTCCATGGCGATCATGTACATCATCTTGGCACTGCTATTTTTGGCACGTGCTGGCCAGGAAGAAGCATTCACCGCGTTTGAGGGCGGCGCCACGAATGTGGGCAACTTCCTCATGCAGTCCTTCACACAGGGCCTGCAATTCGGTGTTGCTGTGGCAATCATCCTCTTCGGTGTTCGCACCATCCTTGGTGAGCTGGTTCCTGCATTCCAGGGCATTGCTGCCAAGGTGGTGCCTGGCGCTATTCCAGCGCTGGATGCACCAATCGTCTTCCCATATGCACAAAACGCTGTGCTGTTGGGCTTCATTTTCTCCTTCATTGGTGGCCTCACCGGGTTGGCACTCTTGGCAGCCTGGCTCAACCCGATGTTTGGTGTTGCGCTGATTCTGCCTGGCCTGGTTCCACACTTCTTCACCGGTGGTGCAGCGGGTGTCTACGGTAACGCTACCGGTGGTCGCCGCGGCGCTATCCTCGGTGCCTTTGTCAACGGTCTAATTATCACCATCCTGCCGGCATTCCTGCTCGGCGTACTGGGCACCTTCGGCGATGCCAATACCACCTTCGGTGACGCTGACTTCGGTTGGTTCGGAATCCTTATTGGTTGGTCCGCTCAGCTCGGTGGGGCATTGGGCCTCATCCTGGTCGCCCTGGTTGGTATCGCAGTATTCGCGTTGGGTTGGTGGACTCAGCGCAAGCTGGTGGATGGCAATTGGGATCCAACTCCGTGGCGCGAATCTCCTGAAGGCGCTGCGGAGGCCGCAGGCGACCCAACCGCAACTAATGGCAATGGCGAATCCTCCGGTGCAGTCAGCGCCGGATTGACCGCTGCATCTGCCAAGTATCCTAAGGTCGCACCACCTCAAGGCGCACCGGTTCCACCGAAACCGCAATACTAAGAAAATAACTCAGCGGGCACCTACCCAAGCCTTAATTGGCTGGAGTAGGTGCCCGCTTCTTCGTGTTGACGTTCTGATATGGACGAGCATACTTAGTGAGTATATGTGCTCACTAAGCGCGGTCTTGGGAACGCTTGTTGAACTTTGCGTAGTGGTCTGGGTGTGCGTCACCGTAGCGTGCGCGGCGACGTGCGGATGCCCCTGAGTTCTTAGCAGCTGCTGGTTCTTCAGGCTCAGTCTTCGGCTCGGACTCAGAAGGCTCTCGGACGTCGGAGGAATCCTGTGCGGAAGCGGGGCGGTCCTCGGAGAAACTTTCGGAGAGATTTTCGGGGTGGATGTAGCTGTCGTCGGCGGGGTCAGTGTCATTCTTGCTATCGCCGGTCTTGGTAGAAAGACCATCGGAGCCCATGGCTTCCAACTCAGCTTGCTCCTCTTCAGCGCGGCGACGCTCGCGAATCTCAGAGTAGATGAAGTAGCCCAAGCCGATGGGCGCCATGATGCCAAAAGCAATCCACTGGTAACCATAAGACAGGTGATTGCCACGGTCCATGGAAGGAACCGGCACCGGATTCAAGACACCAGGCTGGTCCTCATTGAGCTGAACATAATCATCGCCGATGCCCTCTAGGCCAGTGATCTCTTCAATGGTGTTGGCGTTAATGGAATATGACTGCCAATAACCCTCGCGCTCAATGGGTTCATTAGGGTGAACATTCTCACCGAATCGAACCATGCCGAGTAGCGTGACTTCACCTGTTGGGGCGGACTCTAAGTCATCGGGAACCGTGTTGCCTTCACCGGCATTGACCCAGCCACGGTTGACCAAAATGATGTCACCCTGGTTGGTTTCAAAAGGAACCAGGGACTGATAGGACGGGCCGGAAGCTACCGGGCGCATGCGTAGCAGCACCTCATCATCAGTGAGGTACTGGCCAGTCATGGTCACCCGGGACCACTCGCGGTCAGCTGGAATAGTGCCATCATCATTGAAGACCTCCTGGTAGGGGACAGGATCTGCTTCAAACGCGGCCTCTAGTTGGTGGTTACGCTCAACAATGTCATCATCCTTGTTGAGCTGCCACGGCGCGAGCCAGGTAAACGCGAAGTAGGTGAATGCGATCACGAAGATAGTAAAAAGGATCCAACCAGGCTTTAAAAAGGTGGACCACCATGATTTTTTCTTCTTAACCTGTCTGCGCATAATGCCCTACAGTCTAGCGCGTAGCGGTGTCTTTCACCCATTCCACAAGGCCCGGCGTAGCTGCTTCAATCTCTTGGCGGGTGCGCTGAAAATCAGACTGTGAACCATAATATGGATCAGCTACTTCAGCGCCTTTGGGGGAGTGCGGATCAAATTCACGGATCAGTCGGATCTTCTCCGGTTCTACACCGGCGTGAATGAGCCCATCGCGGTGACCATGATCCATCGCGATGAAGATATCTGCGCCCAAGTGCTGCTTGCCCAATTTGGCTGCGCGGTGAGAATCACCATCATGTCCAGACTTGCGTAGCTCAGCAATCGTGCGCTTATCGGCCTTCTGGCCCGCATGCCAGCCGCCCAAACCACATGAAGAAGTGCGTGTAATGGAATCGAGCCCGGCTGCTTCTAAAGCATCATGGATGATGACCTCAGCCATCGGAGAACGACAGATATTGCCAGTACAGACAAAGCACAGGTGGAAAAGCTCAGTAGAAGGTTCTTCGGAAGCGGGTGAAGAGGACACAAAAGTATCGGACATATGGACTGTATTTACCAGCTTTTCGGACGCAGAACCAATTGAAATCGACCTATATGATGGATGGCTATGAGCCATGAACACGTCACCGTTGCTGATATTCGCACAGTACTGAATACCGCCTACCCGCCCTACTTGGCCGAAAAGTGGGATGCCGTGGGACTTATCTGCGGCGACCCGGCCGATGAAGTGAAGAAAGTAGCCTTCGCATTGGACTGCACCCAGGCTGTGGCCGAGGAGGCTGTGGCGATGGGCGCGGACATGCTGGTCATTCACCACCCGCTGCTGATGCGCGGAGTAAATACCGTGGCCGCAGATACGCCGAAGGGCAAAGTCATCCACACGCTCATCCGCGGTGGAGTGGCACTCTTTGCCGCACACACCAACGCGGACTCAGCTCGCCCAGGCGTCAATGACAAGCTGGCAGAGCTCGTCGGCATTAAGCCTGGCCGCCCGATTGTTCCGAAAGACCCCAAGATCATTGATAAGTGGGGCGTGCACGTTCCGGCTGAATTTGCAGCCCAAGTCAAGGCTGCTGTCTTCGAAGCTGGCGCGGGTTCCATTGGGGACTATCAAGAATGCTCCTTCGAGTGGGAAGGCCAAGGCCAATTCACTCCTGTTGAAGGCGCCGACCCACATACTGGCACAGTAGGGGAGAATTACTCTGATTCTGAGCTGCGCGTGGAATTTGTGGCGGCGAGCTCAAAGCGGGCGGAAATCATCGGCAAGCTGCGTGAAGCGCACCCTTATGAAGAACCTGCCTTTGATGTGGTGGAAATGGCACCGACGGCGGATATGGACACAGCATTCGGTCTGGGGCGCATCGGTGAACTGGAAGAAGCAATGACGCTGCGTGAATTTACCCAGCAGGTTGCGAATGCGTTGCCGGAAACGGCCTGGGGCGTGCGTGCGGCCGGTGACCCGGAGAAGATAGTCAAGCGTGTTGCGGTTTCTTCGGGCTCGGGCGATAGCTTTTTAGATAATGCCCGGGTACTTGGCGCGGATGTGTATGTCACCTCCGACTTGCGCCATCACCCGGTGGATGAACATCTGCGCGCGGGTGGTCCGGCCGTGATTGATACGGCGCACTGGGCCAGTGAATTCCCATGGACAACGCAGGCTTCGGAAGTAGTCGCTGCGGGGGCTAATGTGGAGTGTGAGATTATTTCACTACGCACCGATCCATGGACTATTTCCGCCCACCCTGAAGCGAAATAAGTTACTGGAAAACTAAAGAGGAGAAGGCATTTATGAAGCTCGAGGCAGAAAAGCAACAAACCCTATTGCAGCTCTCCCGCGTATTAAGGCTCAACGCTGTGGGCGCGCAGGCGCCGGAACTGGAAGAAAAAGTAGAGCTGGACAAGGCTGAAGCGGAGCACAAGCGTGCGCTCGATGCTGCGGCGGCAGCACAGATGGCCGTGGATGATGTGGAAAATGACATCCTGCGCATCCAGGCTGATGAGCGCAAGCTGCGCAAGCGTGAGCGCGATGATAAAGCCCAGCTATCTGCGGCCACCGACCCGGAGCAGCGCCGTGAGCTCGAGCATGACCGTTATGCGGCTAAGTCCCGTATCGCGGATCTGATGAGTGAGCTGCAGGAAGCCCACAATGAAATCCATGCGCTGCGCAATAACCGTGACGTGCATGGCGCGCGCGTGGATGAAACGGCGAAGAAGGTTGAGACCGCCCGCCGCGCTTTTGAAGCAGCCGATGCGGCAGCGCCAGTGGAGGAAGAGCGCGATATCGATGCTGAGATCTCCAAGCTGCGCGATCAGCTAGATGAGGCTACTTTGGCAGAATTTGAGCGCCAGCGTGAGGAAAACGGCATTGGCGCAGAAGCCTTCAAGTCTGGCAAGACCTGTGGTTCTTGCTCCATGGTCCTGCCACCTGCAGAGCGCGCCGCCATTATGAACGCGCCAAAGGATGAAATGCCGCAGTGCTCTGACTGCGGTTCTTACCTGATTCGCCCTGCCTAACGCTGCCGGTGGGCGGCGCTAAGTAGTGGGAGAGTAGCAGTGGCTGCGAAGTTCGATGACGGAAATGCTTGATAACGAGGATAGAAATTAATGAAAGTTGTTATTTACGCCGATGGTGGCTCCCGCGGTAATCCCGGGGTAGCTGGCAGCGGCACCGTCATCTACGCCGCCGATGGCACGACCATCTTGGATGAGATTGTGTATGTGGTGGGCAAGAAATCCACTAATAACGTCGCCGAGTACTACGGCTTGCTGCGCGGGGTGGAACGCGCCGCTGAATTAGGTGCTACCGATGTGGAGTTTTTCATGGACTCCAAGCTGGTGGTGGAACAAATCAATGGCCGCTGGAAAATCAAGCACCCGGATATGCAAAAACTCGCGGTTGAAGCAAAGAAGATCATCAATGGCTTCGATAACTTCAGCCTTTCCTGGGTTGCGCGAGCCAAGAACTCCGTGGCAGACAAGCTCTCCAATGATGCGATGGATGCCTGCGCTGCTGGCCACCCGGTAGGAATTGTTCACAAAGATGGTGCTTCTGCTTCAGAAAAAGCACCGGACAAGGGACCTGCGAAAGAAGAAGTCCGTACGGAATCAGCTGTTGAGGCACAGCCCGAAACTAGGACTTCACCTGAGCAAGCCGATACCGCATTGAAGCCAGAGGACTGGCTGCATAACCGTGGGGAAGTCACACGGTTCGTGTTGCTGCGTCATGGGCAAACTCAGATGAGCGTGGATAAGCAATACTCCGGGCACACGGATGTGGAGCTGACGGAGCTGGGCCAAAAGCAGGCGCTGGCCGCGGCACAAGCGGTGGCAAACCGGGGGCTGACCTTTGATGCCATTGTGTCCTCACCACTCAAGCGCTGCCACAGCACGGCCAATGCGGCTGCGCAGGCATTGGGCATGGATGAGGTGGAGATTGTCGATGACCTCATTGAGCTGGACTTCGGTGAATGGGAAGGTCTGTGCTTCGATGATGTGCACCAAAATGACAATGAGCGCCTGCGCAAATGGATGCAAGACTCTTCCATCACCTGCCCGGATGGGGAGTCTATCCAGCAGCTACATAAACGCGTGCGCAGGGTACGCAAAGAATTACAAGAACGCTTCGCCGGCAAGACGGTCCTGGTGGTCACGCACGTCAATCCGATTAAGTCCTTCATCCGTCAGGCACTCGATGGCAATGCTTCGGTATTCGACAAAGTATTCCTTGGCGTGGCATCCATTAGTGACGTGGAATTTTGGGCTGATGGATCCCTTGTACGCTGCGTAAATGATGTTGGGCACCTGGGTGCGCTAGAATAATTCAACGAATGAGTCGGCCGGGTGAACGCGGCAATTGAACCACTCCGTTTACCGGGGTAGGCAAAAGCCGAGGAAAGTCCGGACTCCGAAGAGCACAGTGATTGCTAACAGCAACCCGGGGCGACCCGCGGGCAAGTGCAACAGAAAGTAGACCGCCTCGCGAAAGCGGGGTAAGGGTGAAACGGTGCGGTAAGAGCGCACCAGCGTCCCAAGTGATTGGGGCGGCTGGGTAAACCCCACTGGGAGCAAGGCATCATGGCCCGTTAATGGCGGGCTTGATCAGGTGTTTGAGAGCTGCTCGCTCGAACCTGAAGGTAGCTGCTTGAAGCGTATTGGCAACGATACGCTCAGATGGATGTTCACCGCCTTTTGGCACAGAATCCGGCTTATAGGCTGGCTCATTCGCTTCAACTTTTTCATCATTTCATTGCGCTGCCTGCAGCGATGAAATGTGGAACAATAGGGCGGCATGAAGTTATATGCAGCCCACGTGGACTTTTCCGCTATCGCTGCGGAGTTCAACGTGCCCACCACATTTGCGCCTGAGGTAACTGAGGCTGCCGCGCGCGCCAAAGATGCTTTTGCTAATCAGCGCAAAGACAAGCGCGATATTCCGCTGGTCACCATTGATCCACCGGGGTCGATGGATCTGGACCAGGCGGTGTGCATTGATAAACCCACCGGTGGCGCGGGATACGTGGTGTATTACGCTATCGCTGATGTTGCGGCCTTTGTGGAACCCGGCGGAGTTATTGAAAAAGAATCCCTGGAGCGCGGGCAAACAATTTATCTTCCCGATGAACCAGCACGCCTGCACCCGCCGGAGCTGTCAGAGGGTGATGCTTCATTGCTTCCCGATGCCGACCGCCCCGCCGTCCTATGGACCTTCCACTTGGATGTCTCTGGTGAGGTTGAGAATTTCACCGTGGAACGCGCCTTGGTGCGCTCGCGCGCACGCTTGGATTATGACGGCGCGCATGAGGACCTTATCAATGGCCAGCTGCATTCATCCATCGCGCTGCTGCCGGAAGTGGGCAAGTTACGCCAGGCGTCCTCGCTACGCCGTGATGCGATTTCTTTGCGCTTGCCTTCGCAGCGCGTGGTGGAAAATGAGGATGGCCAATTTGAGCTGGTCATCGAACCGCGTCATGAAATGATGGATTATAACTCTGAGATTTCCCTTCTGACCGGCATGTGCGCGGGCCAGCTCATGGCTGAACACGGTGTGGGTTTCTTACGCACCCTGCCATCAGCTACTCCGGACGCTGAGCTTGAGTTCTACGAGGAAATCGCTGCCTTGGGATATGACATCGGGGATCAGACTATCTCTGAATTCTTATTATCAATTGATGCCGATTCACCCCGCGGTATGGCCGTCATGCGCTTGGCGCAGCGCCTTTTGCGCGGTGCTGACTACGTCTGGCTAGCCGATGGTAATGCCGAGATCCACGCCGGCATCGGCGGCTATTACGCGCACGTGACTGCGCCGCTGCGCCGCCTGGTGGACCGCTTCGCATCGGAAATCTGCCTTGCCTTAAGCAATGGGGAAGAGATCCCCACGTGGGTTACCGACAATGCCAAAGACGTTGTCTCCGCCATGCGCCGGACCTCGCAACTGGCTTCACAGGTGGATAAGGCCGTGCTCAACTGGCTCGAAGCCCGCGTGCTGCAACCTTGGGTGGGCCACAACTTTGAAGCCGCTGTTCTGACCTCCGACAAAGAGAAGAGCAAGTCTTTCGTATTCGTGGCCGACCCGCCCGTGCTGGCTGATTGCATTGGCGCTGCACCCCAAGGCCGCAGCGCCCACGTCTCACTCATTACCGCCGACCCCGACAAGCGCGAAGTGAAATTCGCCTGGCCTGCCGACTAGCGACTGTGGATAACTCGCATATTTTTCGTTGAAGCATCAACCAAAACCGCGTTTTGGAGCTAGTTATCCACAAGGTGCTGATGAAGCTCTAGCAAGGGTTTACAGTGCGCCATATCGTGTGAATCATGAATGCGCTGAATGCTTTTATTCTTCTCGCCAGCCAGGGTGTTGCCCTCGCGCGGCATTTTCACAACCATTCACCGTACGATATCGCTGGGTACGGCATAGCCTTAAAGACCGCCAAGAGCTACACCAAGCTTGCCGATGCCCTCTTCGGCCCCACCGACTCACCCCGGCTTCAACGCGAAGCCGTCGCACTCGCCGAAACGCGCGGTTTAAGCCTTGAGCATCTCCTAATGATCGACCGGCATGCGCGCAGAATAAAGACCCGCGGGGGTGCTTGGAAACTACGCGCTGAGCTCATCGCCTATGAAGGCAACTTCGAAGAAGTAAACGCTTACGCCATTCAACGTGTTAAAGACCTCACCGGGCCCACAACCCGTGAACACGGTATTAGCTTTAGCAAACCCCATACTGACGGCACTCGGTCTGCCACGATTACCGCAGATCAACGGTTCATCACCGATTTTGAAAAATCTCTCGATACGATCATCGCCCAAACCCAGGCCGCAGAAAACGAGCAACCAGTCGCCCCGCCCATGCCACGTAAGCAAGCGCTTCTAAACGCTTTCCGCCAGCGCCTCGACCGCGGCGGCACCTTTAGCCCGCAGTACCGCACAGTTATTACGATAGGTCTTTCCGATACTGCCAAAATCATGAGCGGAGATAGCGATGAGGTCATCGTTGGACTCTCTGATGGCACCACAATGACTGGCGCCGAACTCGTCGATACCGCTATCAGTGGTGCACTTGGTAGTGACATTTTCGTCGGGCTCTTTCATCCCACCGAAGGACCGGTAAACCTCTACCAAGCACGGTTTGCGAACCTGAAACAACGCATCCTCGCCATGGCAGAAAATCTGGTGTGCCCATGGCCGGACTGCAATACCCCGGCTGATCGCAGTCAAATCCACCACCTGTATGCGCACAAACACGGTGGGCAGACCCATCCCGGCAACCTGTGTGTCCTATGCCCCTATCACAATGGTGTGAACGATGACGACCCTGAGAAACCGCGACGTGGACGTATGGATCGGAAAGACGGCAAGGTGGAATACACCTCACCCGGTGGGCGCAACCTGAAAAACACCCACCCCGTCTCCAACCTCGGAGCCATGGACCTGATTGGCACGTAGCGCACTAGCGCGAGCACGGACCAACGGCTGTCTCCTTTTTAGCTTCATGATTGCCAGGGGCCAGCCGTGATTTGGCGTGCCCAACACTCGAAAACCGCAGCTTACACAGGCTCCGTGGGTGTTCTAATCTTACGCGGATTGCCTTGGGGCTGAATTGTTAGCGGCGGTAAACGTCATAATCTCCAGGGATGCCGGAGCCTTTAACAAGGGAGAGCCCAAGCCTTTCAGCGAGCTTTATAGAGGCAGAGTTGGCAGGGTCAATAATTGCGATGACTGGCAGTTCGGCGCATTGTCGCCGACTCCAGTCGATTGCCGCGGTGGTGGCTTCATAGGCGTAGCCTCTGTCTTGAGAGTCAGGGGAGAAACGGTAATAGACGTTGAGGACGTCCTCGTTTCTCTCCTGAGATTGACTCACTCCACAGAAACCAATGATGCGGGAGGGATCTTCTTTGTGTGAAACGACGAAATAGCCGAGCCCATCTTCTGCCCAGTTCTGTTGCCACTCATGCCTGAGCAGGGTTGCTTGCTCGTGGGAGACCATGACTAAATCAGGGCGGTGTTCATAAGTGCGAGCATCCGAGTGAATCTCAAATATTGCCGCATCAGCTGAGCTATCCGGTGCGGATAATATCAACCGATCCGTGGTTAGAAGTGGAAAATTACAATTGGGCATGGACTTAACATTAGTCAATCGCAGCTTCCGTACCGTGCACAACAGGAACGACCGTTAGACCATCTGCGGCAAAGTCTGCGGCGAAATTCTCAGCGCGTGCAGCTGGGATGAAGGCGAGTACGGCATTGGAAGTGCCAGCGGATGCGGCGCGGGCCGCGAATGCGCCGCGGGCGCTAGCGAGTTCGCTGAGAGCTTCGGCATTATCCAGACCATAGTGGGTAACCAGATCCTGCTGGGAGGAAGCGAGAATGGTTCCCAACTCGTTCCATGCGCCTGAGCGCAGCGCCCGCGCGACCTGATGAGCGCGAGTGGTCTCAGCGTCATAGAAATGCAGCCAACCGGAAGCATCCTTGACCGCTGGCTGGCCCTTAGGTCCGTGGACCTTGTGCACTGCATTGAGCCAATCGATGACGCGCTCCGGCGCATCAGGGAGCAGACGCAGGGACTCCGCACCGAAGGCGTGGCTGGCAGCATCCACGAATTGGTTGCGGCTGCGGATATGCGCGGACTGGTCTGGTGCTTCAGTATTAGCAGGGAAGAGAATAAAGACACGCTGCGTGCCGGATACTGGGACAGTGGCCTTGGTGACTGAGCTATCGGCGTAGTCAATGATGCTGACAAAGCCTTCCTCAGTGCGCAGTGCCGCCGTGTGGCGTGCACGTAGGGAAGGGATAGCAGAGAACGTATCCACTGCTTGGCTGCACACATCGGCCAAACGTGCGCGCAGGGGATGGTCGAGCTCAGAATCAGCAGGCAACATGGCCAACGCAACTGCAACATCAGCCGCAGATAATGCGCCCATGCCGGCTTCAATAGGAATATCGGTCACGATGGTGACATCCGCGCCGGCAGTTTCACGGCTGAGCAGCTGACGGTTAATCATCGTCCAAATGATGCCGCCGAAACGCGCCGCGATGGATCCTTGCGGCGCTGGTGGGATGACAGTGCGGCCATTGTCATCAATCTGCGGCTGCTGTGCAGCAGCGCGATCTGCCAACTCATCCAATGAGATGGCGTCATCAGTCTGCTTCTCACCATCGAGGGTATTTTCAATAAAGCGAACCTTAATCTGACCATCAGTACGCGGAGAAACCGCCGCTGCGGCACGCAGGTCGGACGTTCCCAGAACCACGATGCCGCCATAATGATCCGCGTGCTCACCAGCAATCGACCACGTGCCGGGCGCGCTTGCTACCGCCTGCGCTGGGGTGCCGGCGTGTGACGCGTGAGCGTCATGTGCGCGGGTAGTAGCTGTAGTTGTGGGTGCGGGCCACATCGGCATGCTAATCAGGCTCCTTGCATGTGCTGATTGGAGTACGTCAAAAAAGGGGTCAAGCTAACTATTCTAGTAGTTTAGCGGGCATCATAATTTCTGCGCCGGTAGTGTGGGTGGCATTAGGTAATCACCCCGATGTCATCCATCCGATCATTAAGGAGAAACTCATGGCTGCAGAAGAAAACCAATGGTACTTCGACCCATCAACCGGCACTGTGTCTCAGGGCAAGCAAGCTGGCTGGGAAAACCGCATGGGTCCTTATGATTCTGAGGCCGAAGCCCGCGCCGCCCTCGAGATTGCCGCCGCCCGCAACCAGGCCGCTGACAATGACGAAGAAAAAGAGGACGACTGGGGCGCGACCCCTTCCTGGGAGAAGTAATTTTCCGACCTCAATTAGAGAAGCAGTCCCTTCCGCATCCACGCCTTTACCGGTCTTTGGATGGGGGAAGGGACTGCTTGCTATGTAGCCTCGGTTCCTACATTTTAACGAAGTTCCTACTTCTCAATCTTCTTCTTGAGCGGCTTGAAAGCTTGCTTGATGGCCTTCATGGAGACTTCGTAATCTTCCAAGGCTTCGAGGCCGATGGCGCGCTCGCGCTGGTAGAGCAGGCCATAACCGAATGTGTCCTCGCCGCGGCGGCGGGCATTCTTCGCTAAGTCCAGGAGCTTGTCACGGGAAGTGACGGAATCCTGGAAGTCACCGAGCACAGACTGCATATCCTTGCATGCCTTGTACAGCCCCTTGGTCTTCAACTTGGTGGCAGAACCGGCAGCCTCAGCCGCGTAGCGCAGCTTTTTCGCCGCCTTACGCATGTCGTGGTAGTACTCCTCACGCTCATGCAGCGTCAGTTCCTCATTATCCCAGTTCTTCGTTGCTTTCTGGTGACGCTTGACCAGCTTCTCATAGGCCTTCGCTAGGTGAGCAGCCATGACCTGCTCCATCTCCTTAGCGGCCTGCTTGGCAGCAGCCTTCTTTTCCTTTTCGCTCAATTCAGCAGACTGGTCAGAATCGGACTTTTCGGAGTCGGCAGTATCTTCAGCAACTGCGGCATCTGATGACTCATCTTCGTCGTAGTCGGAAGCGGCGACGTGGGAAGACTCAGCGGCAGCGGTTTCTTCGGCGGCAAGCTGGGCTTCGGTAGCTTGTGCTTCGGCTGCTTCTTCGGCGGTGATGTCATCATCATCGTCTTCAGTATCCTCAGATACCTGGTCAACAGGTGGGTTGGCCAGCAGCTCATCTAAAGAATCCAGGAGGTCTAGGTAGCGGGAGGAGTCCAGTGCAGCAATGACCTTGCGGTGGGCGCGGGAGTATTCGCGGCCCATGTCATGAGCGATGTGTTCACGGGTGGTGTCATCCAACGTGTCGGAATCTTCCGCAGCCAGCAGAGACTGCCAGCGTTCTTCGACCACTTCAGCGTCCCGGGCCACACCCAAGATGCCGGCGAGCATCTTCAGTTCAGCTTCAATATGGGCGATTTCTGGTCCACCAATGATGCCGTGGAAAGTCTGCATGTGGGAGCGCAGCTCACGCGTAGCCACGCGCATCTGGTGCACAGAATCCCATTCATCAGCGCGGACTTTTGGGTCATATTCCACGAGCTTGTCGCGGTTGGCAGCTAAAGCGGTGATGACCGCAGCAGCAGGGGAGCCCTCCTCCACATCTGGGGTCTGATATGCCGGAGGTAGTGGTGCATTATTGACCGAATCACCCAAGGCGGAGGACAGCTTCGATGGGGAAGAGGACACGCGCGCGCCCGCCGAAATGAAGTGGCGGGTGGCGGTGCGAATGAACTCAGAACCAGCGTCGGTTCCAGGTAGTACACCGGAGAGCTCAATTTCCCACTCGCGCCAGGAGGTCTGCTCACCACCAGGCAGTAAAGACCACGCGGTGACACGGTCATCGCAAAATTCAGCCACTGGTTTGGCATCGGCATCCACCAAAACCTGTTCGGTGCGCTTGTTGTCCACCTGCGCGATGGGTTCAACCGGGTGGTTGCGGATAATCGCACGAACATGCGCGAGTACATCCGCAGGTACCTGGTAAGTGCCATCGACTGGCTCGCCCAGTTCAGCGCGGATTTCAGTACGGCCTAACTTGGCAGGGAGCTTAATATGCCAGCCATCATCATGCCCACCGGTACGGCGACGCAGCGTTACCTTCGCGCGGGTCAGGCGGAGATCTTCAGTGTCATAGTAGATAGCTGAGAGCTCTTCCACACGGGTTTCCCCAATACCTTCCACGCCAGGCAATTCAGTGATTGCGGGAGTTGGGAGTGACTCAGATACGGAGAACTTAGCTTCAACTTCTAGAAAGACATTGGCTGACATTTACCCACCTTTAATCGATATGAAAATCTGCTCTGACCTGAAATATTTTCTATCCCTCACCATACCTTGCTGAAATGGGAAATGATTTCTGGTGAGGTGAAATTCTCATGCCGTTGGGAATTGCAGAAAATTCCAACGGCATGAGTACCCAGAGCAGCTCCAAGGACCAGCAATAGGGCTAGGAGGCAAGCTCATTACGTCCGGTACGGATACCGGATTTATCACCACCCAGGTGAGATTTCTCAGCGGCATCCACGCCATCGATGATACCGCGGGTGTGGTTGGCTGAAAGGTTCATACTGGACAGATTAGGGAAGAGGTCATCTAATGCTTCCTCAGACGCGGCCTGGCGACGGGCAAGAACAGGCAGTGCGCGGGAGACAATCTCATAAGTGCGTTCATTGACCGCCCTTTCTCCTGAGGCCGAGGACTGTTTTACAGCTTCCTGCTGTGCCTTCGCGGCCTCGGTATTGGCTTCGTGGAGAAGCTGATGGATCTTGGACGCATAAGCCAGGATGAAGCTGCGGCGATAAGAGGAAGTCTCACCATCTTGGGCAGCCAGCTTGGCACCATCAGAGTTTTTCATAAACCATGCGCGCTGGCGGTTAAGAGAGTTATAGAGGTCCACGATGTGCTCGGCATCATCGCGGGTGGCCATGACGGTGCAAATGCCAAAATCTGAGAGCAATACCGCGGCACCACCATTGGGGCAGGCCACCGAACCCAGCAGCGTGTGTTGGTGTTTAACCCAGGGACCTTTAATACGAACGCGCAGCGCGATGATGTCCTCGGCGGAATCCTCGAAGTTTTCTAAGACGGAATCAATACGATATTGTTGCCGCAGATTCTGCGCTTTGGCAATCAAGGCATCGGCTTCATCTTCAAATTGAGTGGACTCAGCTTTGGCCAATAAAGCGGTGATTTTCTCATGCATCTTCTTTTGCTTCGGATTATCAAATACTGGTTCGCTATTTTTAGAATCCGCAATGACCTCCACATCGCGTAGCCAGGGGAGGCGGTACATCTTGTCCAACCATGATGCAGCGGTGCGCTCAGAAATAGTGGAAGCTAAGTTCAGGTCATAGATTGAGGGGCGGAATTTTAACCAAGCGCTGCGCGTGGCGGGAATATCCACGTTCGCTGGCACTTGTGGCGCGGCCTTTTCTAATACTGCAGCAGAAGCTGGACCCAGCACATGCATGAGATCATCTGGGTCCCATCCGCGCTGGGCAACCATAATGATGTCATTAACTAAGCTTCTCAAAAGATACGGGTCTAAGTGGCGTAGGTTATTCATGTCTTTCATCCTTTGATACGTGGTAGAACAGCTGAGAGAAATTGACTATTTACACTGCTGAAACCAGTGAGGCTAAAAGGCGGTCAAGTTGGTTTCAGCACCACTTAAGGTGCCATGAGTATCAGACGAAACTTCGCGGTCATACCCCCAGCTCTAACCCCCACGATTGTCTTGCCAGCTGGCAAAACACATCTTTTTGATGCGCCCACTCAATTGCGCACTTTCCACTAAAGTCGAATGTCATGAGCAGCCAACACGAATTCGTCCTCCGCACCGTTGAAGAACGCGATATCCGGTTTATCCGTTTATGGTTTACAGACCTGGTCGGCGGATTGAAGTCTGTGGTGATGAGTCCTTCAGAGCTGGAATCAGCGTTTGAGGAAGGCGTCGGTTTTGATGGCTCTTCCATCGAAGGCTTCTCACGTATCTCCGAATCAGACAATATTGCGCTGCCGGACCCATCAACATTCCAGGTCTTGCCTTTTGAACAAGACATGCCTGACATGCAAGCAGCGCGCATGTTCTGTGATGTCATCATGCCGGATGGTCAGCCATCCCTTATTGACCCGCGCAATATTCTGCGCCGCCAGGTTCAAGCGGCAGCCAGTGATGGATTTACCTGCATGGTTTCACCCGAAATTGAGTTCTTCCTACTCAAACAGACTGAAGACATTGATAACCTGCAGCCGACTGATAATGGTGGCTACTTTGACCAGGCCACGCATAACTCCGCACCGTTGTTTCGGCGTGAGGCTATCTTGGCGCTGGAGTCGATGGGCATTGCTACGGAATTCTCTCATCATGAAACAGCACCGGGCCAGCAGGAGATTGACCTGCGGCATTCAGATGTGATGTCCATGGCGGATAACATCATGACCTTCCGCTACATCATTAAGCAGGTCGCCGTGCGCCAAGGCGTGCAAGCAACATTTATGCCTAAGCCTTTTGAGCAGTGGTCTGGTTCCGGTATGCACACGCACATTTCGCTCTTTGAAGGCGAATCCAATGCCTTCCACGACCCAGATGATGAATTCTCGCTTTCGGAGACCGCCAAGCAATTTATCGCCGGTATCCTAGAACACGCGCCGGAATTTACGGCGATAACTAACCAGTGGGCCAATTCCTATAAGCGCCTGCAATTCGGTAATGAAGCACCGGGTGCTGCTACTTGGGGCGTATCCAACCGCTCAGCCATGGTGCGCGTGCCCACGTATCGTTTGGGCAAGGAAGAATCGCGCCGGGTGGAAATCCGTTCCGTGGATGCGGGCGTGAATCCTTATCTAGGGTATGCAGTCCTTCTGGCTGCAGGTCTTAAGGGCATTCGTGAGGGCTATGTTTTAGGCGATCCAGCGGAAGATGATGTCCATCAGCTCACTCGCCGCGAGCGCCGCGCCATGGGCTATAAGGACCTGCCTACCTCCTTGGATCACAGCTTACGCATGCTGGAGAACTCCGATTTCGTCGCGGAAGTCTTAGGTGAGCACGTCTTTGAATACTTCCTACGCACCAAGTGGGATGAGTGGCATAGCTACCAGAAGCAAATCACCAAGTTCGAATTGGCTAATAACTTAAACCTCTAGGAGAACCTTTTCGTGTCTCGCAAAGACTTACCTTCGCCTGCCACCCTGGGGTTGACTCGTCCCACCGCCAGCCAGGACTTGCAGGATTTGGGCTTTAATACCCAAGCTACGCTGCCCATTTTGTGGTCCATTGCGGCCACCGATAAACCGGACCACGTGCTTAATACGCTGGTGCGTTTGTACTCAGGCCTTGAGGATTCGCAACAGCTGACGCAGGCGCTGATTGATAATGAAGCCCTGCGCATTAGGCTAATAGCGCTTTTGGGAGGGTCCACGGCTTTAGGCGATCACTTGGCTGCCAATCCGCAGCTGTGGTGGGAGCTAGAAAAACCATTGCCCGACTATGAAGAGATGCAACAGCAGCTCTTAAGCGTCATTGAGGCTGAGCCCGCTACTTTCACTGAGCAGGTTGAAGACCCAGCTACCGTGGAATTGCACACACCGGGCACGTATCGCGCGGGCATCGAAGAGCAAGATGCGAAACCGCTCTTGAAATCCACCTACCGCACACTCATCATGCGCGTTGCCGCCCATGACTTGGCGGGTACGTTCTACTCCCGTAAAGGCCAGACACAGCCGCAGCCCCAGGTGCCATTTACGCAGGTAACAAAGCTTAATACCGCGCTTGCCGATGCCGCCCTCACCGCCGCCTTAGCCTTATCCGTGCACATGGTTTATGGCGATGATGAGCTGAATATGAAACTGGCTGTTATCGCAATGGGCAAGTGTGGAGCAGGGGAGCTGAACTACATCTCGGACGTGGATGTCATCTTCGTCGGTGAAGCTTTAGGCGAGGAAGAAGAACGCGGCATGCGCAAAGCCACCCGCGTTGCTGCTGAGTTCAACCGTATTGGCTCCGCATGCTTCTTCGAGGTTGATGCTAACCTGCGCCCAGAAGGTAAATCCGGCGCGCTCGTTCGCACCTTAGAATCACATATTCATTATTACAAGCGCTGGGCGGAGACCTGGGAATTCCAAGCGCAGCTTAAATTGCGCCCGCAAACCGGCAACATGGCTCTGGGCCAAGGCTATGCCGAGGCCATTCGGCCGATGGTATGGGAGGCCTCCCAGCGTGATTCCTTTGTGGAAGACATCCAAGCCATGCGCCGGCGCGTGCTAGAAAACGTGCCAGAGAGCCTTAAAACCCGTGAGCTTAAACTTGGCGTTGGCGGGCTGCGCGATGTTGAATTCGCTGTTCAATTGCTGCAGCTGGTGCACGGCCGCTCCGATGATAACCTGCGCACGCTGGCGACCGTTGATGCGCTCGACGCGCTGGTCGCTGCTGGTTATGTCGGCAGGGATGATGGCAATCAGCTCATCGAGGCCTATGAATTCCTCCGCCTCCTTGAGCACCGCCTGCAGCTGGAGCGTTTCCGCCGCACGCACACCATGCCGGCGGATGATGATGAAGAAGCGCTGTCCTGGCTGGCGAATGTGTCCGGCTTTGTCGCGCAGGGCTCCCGCTCCGCCGTTGCAATGATGAATAGGCATCTAAAGAAGATTCGCCTGCGCATCTCCGAGCTGCATTCCCGTCTCTTCTACCGCCCGCTGCTCAATTCCGTGGTGTCCATGTCTTCGGCCGAGCTCAAGCTCACGCCCGAAGCGGCGAAGCTGCAGCTGGCGGCACTGGGGTACCGTGCCCCGGATCGTGCCTTCGAGCACCTGACTGCATTAGCGTCGGGCTCTACGCGTAAGTCGCGGATTCAGGCCATCTTGTTGCCGACACTGATGGAGTGGCTGTCTGATACCGCCGATCCGGATGCGGGCTTGTTGAATTACCGCAAGCTTTCCGATGCCGCCTTTGACCGCACCTGGTTTTTGCGCATGCTGCGGGATGAGGGGATTGTGGGCAAGCGGCTCATGCAGATTCTTGGCACCTCGCCCTATACCTCGGATCTGATTATTGCTGCACCTGATGTGGTAAAAATGCTTTCCGATGGCTCCGATGGCCCCAAGTTGCTGGATACCACCCCGGAGCAGGTCTCTTCTGCGCTGCTGAATGCCGCGCAACGCCACCGTGACCCAGACAAAGCCGTGAGTGTGGCGCGTTCTTTGCGCCGCCAGGAGCTCGCACGCATTGCTGCTGGTGACCTGCTGGGATACCTTGATGTCCAGCAAGTCTGCCGGGAGCTATCCACCATTTGGGCAGCGGTGCTGGAAGCATCACTGCGTGCGGAAATCCGCTGGTGGATGCACCAGGAAGCCGACCGCCTGGAAGAAGCCGGGGAGGATAGTGCACCACGTCCGCTGGCGCGCATCGCCGTGATTGGCATGGGACGTCTCGGCGGCATGGAACTGGGCTTTGGCTCGGATGCTGATGTCATGGTGACAGCACAACCAGCACCTGGCGTGGATGAACCTGAGGCCACTAAGTGGGCAATCTCCATCATCGATAAGATGCGCACCCGCCTGGCTAAGCCATCTTCTGACCCACCATTGGATGTGGACTTAGGACTGCGCCCTGAAGGGCGCTCGGGGGCGATCGTGCGGACAATCGAAAGCTATGAGCGCTACTACTCCCAATGGGGCGAGCCCTGGGAAATCCAAGCGCTGCTGCGTGCTGATTTCTTCGCCGGTGATGAAACCGTGGGTAAGCAATTCATCGAGATGATCAACCAATTCCGTTATCCGGAAAATGGTGTTTCACAAGCCACGATTCGTGACATCCGCCGCATGAAAGCACGCGTGGACAATGAAAGGCTCCCGCGCGGTGCTGACCGCAATACCCACACCAAGCTCGGCCGCGGTGGTCTTTCTGATGTTGAGTGGACCGTACAGCTGCTCACCATGATGCACGCGCACAAGCATCCAGAGCTGCATAACCCTTCAACACTGGGCACCTTGGATGCACTCGATGAGACCGGCGTGCTGCCACATGAGCAAGTCGAAAGTCTCAAGGAAGCCTGGCTCATGGCCACCGATGCCCGCAACGCCCTGGTGCTGGTGCGCGGCAAGCGCGTGGACCAGCTGCCAACTCCCGGCTTGCAGCTGGCTCAAGTTGCCGGTGCGGCGGGCTGGAAACCGGAAGAAAACCAGTACTTCCTTGATGCCTATCTCAAGGCCACGCGCCACGCGCGCCGGGTAGTGGATGAAGTCTTCTGGGGCGAAGCCGAATCCTTTGAGCACGGCTAGAAACCGCAGGCAAGGATCGGGGTATGCACTGGTTATCCCCTGAGAATCACCCTGATCTTTGCCCATGGACCTTTCCGGCACATCGCTATGTGTTTAAGCTGGGGGATGTACACCACGAGCACCCCGCGTGCGCCCCGCGTCGATGCCACGTGAACTTGCAGAACTTACAGAAATACCCAGCACGATCCTGAGCTTTTAGATTGCCTTTTACACGGAAGGGAAACCCGTAACCATGGCTCTTACCTTGTCCATTGATTTAGACTCCGCAACATTTGAAGACCTCGCCACGTTGATTTCTGCCGCAGGTGCTGCTGGCGCGGATGACTCTAGTGTGGTCGAGATTGATGAAGAACAACGCATCATCAAAATCATCATTGAAGACCCCATCGCACCCGACTTGCTGACAGATGGTCCGGGTAAGTTTTCACTTCTGGGATCGGACTATGACCCCAGCTTCGACGACTTTGAGGACCACGATGACTTCGGCGACCTCGGTGAAGACTCCGACTTCAGCTTCGGATTTGAAGACCCATATTTCCGTGAGCGTGACTTTCGCGAGCATGGCCACGGCTTTGGCCGCGAACCACACCCAGAGCATCCGTTGGGCAATATCACCGGTGCTATCAATGACTTCATCGAATACGTTGCTGATGAATTCAATCTAGGACGCAATCACCACCGAGGCCGCGGTCGCGGATTCGGCCGTGGCTTTGGCCGCGGGCCATGGGGACAAAACATGCCGTCCGTTGACCACCTGCACCGCCTAGCGGAGCAATACTTCCGCAACTACGGATATCGCGGACAGGACTTCCGCGACGGTACTCGAGGCCAACGCCCATGGGGTGATGGTCCGCGTGCAGATAATTTCTGGAATCACCCGTTTGCCGATGGTTCTGGCCATCAGCCACGGCAGCAACAGCGTCCACAAGATCGTCCGCAGGACCGTCTGCAGCCTCATCCAGATGAGAGCCAAGACCGCTCACGTGAGCAGCGTGAACGGGATTTCCGCGACCAGGATGGTGGCGAGTTTAGCCCCGGTAGCAATGACCGTGAACCACGTGATGAAGATACACGTGGGAATGGAAACCAGCACCCGTTTGGCTCTCCATTTGGTGAGAACGGTCCATTTGGTTCCCAAGGACCTTTTGGACAAGCCGGTGGTGGTGAATTCAATGAGCTGCGTAATGCTGGAGAGAATATCCTGCGTGGGCTTTCTGATTTCATTAATGACCGTGTTGACCGCCGTACCGATGGCGGCCAGCGCAATCAGTACCCTGGCTATGGCACCTTTGGCAATCCCGATGAGACTGCAGGACACCCAGAGGGCACCTCATACCAAGACCAACATGAGGATGAAGGTCTGGGTAGGTTCACCGATTTCTCACAATTCGACAAGATTGAAGACATCGAAGATCTAGAGAACCTCGGCAAACCGCACATGGACGACAAAGACGCGGACTCAGATAAAAGCGCCGAACACGGCACCGACAATGATGACGATGACCCACGCGATCAGGAAGATCATGATGGCGACGAGGACACCCAAGGAAAGTAGTTCATGGCCCTTTCCGTGAGTGAGAAGGGGCTGAGCTTCGGGCGAGCGTATAAGGTTCTGAGAGTTTGCCCAGGTAGCTATCGCTTAAGGTGGTGTGGGGAGTATGATGCTCCTTACGCCACCTGTGGCATTTGCGCAGCTTTAGCTGCGTAACTTTGAGGCTTGTAAGAATTTTAAGAAAAGGACAGCGGCAGTAGGGATGACCACCACTTCACCAAAGGCTTCCTCGAATCCTCAGAAGGGACGCACTATCGCAAAAGGCGTGGTGCTGTGGCTGATTGGTGTCATCATCATTACCGCAATTTTCGTTGGCCTTTTATGGAATGCATTTTTCAAACCCACGAATGCCAATAGCGTGACCGTGGGGGATGTGGTGTCCGGCAAAGAAAGTGCTGCGGAACAGCAGGAACAAGGTGATGGAACATCGTCTACTCGCTACCCGGGCTACCGCCTGGTGGAATTAGCTGCCGCGCTCGGATTGCCCGATGGAGTGATGCCTGAGGGCGCCATTGAAATGGGCATGGACCGCGACGAAGCACGGGCGTATCTCATTGAGCTCGTCAACCAAGCGGTCGCTCAGGGCAAACTCACCCCAGTAGAAGCTGATGGGGTCATCAAGGCCTATAACGAAGGCATCGTTAGTGCACCGGTCAATCTCACCGATGACGGCAAAGAAGCCAGCGATGAAGCATCGGAAGCTTCTGAAACCAGCGGTGGGCTAGGAAGCAGCAATTAGTTCCTAGCGAGGGAAAGTTGGGCGCGGGTAGGCTCGGCTCATGATCCTTCGCAGCGTGAGATTCCGTAAAGAACCCGTTGATCCGTCTTCTGTTCGTGATGACTCGGAGTACTTCGATGGTGCCGCGACCATTCCGGGAGTGCGCCTCGCTATGGAACGTGAAGCCAAGCGCGGCCGCTATTATTTGGAAGAAAAACTCAACCAGGTAGTTCCCTCTGATGTCACGGATACCCGCATTGATTCGCCCTATGTTTGGGAATTGCCGCTGATTAAATACATCCAGAAGCGCGGTGGGTTTCGATTCAGTCAGCCGGTGACGCTGATTGCCGGTGATAATGGTTCGGGTAAATCAACATTTCTTGAAGGCCTGGCTCTGAATCTGAATTTCAGCGTTGCCGGTGGTCGTTATGGTGACCCGGATGCGAGCAAAGGCACCAACACGGAATCGGCGTTGAGTCACTACATGCTGTGTGATTTAGGGGAACCGATCCTGCGCGGGTTCTACTTACGTTCCGAATCGCACATGAAGCTTCTTGAGAATGAAAGCGGCGCGAGGGTACGGGCAGGGCGCAATCATTTGGATGTTTCACATAACCTCATGGAGCGCTCTCACGGTGAGTCCATCTATGACGTTTTGTTGGAAAGCGTCGATGGTAAGGGGTTGTACATTTTGGATGAGCCGGAAGCAGGACTGTCCATCGTTAGGCAAATGGCTTTGCTCGCCGAAATCCAACAGGCGGTTGAGCGCGGTGCGCAATTTATCATCGCTACGCATTCGCCCATCTTTTTGGCCGCCCGCCACTCCCAGATTGCTGAACTGGGTCTCGGCGGCGACGGGGACGTGAACTTTCCGCAGTGGGAGGAAACCGAAACCGTGCGTGCCACGCGGGAATTTATGGATGATCCGCAGGGCAGCTTGGATTTAATCTTTGGTGACAGTCTCCATCCGGATTTTGCGGGGGCGAGTGCCGCCGCGAGTCGCCAGGATACCGATGAGGCCAACGAGCCAGACCACCAAGACAGCAAGTGACGCATAGCGGAAATCGCCCCAATCAAATGCTTGGCCCTCGGAGTGCTGGTCGAGCAAGATACCGAATACCTGTGCGCCAATCATGCCGGCGGTAAAGCCGCCCATGTTGGCAAAGCCGGTTGCGGTAGCGACCACGTTGCGGTCGAGCGTTTCACGGATTTGGTCAAAGCCGTAATTCGAGGACGGCGAGGAAATCGCGATGATGATAACCATGACGATGATCGTGATAAAACCGCGTGGATCTGGGCTCATGAAGAACCACACCCATGCGAGCAGGTGGAATACCGAAAGCACGAAAGCTGCGAGATCGCGGTTGCGCCCAGCACGGGAGGATAGCCGGCCGTGGAAGGGGCTGATGACCACCATGGCGATGGAGTTAATGGTGATAACCAGACCCGCTTGGGCGGAGGTAAGGCCCATGGATTCGGTCATCATCGGCACGCCCCACATCATGAGGAAGACTAAGATGGCATGCAGGCCGGCATAGTGAATAAAAAAGCCTTGCCATGTCGTGCGTGAGCTCGCGGCGAGCTTAATTCGCTGCCCGACGGACATCGAATTAGTAGATTTATCTGAATCTGATTGTGGTTCCGAGTAGACGCCGGCGGACTCTGGGGTATCGGCAACCGCCACGGCAGCGGCCATCGCGATGATGATGACCACGGTGCCCAGGGATACGAAGGCCACGGTCCAGTTGGTGGCATTGAGGAGCCACAAGAAAGGTACCGCGGACAGGAACTGACCTAGCTGGCCGCAGGCTGCGGTGACCGCGGTGAACATGGGGGTGCGGTGAAGTGGGAACCAGAAAGGCAGCAGGCGCATGACCGACAGGAATGCAGTGGCATCACCAGCGCCGATGAGAACACGCGCGCCAATGGCAATGCCGTAGCTGGTGGTCAGGCCCAAGATGAGCTGGCCGGCGCCCATGATGATGGCGCCGATGACCAGCATTTTGCGCGGCCCGTATCGGTCAATCAGTATGCCCGTGGGCACCTGCGCTAGGGCATAGGTACCAATCTGAATGGAGGCAAAAACCGCAATTGCAGACGCATCAACTTGGAAACGCTCAATTGCATTCACGCCGGCAACACCAAAAGAAGTGCGGCCGAAAATAGCGCCGACATAGACTGTCAGCGCTGCAATCCATACGGTTAGAGCCTTGGTTGTAACTACCTCGCGAGGATTAGGGCGGGGATCTTTCTCAAATTCAGGGGTAGACACGTGTGTTAAGTGTACTCCGAGTAAGTAAGGTAAGGGCGTGGACTATATTTCAACGCGCGATAAAGATGCGACACCAGCAAAATTTACCGATATTCTGCTCGGCGGTTTGGCCCCAGACGGCGGCCTGTATCTGCCGGTTGAATACCCTCAGCTAGACAAGGCAACGCTTGACTCATGGCGTGGTCTGGTCACTTCAGGCGATGCGGCCGGCTACGGCAAGCTTGCAGCTGAAGTGCTGAAGCTATTTGTGGACGATATTCCAGCAGTAGATCTGGAAGCTATTGCCGCGCGTGCATATACACACCCGAAGTTCAGCTCTGAGGAAATCGTTCCGGTTACCGACTTGGGTGACTCCTTGCTGATTGGTCACCTGTCTGAGGGACCCACCGCTGCATTTAAAGACATGGCGATGCAACTACTCGGTGAGCTTTTTGAATATGAGCTGGGCCGCCGCGAGGCCACCTTGAATATCTTGGGTGCCACCTCCGGTGACACTGGTTCTTCCTCCGAATACGCAATGCGTGGACGCAAGGGCATTCGCGTATTCATGCTGACCCCAGCTGGCCGCATGACCGAGTTCCAGCAAGCGCAAATGTTTGGACTGGATGACCCAAATATCTTCAACATCGCGCTGGACGGCGTATTCGATGACTGCCAGGACGTGGTCAAGGCTGTCTCCTCGGATGCACAATTTAAGGCTGAACACCGGATTGGTGCGGTCAACTCCATTAACTGGGCACGCCTGATGGCCCAGGTGGTTTACTACATCTCTTGCTGGCTGAAGGTCACCGAGAATAATGAGCAGAAGGTATCCTTCTCCGTTCCTACCGGTAACTTTGGCGATATCTGCGCCGGCCACATCGCACGTTCCATGGGATTACCTGTTGATCGCCTGATTGTTGCGACCAATGAGAATAATGTCCTGGATGAATTCTTCCGCACCGGTAACTACCGCCCACGTCCAGCAGAAGAAACCATGGCAACGTCTTCGCCCTCCATGGATATCTCCCGCGCTTCTAACTTTGAACGCTTCGTCTTCGACCTGGTTGGACGTGATGCTGAGAAGGTTGCGGACCTCTTTGGCATCAAGGTCAAAGAAGGCGGCTTTGTTCTCGATGACGAGCTCATGGAAAAAGCCCGTGCAGAGTACGGCTTCGTTTCTTCCACCTCTGACCACGCTGACCGCCTGGCCACCATCAAGGACGTGAATGAGAAATTCAACTACCTGGTGGATCCGCACACTGCTGATGGCGTGAAAGCCGCACGTGACGCACAGTCCGAGTATGGCGTTGAAACTCCAATCATCGTCCTAGAGACCGCTCTGCCAGTGAAGTTCTCTGAGACGATTGAAGAAGCGATCGGCAAGGCCCCTGAGACCCCTGAGCGCTTTGCGAAGATTCTTGAAGCCGACCGCTTTGTTACTGACCTGCCTAATGACGTTGGTGCAGTTAAGGATTTCATCACCAGCTCGATTAAGTCTTCGGATGTCTCATAGCATTAGGCATTGCATGACTCGCTGAAAGTGTTTTTCTGCTGTATTGAATTAAAGCCCCTGGAAATCCAGGGGCTTTAATTTGTTTGGGAGGGCATATCGACGGGGCGACTTAATTGCGTTGTGAACTGCTGATGGATCTCCAGTGGTTGCCGCACTTTCTGGCTCTGTTCGAAAGCAGTTAGCTATGTTACCCTAACCTAACTGTTACGAGGGCTGGGGTTGGCCCGGCATCTTGCTGTGGAGGCGGAAGTGTAACGGCCGGGTGGTCGTGGCGCCGCCAAGTTGAGGTTAGACATATCCGAAAACCAGAGGGAACATTCCATGCGAGATCTAAATACCGGCAAACCGCTTCGGGAGAAGGGGCATGATGCCGCTCTAAATGAAATTACGGCTCGAGTAGGGGGCATTGAGCGGTCATCTAAATCATTGCTAAGGATTTCGGTAAACTTCCGGGTTCTGGAGCGAATGGAGATTGGCAAGTGCCGAATGTAGCCGTTCGCTTTTACCTGCCGGATGGGACCCGTGTCTACACGGTGCGAAGCTACGATCAAGAACATGAGATTGCCGGGATTGATGTGGTCCAGCATGGCGAACCTAGCTTGATGATGCAATGGTCAGACACGGTCAGGATAGGAAATACGTTTGCGTTGACCGGCCCGCGGCCCCATGTTGGTCTCCCCGACACTGAGCGCGTGGCGCTATTTGCAGATGATACTGCCATCCCTGCCCTGTATACACTGCTTGAACAATGGCCAGTAGGAAAGTCAGCTCGCGTTTGGGTAAGAACACATGATAAGGCAGCTTTTGATGAACTGCCTTCGGTGGCAGGGGTTGAGCTGAACTACATGGGGGCATCGGAAAGCGCTTTGGCAACTGCGGTGTTCTCAATCGATGATGGCGACGGACTAGGGGTCTGGGCTGCGGGGGAGCGCGATGAAATGAAGGCGATACGTCGCTATTTCCGCAATGAAGTGGGTTTGGATAAATCGGTGGTGTGCGTTGCGGGGTATTGGAAGATTGATACGACCAATGCCCAGATTGATGAACATAGAAGAGCGGCGTATCTGAGCGGTATAGAGCGAGGGATAAAGCTTGAGGACTTTGATGACCTTGATCTAGCAATCTAACTCAGCTTCTTAATCCGTTCGAAGAATCGGTGAAATCGCATTTCGTATGCAAAAGCTTCGGGTAGGATGACTAACTACATCCTCGGAGAGCAACAAACATCAGGAGAAATCACCATGGGGCAAGAACAATCGCTGCCAGAGGACTACAACACCGAGTTTGACCCAGAGGCTTTCCTGAAGAAGCTCAAAGAGCAAGCCGCAGCAGACAAGGCTGAAGGCGAAGAAAAATCAGACGGATCCGCTGGCTCTGCTGAGTCTTAAAGCACCGCTTTCACGTGGACACGGTGGTAAGTAGTTAATACTTTCGAAGTTTCTGAGTATGATTATGGCCGTGACAAGGCGCCGAGCATCGAATGTCCTGCAATTTCTTGCAGTGGCTATCACCGGCCTGCTGTTGATGGCAGGCCTGGTTTCGTGCTCGGCGTCTTCTGATCGGCCCCACACTGAGACGGCGGTTGATAGCGCATCGGGTTCACCGATTGATGCCACCACTGGTGAAGCTAATGAAGAGGAATTGCAGGTTCCGCAGGAACCGACGGAGTTAGCAGATTCAGTGATGACGCCGGAATACTCGCCGCTGATGCCTGGTACGGCAATTGATGTTTCTGCTGATTATCCAGTGCCAGGGGAGTACTTCAACTACAGTTACTGCACCGTGGCGTATTCCTTCAGCACCGAAGATGGTCGTCAATTTGCGGTGACCGCCTCCCACTGTGGACGCGAAGGAGATCTGGTGTGGGCGGGAACCCCGGACAATACTTTCACCTTCCCGGCGGAGCCGATTGGCACGTTTATCTACTCCAGTCTGTACTCCGACAACGCGGAAAACCTGGACATCGGCCTGATTGAGCTCAATGGCTCAACCCCGGAGTTCTATTCGCCCCGGCCGATGGACACCCATATCGCCGGACGCATGGAGGCACTGCCGGGGTATGTCTGCAAGATGGGGCGCATGACCTATCAGACTTGTGGGGATCTTACCCACCAGTCGGCGTCGTCCATGTTGCGCTTCGGTGATCAGGAGATTCGTTCCACCGCTGCCCGCGCGGAGGTGTGCGCCCGCAATGGCGATTCCGGCGGCCCGGTCTTTGCTATGGTCGATGGCCGTGACATCATCGTCGGCCTAGTGTCCGGTACAACGGAGCACATGGAAGAGGGCCAGACCTGCGCTGATGTGGGGGAGATGGAGCTGAGTTTCGTCTCCATTTTGGACATCCAGGGCGTGATTGACCAGCTGCTGGACTCACCCATGGCGCTGACTACACTGTAGGACATGTCCACACCTGAATTCATTGTGAACCTGCGCAAGCACATCGGCCACCAACAGCTTTTCCTCCCTGCCTGCACCATGATTATCGTGCGTCCTGTTCCAGCAGATGCCGGCATCTGGGAAGTGCCCACGGTGTTATTGGCCAAGCGCGCTGATAATGGCAATTGGGCGCCGGTCTCAGGCATTTGTGAACCAGGTGAGGAAGTCGCCACCACCGCATTGCGGGAGGTCAAGGAAGAGGTTGGCCTCGACGCTAAGGTCGAGGCACTGCTCGGCGTGGGGCTGGTTGGGCCCACGACTTTTGAGAATGGCGATGAATGCCTATTCATGGACACTGCCATGCGCTTGTCCGTGCCCGATGGTGCAGAGCCAAAGCTTTCCGATGATGAAAATACCGACGTCCAATGGTTCTCCGTCGCACACCTGCCGGATTCGGTCAATCGCCAGCACCGCTTGCTCATCGCGGATGCCGTGGCGCAAATGAAGCACCCGGCCGGTTTCCGCCCACGCATGGGTTATCGCAAGCGCAACGCCTAAAACCCCTGTTCACCCTAGACATGTTTTCATTAACGGGATACTGTTGAAAATATGACGAAGGCACATACTCCACAACCTGACCGCGGGAATGCGACCGTGCACAGCCACGGTGGTAATAACGGGCACTCCCACTCTCATGATCATGGGTATGTGAATACCCCGCTGAAGGCACTGGCGATTGCCAGCACGGTCACCGGTGTCATCTTCTTCGCGGAGCTCATCGGTGGCTTAGTATCCGGGTCTTTGGCATTGCTTTCTGATGCGATGCACATGCTTTCCGATGCCGCCGGGCTCATCATCGCACTTATCGCCGCGATTGTGGGTAGGAAGTCCGCAACGAATAAAGCAACCTATGGTTATCGCCGCGTGGAAGTACTCGCGGCACTCTTTAATGCCATCGCCGTGACCCTGGTGGTGGTCTTCATCGTCGTGCAAGCCATTCGCCGCCTGGGTAGCGATTACGAGATCGATACCGGCATGATGTTGGTTGTGGCCTTCGTCGGCCTGATCGCGAATGCGATTTCTGCCTGGGTGCTCTCGCGTCAACAGGGTGAAAATCTTAACGTCCGTGGCGCATTCTTACACGTCATGGCAGACCTCATGGGCTCTGTGGCCGTGATTATCGCGGGTCTAATCATTCGTTTTACTGGGTTTACCTTCGCCGATACCATCGCGTCACTGCTCATCGTCGCCTTTGTTCTTCCGCGTGCCCTGGGACTATTGTGGACCACCATCGAGGTGCTCCTGGAGCGCGTCCCTCGCGATGTAGACCTCATAGATATCGAGCAAGCCCTGAACTCACTGCCAGATGTATCCAAGGTGCATGACCTGCATGTCTGGTCCACTGATGGCATTGAAAAGCTGGCCACCGCGCACCTAGTGGTGGAAGAACATGACTATCGAATCCTGGACCAAGCACAAGAAGCCCTGCGCGAATTCGGCATTGAGCACTCTACTATCCAGCTGGAGCACCCGAATCACGTCGCGCACGAAGAATTCTGTGATTAAGCAGATACTCGCTTGGATTGCCGCAGGTCTAAGAAGCCGAAACATAGAGCGATGATGCAGACGGAAGCAATCATCATAAAGCCCACCATGATGGCGGCTGGATACGCAGCATTCGTGCCATGCAAGGTAGCGAAGACCGCTGCGGAGACCACCGCTAAACCAATCGCGGTGCCGATACGTTGAGCTGTCTGCAGCACCGCACCTGAGGAACCAGCGTATTCTTGCGGAACGTCTGCCAAAGACAGCGTCTGGTTGGGCGAGATGACTGAGCCTTGGCCGGCACCTGCGAAAGAAAGCGTGAGCACGAGCCACCACTCGGAGATATCCCAGTGCATTGATGCCCAGATGAGCACGATGGTGGACACCAGGCCGAAGATGGCAATCAGCATGCCGCCAATGACCACCTTGCGTCCGTGCGTGGATACCAGGCGGCCGGCCACAGTGGCAGAAACTGAGTTCAACAGCGCTGAGGGAATACCGACGCAGCCAGCAATCAGGGCCGAATATCCGAGCCCATTTTGGAAGTACAAAGCTACGAGCACCCAGATGCTGGTCGCACCCATGAACCACAGGCCAGCGATCATCGCGCCATTGCGGAAACTCGGCGCGCGGAAGATATTGAGATCCACCATTGGTGCATGCCCAGTGCGCTTATGGTGCTGCTCCCATTTCACCCACAACCATGTGGTCAAAAGGCCAATGGGCAAGAGCACCCATACCCAGGTTGAACCGGATGATTCGACAAAGGGGAAGAGGACCATGAGCACGGCTGCACCGAGCAATAGTGCGCCAATGGGGTCGAGTGATTTCAGAGCATTCCAGGTGCCCACTTTTGTGCCCGTGCGCGGGTCTCGCACACGTGACAGTAATGGCCGTGGGAACCACATCAACGCCAAGATAATGGCGATGAGACCGAAAGGAACATTGACCAGCATGGTCAAACGCCAACCCAAGTCAGCGCCACCCAATTGGATAAGTAGACCGCCAATCACTGGGCCGATTGCCACTGCGATGCCTACGGTCGCGCCGAAATAACCGAATGCGCGGCCGCGCTCAGGGCCATAGAAGTACTGTTGAATCATGCCTACGCTTTGTGGATTCAGTAGACCTGCGCCGATGCCCTGAATGAAGCGTGCGATATTTAGCGCTTCCGCAGTGGGCGCGAAACCCGCCAAGAATGAGGCACTGGTATAGACGATGACACCAAGAATGAACATGCCACCGCGACCCACCAAGTCGCCAGCGCGACCAGCGGCCACGAGCACCACGCCGAAAGTCAGTGCATAGCCGGAGAGCACCCACTGCACAGAGGAATTAGAAGCATCCAGCCCTGCCTGAATCGACGGTAAAGCAACATTGACGATGGACACACTAATCAGTGACATGAACACCGCGACCAGCAGGATAATCAGTATGCGCCAGCGCGCTGGATCCTGGCCCTCAGGATAATCAGTAGTATTTGCTTCCGATTTCATGTGTGAGTGAGGTCCAGTGGCAGCCATTGCACCAACCCTACTCCATTTTGCGGTCCTTTGTATAGCCCGGAAATCGCTATATACAGTACTTTTGCGCCATGCAAATAGTTATTTATTTGGATATTTCCAGTGGGGTTTATCAAGTGATGAGCTAGCTAGTGGTAAGTCAAGATTTTGGGATTTCAAAACTTCTGATGCGAGACCGTCTCCATTGATAGTCCTTCAGAACGTGTTGTATTCTGCCAATGACTATTGCTTCGCTAATACCATGCTGCTGAGCAGTCTCAGCGATTTCCGCAGATGTGGGCCGGTCTGACTTTAATAATTGAGTAACATAACTCGAGGGTAGAAGAGTGTCGGATGCCCACTGATCTGCATTGGCTTCCTGATCAGGCAGTTCTGATTCGTCACCTAAGTCGAGGTGAACGCTATCGATATCCCCAGCGAGGACATGGGCGATCTCATGGAATAGGGTGAACCAGAAAACATCCTCACGCTTCTGTTTGTCGGTGACTGCAATCACGGGGTTACTACCCATTTTGAAGGAAGCTCCGGAAATTCGAGCGCCCTCGATGTCGCTCTCCGCAACAAAGGCGACTCCGCAGGAGTTCAGTATATTCGTTACGGAGCTAGTGAAATTTGTCGGAGATTCGGTTGTAATCTTCTTCAACTCAGGCACAGCCAATTCGAGCTTTGCCGAAGAGAAATCGGGAAGCGGGGATTGTTGTGTGGCCTTAAACTTAACAATCTCTAACCACGTCCAAACTTCTGCGCTTTTTACCTGGTAAGCAGCACTCTGGCGGTATGCCACTTGGGGTGAATTGTTGACGAGTTTGTGCAGAGCCTTGACGCTGGCAACCTTAGCAAGTGTGAATAATTCCGTAATCACTGTATCTGGTTGCTGCCAACTACTTCGGATTAATCCTGCATCCCTTAGACGAGTTAGGCATTGTCCGCTGAAAGTGTTCTTACATTGCGAAATATCCTCGATGCTTACCTTCAGACTCGTTCGGCGAGCATCATATTTCGCTTGATGGACGAGCCAAAACTCCGCAGGATAACCTGTCACGGTGGCTAGCTTTGCCGCCAGTGTAGGGCTGATTGCCTTGTGTCCATTAATGACTTGATTGAGGTGCTTTGTAGACACATCGAGACGTTCGGCCATTTCACGCTGGGTTTTGTTTTCATCCTCCAACCATTCTTCAATAAAGGTTCCGGGAGGAAGGATCGGTGCGGGCTTGGTTGGTTGGATGGACATGGAATTCACCTCTTTTCATTTGTGGGTATCTTTAATTTCGGCGATCTCAACTTCGACGGCGACGCCGTAGGGTGTATTTACCGGCGACAACAAAAGGCGATAATTGCCGGAAAGATCACCTGAGATCTTTCCTTCGTCTTTGCCGCCGTTACGTCCGTCTAGGACGTGCCAACGTCCAGGGCCGTTGCGGCCGAGTCTAAAGAGCTCAGCTACGTTCTCATAGGATGCAATCTCATTGAGCCGCCTATCTCGCTTTTTCATTGCGGAAGCGCCATATTGTTTAAGAAATACAGCATCTTCTTCTATTAGAGTCTTGATGCGATTGTCTTTATAGACGAATTTCAAATCTTTACCTACTTGGTAAATCCTATTGTAGTCTATAGGGGTGAAAAGGGAAGAGGCAAATTTTTCTTAGCCTGGCTCAATAGTAACTTAGAGGCCTGACGTTACTGCATAGGCAGCAAAAGAAGCCGTTGTCCACACGCATTTCATCAGGGAAACGGAGCGGGCATCGGCAAGCAAAGCTTTCAACAGATCCCAAAAGCCCGCGGAAACCATCAAAGGAAACCGCGGGCTAAAAGTTGAGCTAGCTAAGCGTGATTAGCAGTCGAAGTACATCTCGAACTCGAGTGGGGTAGGACGCAGTCGAGTTGGCTCAATCTCGTTGTCATACTTGTACTTGATGTAGGTATCAATAAGGTCCTCGGTGAAGACGTCGCCTTCGGTAAGGAACTCATTGTCAGCAGCCAAAGCTTCGAGGGACGCCTCCAGGGAGGTTGGTGCCTGTGGGATGGATGCAGCTTCCTCCGGTGGAAGCTCATAGAGGTCCTTATCCACTGGTGCGTGTGGCTCAATACGGTTCTTGATGCCATCCAAGCCAGCCATCATCATGGCCGCGAAGCCGAAGTATGGGTTGCCTGATGGGTCCGGCGCGCGGAACTCAATACGCTTTGCCTTTGGGTTGGAACCGGTGATTGGGATACGCACTGCTGCGGAACGGTTGCGCTGGGAGTACACCAAGTTGATTGGTGCCTCAAAGCCCTTGACCAGACGGTGGTAAGAGTTCAAGGTTGGGTTGGTAAACGCCAAGACCGCGCCAGCGTGGTGGAGCAAACCGCCGATGTAGTAACGCGCGATATCGGAAAGACCCGCGTAGCCTGCCTCATCGTGGAAGAGTGGCTTGCCGTCCTTCCACAAAGACTGGTGCGCGTGCATACCGGAGCCATTGTCACCAGCCAGGGGCTTTGGCATAAAGGTTGCGGTCTTGTTGAATGCAACGGCGGTGTTCTTAATGACGTACTTGAAGGTCTGAATGTCATCTGCCGCATGCAGCAAAGTATTGAAGCGGTAGTTGATCTCCTGCTGGCCGCCGGAGCCAACCTCGCGGTGGAAACGTTCAATGTTGAAGCCAACCTCCTGCAGCGCGCCCACCATGGCGTCGCGGACCTCAACGGTCTGGTCATAAGGAGGGGTAGGGAAGTAGCCGCCCTTTTCACGGTTCTTATAACCGAAGTTAGGGGTGCCATCCAGGTTATTTTCCTTGCCGCGGTTCCACCAGCCCTCATTGGAGTCAACCTCGTAGAAAGCCTGGTGTGCGTCAGCCTGGTAGCGAACGGAGTCAAAGAGGTAGAACTCAGCTTCCGCGCCGAACTGGCAGGTATCAGCAATGCCGGTGGAGATCAGGTATTCCTCGGCCTTGCGGGCAACATTGCGTGGGTCGCGGGAGAAAGGCTCATGAGTGAAAGGATCATGCACGAAGAACTTGATGTTCAGGGTCTTCTCAGTGCGGAAAGGATCAATGTGTGCGGTTTGTGGATCCGGGAACAAAGTCATATCGGATTCATCAATGGTGGTGAAACCGCGGATGGAGGAGCCATCAAAGGCCATACCGTCTTCAGCAGCATCCTCATCAAACTCAGATGCAGGAATGCTGAAGTGGTGCTCCGTGCCTGGGACGTCAGTAAAGCGGATGTCAACGAATTTGACGTCTTCATCAGCAATAAACTTAACTATCTCCGAGACGCTTGCAAATGCCATGGGTGCTCCTAATAAATATAGTTCGCAAGATAATTTCTACCTCACAAGTCTACGCGCGTAAACGTGGCTTCTACACGAAAACGAGCGCATTGCGGCTTGAAAAAGTGTCCGAAACTCATTTTAACGAATTATCTGTCAGACACTAGAATTCACCCCTTATTTTCACCTACCAATTAGGTGGAACAGTCATTTGTGCCCTGCATAAAGTGGGGTTGGTCATGGTTGGGTGAAGGAACTTTCAAGTCTTAGGTTGGCCTACTAGATTGGTGGTCATGGCGAATAAGAAAACCTGGATGGATGGGCCCGATATTCCGGGTGAGAATGACTTTGACGCACCGGGACGCTATCCCGGTGAAAATTTGGGCTTCCCCGAAAATGGACCTGGTGCATTAGCATCCGTATCCCGCCGTGCGGCCGGAGTCTTTATTGACTGGATTCTCTGCCTTCTTATCGCAAGCGTCCTTGTTCGCTTCACCGGCGTGCTGGGTGGCACTTCCACCGCGACATTAATTTTGTGGGTCTGCATGGGCATCATCGGCGGCATCCTGTTTGCTCGCACCCCAGGCATGGCTATTTTGGGCATGGGCGTGGCCCGCATGGATATCCCAGGTACCCGCGTTGGAATCTGGCGCGGGATTGTTCGTACCCTGCTCACCGCGTGTCTCTTCCCGGCCGCAATGGTGGATGCAGATGGTCGCGGTATCCACGACCGTGCAACCGGCACTGTCGTAATCCGCTCTTAGAAAACGCCGCCTCGCTGGGCTTTTCTCTATCAACATGAACAGTGGGAAGAAATAACAAAGCATCCCGCTTCACCACATGCATTGGCTAAGAATTCTTTGATTCTCGGCACAAGGTCTAGTGCATGTCAATGAAGCGGGATGCTTTTGATTATGTAGTTGTTTTACTTGCCTTTGCGCTCTTGAGCGCGGCGCATACGGCGGTTCATGCCGGCCATGTTCTGCGCCTGACGTGGCATTGGGCCCTTTGGTACACCTGGCATCTGGCCTGGTGCGTTATCCATAGCCTCAATCTTGCGGGCTACGGCATAAACTTCATTCTTGTTGAAGTTACGTGGCAGACGCATGATGTGATTGCGTAGCTTGCCTACTGGAACCTCATCTTCGCCATCACCGACGTAGACCTCGTGGATTGGAACACCACCGGCGAGCTTATCCACACGTCGACGCAGCTGCTGCATGGTAGGGCGAAGGCGCTGCTTGGAGCCTTCTGCCACGAAAACCACACCTGGGTTACCAATGACGCGGTGGACAATGTCCTGCTGGCGAGTCATGGCGATACCCTGTTCAATCTTCCAGGCCACACCAATGGTGTTCTTGAGCTGATTGTCCAAAGCCCAACCGGCAACACCAGGCTGGTCCTCAACGCGCTTATACATATCGCGCTCAAGGCGGCGGGTGAAGATGATCATGGCAACTAGGAAACCAATACCCAGACCCAGAATCAGCATGAACCATTGGCCATTAAAGAGCAGGCCAATGAGGAAGAAGAGCAAGCCAATACCCAAGATGGCCAGCAGCATCAGCGGGATGAGCGCCTTATCCTGCTTGCGCTGCATCTGGAACGCTTGCCACATTTGCCCGCGAGTCTCTTTACGCTTTGCGCGCTTTGCTGCGCGCTCTTCCTTCTTGGCAGCTTTCATTGCTGCTTTATCTTGACCTTGTGCCATAGCTCCTACTTTAGGGGTGTTCAGTGGAAAACAAAAAAATCTGCGGCCTACCGCCCACCCATTCTATTGAGGGCGAGCAGCAGCCGCAGTCATCAGGCCTTAACTCGGTCGCGTTTCACGCTTTAGCCGAGTACAGGCCCGAGCCGGTATTAGCGGATCGTTGCAGAAACCTTAGTCTCATTCGCAGGAGCCTTGCCCATGCGGGTGGTGACTGGAGTTTCATCAGAAGGACCGTACTTCTGCAATAGGGAAGAAGCTTCCTGAGCAGTTGCGCCCTCAGTGGTCTCTTCCAAGTGCTTGAGGTTCTCTGGCAGCTCGAAGCCGCGTGCCTTCATTGCCTGGGTGTACAGACGGCCCGCGCGGTAAGAAGAACGAACCAGTGGGCCGGACATGACAGCACCGAAGCCGATTTCCTTTGCGTATTGGGAGTGCTCAATGAACTCCTCAGGGCGTACCCAACGCTCAATTGGGTGGAAACGAGGCCCTGGGCGCAGGTACTGCGTAATGGTGATGATGTCAGTGCCAGCAGAGTGCAGGTCACTCAGCGCTTCCTGAATCTCTTCCTTGGTCTCACCCATGCCCAGAATCAGGTTGGACTTGGTGATCAGGCCAAAGTCATGTGCCTGGCGGATAACGTCCAAGGAACGCTCGTAGCGGAACGCAGGGCGAATGCGCTTGAAGATACGTGGGACAGTCTCCACGTTGTGAGCAAAGACCTCTGGGCGAGCTTCGAAGACTTCCTGCAACAAGTCTGGCTTGCCGGAGAAGTCAGGGGTGAGGTTCTCAACACCAGTGTGAGGGTTTTCCTCGTGGATCTTGCGGACCACCTCAGCGTAGAGCCATGCGCCCTCATCAGGGAGGTCATCACGGGTCACGCCGGTGATGGTGGCGTAGTTCAGATTCATCTCCTTGATGTTTTCTGCTACGCGGCGTGGTTCATCAGTATCCAGTGCCTGTGGCTTGCCGGTTGCGATATCGCAGAAGTCGCAACGGCGGGTACAACGGTCACCACCAATGAGGAAGGTAGCTTCGCGGGACTCCCAGCATTCGTGGATATTCGGACAGCCTGCCTCCTGGCAGACGGTGTGCAGGCCAGCGCCAGCAACACGCTTTTTCATGTCTTCATAACCCGGACCAGTGCGGACCTGGTTACGGATCCACCGTGGTTTCTGCTCAATGGGTGACTCCGCATTCTTTTTCTCAATGCGGAGCATCTTGCGTCCTTCAGGCTTAATAGTCACAAATTCCACCCTACGTGTTGTGCGATTTTGAATTCAACTAAATATAGTACGGACCTTGGATTATTGACCCTGTTGTCGGGGTCGGGTTGAGTCCTTAAGTATTCCAATGAAAACCGTTTAAGGAATATTCCATTATCAATAGTGTGAACCCAAACGGGGGCATGCAGGAGGAATCAACGGGCATGCGAACGCGCGTGCCTAATGCGCGAGGTTGGATTGTGCTTTGGCCTTCCGGGCTTTCTCATTGGCCACTTTGATGGGATCAGGGGCAGAAGCGAAGGTGTGGTCGGCTACGGTCAGCCGGCCAGCAAGAGCGTCATCGAGCGCAACGAGGAGTGGGTCGGTGGCGTCATCCAACGTGACGTCGCGGCCCAGCTCCAATGCCAGGGTGGTGATATCTGCGTCATCAATACCGCAGGCAATGATGTGATCGTAGTAATCTAGTACGTTATTGCAGTTCAGTGCCAAACCATGCATGGTTACTCCGCGGGTGATGCGAATGCCTAGGGCTGCAATCTTGCGGTCACGCTTGGATGCAGCAGGGTCGGCAGCTTGCGTGGTGGATGGCACCCACACACCTGAGCGGCCATCGATACGGCCGGCGGTGGTCACACCCATCTCACGCACGGTCTGGATGATGGCTTCTTCCAAGCGGCGAACATAATCCACCACATCCACGGGCTCGGCAAGCTTGATGATGGGGTAGACCACCAGCTGGCCTTCGCCGTGCCAAGTAATCCTGCCGCCGCGGTCTACACCAATGACAGGCAGGCCATTGGTTGGCATGTCTTCCGGCTGAGTACGCTTGCCCGCGGTGTAGACCGCTGGATGCTCAACTACCAAGATGGTGTCTCCAACCTCGTCTTTAGCGCGTTTGGCGGCAACATCTGCTTGGTAATCCCAGGCTTCTTGGTAATCCATGAGCCCGAGGTGCGAAACCTCAATGGGCTTCTCTGAGGCACGGATGGAACGATCAGCAGGGAAAAACGGGTCACGCGGCGCAGTCATGCCCTTCAGTGTAATACTTGGGGCAAACTGCGCCGCGTGTTTTTAGTTAATTACCGAAATTAATCGACGCCATTTTCCTTAGCGTACTCTTCAGCGGTCATGACCTCGCCGAGTTCCTCAACCTCGACCTCGAACAACCAGCCTTCACCGAAAGGATCGTTGTTGATGACCTCGTAGTCATCGTGCACAGCTTCGTTGACAGCGGTGATCTTGCCGGTGACAGGGGAGTACAGGTCAGAAACAGACTTGGTGGATTCAACTTCACCACAGGTCTCACCAGCGGTGACGGTGTCGCCGACTGCAGGAAGCTCAGCGAAGACAACTTCGCCCAAGCGGTCTGCTGCGACAGAGGTGATGCCGATACGTACGTTGTTGCCAACAATTGCGTCCTGAGCGGCATTGATCCACTCGTGATCCTCGGAGTAGGTAAATTCTTGAGGCAGGTTAGCCATGAGGAACTATCCTTTCATCGACTGTGCCCCCGCCCGCGCGCAGAATTGCCCTGGGTGGGATGCATTGGGTTCGTTTCGCTTTTACTTTAGCGCACCGAAGCATTGTTCATGCATCAAATGCGTCCAAAGACTCACCTAGTGGGGGTGTATTGAGAAAGGTATTACTCCAAGTATCCCGGGCAATGGGTGAAAATTGGGCAGAGGATGCGCTAGGTCAGGGTTAGACCTTGGCTGCGCGTCGTGCTTTGACGATGCTGAGGAGCGCATCGCGGCCCGCACGGTTAGCGCCCACCGTTGATTGTGAAGGGCCGTAGCCAATCAGGTGCAGGTTGGGCTTTCCAATCACCCCGGTTCCCTTGATGTCGATTCCACCTTTGTCATTGAAGAGATCGAGTGGTGCGAGGTGTTCAAGACTGGGACGGAAGCCGATGGCCCAGATGATGGCATCGAGCTCCACGTGGGTTCCGTCTTCTTCGATGACACCGTCTTCATAGATGGACGTAAAAATTGGGCGGCGCTGCAGTGCGCCATTTTTGTGCGCACGTTGGGCATCCTGGTTATAGATTAAGCCGGTATAAGAGACGATGGAACGAGGCGCATTGCCTGCCTCAGTGTGTGCGGTGACCTTTTCAATGGTTTGGCGCCCGCCCTCTTCCGCGGTGAATTTCGAGCGAAACTTTGGCTTAGTGCGTGTGTACCAATAAGTTTTCTCTGCCACATCTGAGACCTCTCCCAGCAACTGCACCGCGGAGATTCCCCCGCCGACGATGGCCACGCGCTGGCCTGAAAATTCGTTGAGGGTGACATAGTCCTTGGAATGTAGCTGGCGTCCCTGGAAATTATCGATGCCGGGGTAATCGGGCTGAACTGGGTTATTCCATGTACCAGTTGCGTTGATGACCGCTTCTACTTCCCATGTGGAGCCAGCCAACTCGGATCTACCTTCGTCTGCCACTTCCACGATATAGCCGCCAGCAGGATTCTCACGCACTTCGCGCACCCTGACTGGGCGGATAATGGGAAGATTCATCTGTTCTTCATAGGCGGTGAAGTAATCCGGTACGGCCTCGCGTGCCGGTGTGGATTTGTCGATCTCCACCTGCTCCATGCCGGGAAGGTCGAAGATTCCATTGACCGTAGCCATGGTTAGTGATTCCTGACGGTGCAACCACGCGCCACCCGGTGCATTTTCTGCATCGAAGACAATGAACGTCTCTGGCGCCTCTCCGGCGGCGCCAGAGGTATCTGGATTTAGCGCGGAGATGAATCCGCGCCGTGCCAGGTGATAGGCGGCAGAAAGTCCGGCCTGACCGGCGCCGATTACTGCGACAGTTGCCTTGAATGTCATAAAAGCCAGCATACCCGACATTTAGTTGACGTTTCACCTAAAAGTGGATGCTGGCTTTGGGGATAAGTGCTTTGGTAGCAGGTGGGGAGGGTGGGAAGCTGTTAAGCCTCTGGATTGGCGGGCGCTGCTGGTTCTACCTCGTCGAGGTTGACAACCTCGAACTCCAAAAGGGATGCGCCGGTGGCAACTGGCTTGCGGCCGGTGGCGTGCTCCGCTGGTGCTCGGTTGGAACGCCAATTTTCAAAGTCGTCTGCGGTTTCCCATTCGGTCACAACAAAGTAGCGGTCTTCACCCTTGGTGGGGCGTAGGAGCTGGAAGCCCTTGAAGCCTGGGGAAGAATCAACAGCATGCTTACGAGCTGCAAAACGGGATTCCAGTTCAGGACCCTGGCCTTCAGGAACTTCGATGGCATTGATCTTGATAACAGACATGGTGCACACTCCTTGCGTGTAATGCGGGACGGGAAACCTTCAAACTTAAGGTTGATATCTAGCTTAACGAAAGTTCGAATAGATCGGCAGGGATATTGAGTGTGAAAACCACCGCACTCCGTGCATTCAACCGAAAGGGCTGAATACACGGAGTGCGTTTAAGCGGGGGAGAATGAGATTAATTCTCGCGCTTGTAGAACGGGGTCTTGGTGACAGTGAATGGGTAGCGCTTACCGCGGATATCTACCTCAACCTCAGTACCTTCTTCCAAGTTTGCTTCGGTGTCAATGAGAGCCAAAGCAATTGGGTGGCCCAAGGTTGGTGAAGGCTGACCGGAAGTCACGGTGCCCACGAGGTTGTCGCCGACGTAGACCTCTGCGCCGCCACGTGCTGCACGACGCTCTTGAGAGGTCAACGCGGTAATGATCTTCTGTGGACCTTCCTCCAGGCGCTGGCGAAGAACCTCAGCACCGACAAAGTCAGCGGTCTTCTTCTTAAATGCCATGCCCATGCCAGCTTCGACCGGGGTGATCTCACGAGTGAGCTCATTGCCATAAAGTGGCATACCAGCTTCGAGGCGCAGGGAGTCACGGGCTGCGAGGCCACAAGGAGTGACGCTCTCGTGTGCAGCGAAGGTCTCCCAGATCGTGGTGGCATCAGCGTTGTAGACCATCAGCTCGAAGCCATCTTCACCGGTGTAGCCGGTGCGGGCAACGATGGTGTCAATGCCAGCGACCTTTGCCATGGTGGAGGCGTAGTAGGAAAGCTCTTCAACTTCCTGCTTGGATTCCTCAGCAACCTGCTCGATCAAAATCTTGGCAGATTCAGGGCCCTGCAGAGCGATCATGGCAACGTCAAGGGACTCATTGTTGAGCTCAACATCGAAGCCTTCGGTACGCGCATTGAATGCTTCCCACACAGCATCAGTGTTGCCGGCGTTTGGAACAACCAAGAACTTGGTCTCAGAGAAACGGTAGGAAATCAGGTCATCGATGATGCCGCCGTCTTCTGCGACAATCATGGAGTACTTTGCCTTGCCGACCTTGACGATATCCATGTTGGAAATCAGTGCATAGGACATAAATGCGGCAGCATCTGGACCATTGACCCAAATCTCGCCCATGTGGGAGAGATCAAACATGCCAGCGGCGTTGCGTACTGCATGGTGCTCGTCGAGCTCCTTGCCATACTTCAACGGCATATTCCATGGGCCGAAAGCGGTAAAGGTTGCGCCGAGCTTCTCGTGTTCTGCGTGCAGTGGGGATTGACGTAGTTCAGACATAAGTTAAGCCTCCTCAGATTCGGAATCAGCATCGAAATCGAATGCCTCTGGTGGTGGGCAGGAGCACACCAGGTTGCGGTCACCATATGCCTCATCCAGACGGCGTACTGGTGGGAAGTACTTATTCAGACGCAGGGAAGGAACAGGCCATGCTGCCTTCTCACGTGGGAAGGAGTAGTTCCACTCATCAGAAGACACGGACAGCGCGGTGTATGGAGCATTGTGGATGACGGAATCCTCATATGCGACCTGGCCATCAATGATTTCCTGAATCTCAGCGCGGATGGTGCGCATTGCTTCAATGAAGCGCTGCAGCTCGCCCAAGTCCTCAGACTCGGTTGGCTCCACCATCAAGGTGCCTGCCACTGGGAATGCCAGCGTAGGAGCGTGGAAGCCGAAGTCAATGAGACGCTTCGCCACGTCTGCTGCGGTGACACCGGAGGCATCGGTCAGCGCGCGCAAGTCCAAGATGCACTCGTGAGCAACCAAGTCCTCATTACCGGTGTAGAGGATCGGGAAGGAATCCTTGAGCTCAGACGCGATGTAGTTGGCGCCCAAGATTGCATAAGCGGTGGCATCGGTTAAGCCTTCTGCACCGGTCATAGCAATGTAAGCCCAGGTAATTGGCAGTACGCCTGCGGAACCGAACTGGGAAGCGGTGATTGGGACACCCTTGCCCACTGGCGTTGGGTTGGCAGCATCGAGTTCATCCGATGCCGCGTCAGTTGGCAGGAATGGGATGAGATGTTCTGCCACGCCGATTGGGCCAACGCCTGGGCCGCCGCCACCGTGCGGAATGGTGAAAGTCTTGTGCAGGTTCAGGTGGGAGACGTCGCCACCGAACTTGCCTGGCTGTGCCCAGCCGGTCAATGCGTTCATGTTGGCGCCATCAATGTAGACCTGGCCGCCTGCAGCGTGGACCTTATCGCAGACCTCGCGCACCTCTGGGTCAAATACGCCGTGGGTGGATGGGTAGGTGATCATGATGCCGGCCATGTTCTCGCCGTGCTTTGCGATCTTCTCATCCAGATCTTCCAGGTTAATGGAGCCGTCTTCAGCGGTCTTCACCACAACCACGCGCAGGTTAGCCAGCGTTGCAGAAGCAGCGTTGGTGCCGTGTGCGGAAGCTGGAATCAATACGATATCGCGGTTGGTGTCTCCATTTGCCACGTGGTAGCGGCGAATCGCGAGCAGACCAGCAAGCTCACCCTGGGAGCCAGCGTTTGGCTGGATGGAGACCTTCGCGTAACCGGTTAGCTCAGACAGCCAGCCCTCAAGTTCATCAATGAGTGCACGCCAACCCTCGGTGGTGTTCTCTGGGGAATATGGGTGAACGTTTGCGAACTCTGGCCAGGTGATTGGCTCCATCGCAGCAGTTGGGTTGAGCTTCATGGTGCATGAACCCAATGGAATCATCGTGCGGTCCAGCGCCAGGTCCTTATCCGCAAGCTTGCGCAGGTAACGCATCATCTGGGTCTCAGAGTGGATGCTATTGAAAATCTCGTGGGTCAATACCTCGGTGGTACGTACCAGAGCCTCAGGCAGTGGGTAGTCAGCGCTATCAGCAACGGATGCACCGAAAGCATCAGCCAGAACAGAAACGTCACCTTCATTAGCGGATTCACCGAAGGAGACAGAAACCTTGTCATCACCAATAGCGCGGACAAGGTAGCCAGCGTCCTGCAGCTTATCCTTAATGGCCTGAGCATCAACACCGGAAACGGTAACTGTATCGAAGAAGTCCTTGGAAGAAATCTCCAGGCCCTGTGCTTCAACAGCAGCTGCGAAGGAAGCTGCCAGCTCATGTGCGCGGGTAGCAATCTTCTTCAGACCTTCTGGGCCGTGGTAGACCGCATACATGGACGCAACATTGGCAAGCAGTGCCTGTGCAGTACAAATATTGGAGGTCGCGCGCTCACGACGGATGTGCTGTTCACGAGTCTGCAGTGCCAGGCGATATGCCGGACGGCCCTCTGCGTCAACCGACACGCCGACGAGGCGGCCAGGCATCTGACGCTTGAGCTTGTCGGAAACGGACATAAACGCCGCGTGTGGGCCACCGAAGAAGAGTGGGACACCAAAGCGCTGGGAGGAACCAATAACGATATCGGCGCCGAAACCACCAGGGCCTTCAAGCAAGAGCAGCGAGAGCAAGTCCGCGGTGACAGAAACTAGGCCACCACGGCCGTGGATTTCCTCAATCACAGCGCGTGGGTCGAAGATATCGCCTTCAGTACCGGTGTAGGCAACAACTGCACCAACGAGGTCTTCGCCGACGACGCCTTCACTGATGTCAGCAATTTCAACTTCCAAGTCAATCGCACGAGCGCGCTCAGCAGCAACAGTCAGAACCTGTGGGTGCAGGCGAGCATCCAGCAGAACACGACGGCCCTTCTTGACCGCACGTGACATCAGACCAACTGCTTCAGCGACAGCAGATGCCTCATCCAGAAGGGATGCGTTAGCGATTGGCAGACCGGTCAGGTCCTGGACCATGGTCTGGAAGTTCAGCAGAGCTTCCAAGCGGCCCTGGGAAATTTCTGGCTGATAAGGGGTATATGCGGTGTACCAACCGGCATCTTCGACCAAACCACGGCGGATAACAGCTGGGGTAATGGTATCGGAGTAGCCCTGTCCATAGAAGGACTTCAAGACGACATTCTTGTCAGCGTAAGCGCGAAGCTTGGCCTGCGCGTCAGTCTCACTCAGTGCCGCTGGCATATCGAGGTCCGCTTCCGTGCGGATGGATCGTGGGATAGCTGCGTTGACGAGCGCTTCTACGCTGTCATAACCCACTCGCGCCAGCATGTCCTTTGATTCATCGGCATCTGGCCCAAGGTGGCGGGCAATGAAATCCATATGTGTCAAACTCCTTTTGAGGAAACTAACATTTGTTCAGGCTTGCTAATAAGACCACGAACCGCAGTCAACGCCCCTCATTATATGGTTTGACCCGCATTTCCATCGCCTTTTCCACCCCCACGCGGTAATGGCGAACCACATCACATTTTTGATTATCGCGTGTACCAGCGCGGATATCAACGAATCCCGAAAAGTGAAGCTTGTTAGGTTAATTTGTAAGCATTACACACCCCCGAAAGTGTCACAGAGCGGGGGTGGTAAAACGGCAACAGCCGCTGACGTGGATTTCTCCACAACAGCGGCTGTTGTTTCAGGCACTAGCCTCTAGCTTCTTACCTCATTAAGGGCGAGATTAGAGAGCGAAGTCAGACTCGAAGTCTCCGGTCTCAAGGCGGTCCTTGATGGTGGTGATGAAGCGGCCCGCGTCAGCTCCATCGACGACCTGGTGGTCGTAGGAGAATGGCAGGTAGCTCATCTGACGGATAGCAATTGCATCCTGGCCATCTTCGGTCACAACAACTGGGCGCTTCTCAATCAAAGCGGTGCCCAAGATACCAGCCTGTGGTGGAACCAGAATCGGAGTATCCAGTAGTGCACCCTCGGAGCCAATGTTGGTGACGGTGAAGGTTGCACCGGTCAGGTCATTTGGCTTGAGCTTGTTGTTGCGTGCACGGTCAGCCAAGTCTGCGATTGCCTGTGCAATCTCAGGCAGCGTCAGATCCTGTGCCTTGTGGATGACTGGGGTGAGCAGACCACGTGGGGTGTCAACTGCAATCGCAACATTGACGTCAGCGTGGTAGGTCATTTCCTTGGTCTCAGGGTTGTAGGACGCGTTGACGTTCGGGTGGGACACCAGAGCCTCAACGGTTGCCTTCACGATGATTGGCAGGAAGGACAGGTTTGCGCCGTACTTCTCAACGAACTTTGGCTTTGCCTTCTTACGCAGCGCAGCAACGGTGGTCATGTCGACTTCCTGGACGTGAGTCAGCTGCGCAGTGATCTGCAGGGACTCAACCATCTTGGTCGCCGTGATCTCGCGGATGCGGTTGACCTTGGTGGTGGTGCCAATCAGTTCCTGCTTAGCTGGATCCACAGACTTGGTGGACCAGTTAGCGCGCTCACCAGCAGGTGCGGCTGCGGAATCAGCAGCTGGTGCGTCTCCCTCGCCGGCTGCAGCCAGAACATCCTGCTTACGGATACGGCCGCCAACACCGGTGCCCTCAACAGTGTTGAGGTCGATGCCGTGCTTTTCAGCGAGCTTGCGTACCAGTGGGGTGACATAAGGAACGTTGTCGCCGGTGTTTACCTTCGCAGAAGAAGCTTCCTTCCTAGGTTCTTCCTTCTTCTCCTCGGCAGCTGGAGCTTCCTTCTTTGGCTCTTCCTTTGGAGTGTCTTCCTTGGCTGGAGCCTCTTCCTTTGGAGTGTCTTCCTTGGCTGGAGCCTCTTGCTTTGCTGGCTCTTCCTTCTTTTCTTCTGCTGCTGGCTTGGCGTTGCCGTCGCCGATGCGTGCGATAACTGCGCCGACGTCGATGGTGTCGTCTTCGTCAGCGAGGATTTCTACCAGGGTGCCTGCGACTGGGGATGGGATCTCGGTGTCGACCTTGTCGGTGGAGACCTCGAGTAGTGGTTCGTCTACTTCGACGGTGTCGCCAACGGACTTCAGCCACTGGGTGATGGTGCCTTCGGTGACGGACTCACCGAGTTCTGGCATCTCCACATCGGTTGCGTCACCGGAAGCGTCAGAGGAGCC
>NZ_JBIMEN010000015.1:0-48856 GCF_043673995.1 Corynebacterium sp. L4757 | reverse complement strand
TCGTCAATGGACCCAGCAGGCCCGCCGTGCAGGAAACATCCCAGAACCCGTGCCCGAAGATTTGGCTGCCGAAAACGCGAGGCTACGCCGTGAAAATCAAGAGCTCCGCGACACCAATGAACTTCTGAAGGCTGCCTCAGCTTTTTTCGCGTCGGAACTCGACCCAAAACGTCGGAAATGATCCGGTTCATCGATGAATACCGGAGTAGTTTCTCCGTCGAGTTCATCTGTAAGACGTTGAAAAATAACCGGGCTGGTGGGTTTATCACCTCGCGTGGGTATCGCCAATCCAAGGCCCGTGGATTAAGTGCTCGTCGCCTTCGCGATGCTGCGCTGGTTGATCGCATTAGTGCTGTTCATCGGGATAATTACGGTGTTTACGGTGTGCGGAAAATGTGGCATGCGCTTCGCCGTGAAGGAATTGATATCGGTCGTGAACAAACCGCCCGGCTGATGCGCTTGGCCGGTGTTTCTGGCAAAGGCAAAGGCGGATCACCTATCACAACCCGAAAAGCTAACACGCCTGATCTGCGCCCAGACTTAGTCGAGCGTGAATTCAAAGCCCAGGGTCCGAATAAACTGTGGGTGGCCGACATTACGTATGTGCGCACGAAGAAAGGCTTTGTGTATGCCGCGTTTGTCACCGACGTTTACTCCCGACGGATTGTTGGGTGGGCGTTATCAGACTCGATGCGGACCGAAGCACTGCCACTGCAAGCTCTCAACCAGGCGATCGTGTGTGCTGAGGAAACAACAGGTCTCATTCACCATTCGGATCACGGGTCGCAGTATGTCAGCGTGGTCTACAACGAGCGACTTGCCCAGCACGGGATTGCCGCTTCCACCGGAAGTGTCGGCGACTCTTACGACAATGCTCTGGCCGAAAACGTTAACGGCTCCTACAAGAACGAGCTGATCCATACCCGCAGGTGGGATGACGTGATCGAGGTAGAAATCGCGACGTTCGAGTGGGTGTCATGGTGGAACGAGACTAGGCTCCACCAAAGCTTGGGATACCGAACTCCGGTCGAGGTGGAAACCGAATTTTGGAAGCAGACCCCGCCACAGGAAATAATGGAAATCAAGGCAAACGCCTAGGAACAAAACTCGGGGCACTTCAGGGAAGTAATGAATTGAGCGTTGAAGCGATAGTAGACAGGTACAAGAAAAGATCAAGAAAAGGACTTCTTTGATGAAGCTCACCCGTTTAGCAGTGGCTTTCGCTACAGCAGCATCCATGACTTTGGCCGGCACCGCAGTGGCAACGGCAGACACGAAAACCACTGAATCAGCACAGGAATCCTCTGAGCTATCTTCCGGTTCTTCGGAGTTGAGCAGTGAGCCTACGGAATCTGACCAGGATGAAGACGCAGATGGGGAGAAGGACAAAGAAAAGCCATCGGATGAATTCTCTGAGCTGAGTTCTCAGGCAATCGAGGATTCTGCTGGCCCTTTCGCTCCGCTGCTGAAGTCGATCATGCCGATGTTCACCAACCTGTTGAACATGTTGGATAACATCTTCGGTGTTATCAGTGTGATTGCGGGACCAGCACTGGCTGGCCACTACAGCATTGCAAAGTAATTCGAGGCCAGGTTTAAGATTGTTCAAGAATCTTTCGTGGTGAGAGATGGATATCGCGTAAGAATCGTTTGAGAATTCAAGCAACAAATAGTTGTCGAAATTTCAATGAGAACAATCCCCGCCTAAACTAGGGGCACAAAGTCTATTTAAGGCCGACATGTGCCTTTGTGGGTTAAATTCTGTTGTCTGCTTGAAGGTAGTTTGTCACTGTGGCTAAGTTTCTTTTCCGCGTAGGTCGCTGGTCGTACCTCAACAAGTGGAAAGTCATCATTGCGTGGGTACTGTTGCTCGCCGGCGTCGGCGGTGCAGCAGCGGTGCTGATGAAGCCGATGACATCAGAGTTTTCAATTTCTGGTACCCCGGCGATTGAAGCAACCCAGCGCACCATGGAGCTATTTCCCGAAGGCGGAAACCCCGCTAATGCGGCCTCTGTGAACCTGGTTTTTAAAGCACCGGATGGCGAAAAGCTCTCCGATCCGGCCAATGACGCCGCTATTGATGAAGTCATCTCCTATCTAGAAAACAACCTGGATATGGGCGATACCATGCGTTTTGGTAATCCGCTGGAAGTCTCCCCAGAGCTTGAAGCGGGCATCATTGAGCAATTCACCTCAATGGGTCTGCCGGAAGAAGCAGCCAGCGAAGACGCTGACAACCTGTCCATGATTAGCGATGATGAGACCATCGCGTATACCACCTTCAACTTTGACGCTGAAAGTCCTTATTCCGTAGAGCAATCCGATAAGGATATTGTCACCGAAGCCATGGACATCGGCCGCGATGCCGGTCTGCAAGTAGAAGCTGGCGGTGCGGGTTTTGGTGATGCGATTACCGTTAACACCACCTCAGAAATCATCGGTATTGGCGTTGCTTTCCTCGTCTTGATTTTTACCTTCGGTTCGCTGGTCTCCGCCGGTATGCCGCTCATTTCCGCCATTGTTGGCGTCGGGCTTGGCTCGCTGGGGCTCTTCATTGCTACTCACTGGGTCGAACTGAATAACATCACTCCGGTCTTGGCCGTAATGATTGGTTTGGCCGTTGGCATTGACTACGCGTTGTTTATTTTGTCGCGGTACCGTTCCGAGCGAGAAACTAAAGAAGGCCCAGATGCTGCCGGTATGGCGGCAGGTACCGCAGGTTCCTCGGTAGTATTCGCTGGCGCCACCGTATTCATTGCGTTGTTCGCCCTGGTGGTTGCCAATATCGGCTTCCTTACCGCCATGGGTTTGGCGGCTGCCGCCACCGTCGCCATTTCTGTGATTGTCGCGCTGACCCTCATCCCGGCATTGCTTGGAGTGCTCGGGGATAAGGCTTTCGCAGGCCGTATCCCTGGTGTCGCCGGCAACCGCCGCCGCGGAAAAAAGATCAAAAACACCAAGCAGGACATTAAGTCTGCCGAGCTTGCTAATCAGGTCGGCGTAGAAAGCGCACAGCTTGCCGATGCCGAGTTCGCGCACACCGACGCCCCAGAAATTAAGGAAAAGCGCACCAAGGGCACCTTCCGCATGACACCGACGATGGGTAATCGTTGGGTGCGCCTGGTGCGCAAGATGCCGGGTGTCGTGATGGCATTCGTTGTGCTGAGCTTGGGTGCGCTTTCGGCACCGGTGCTGAACATGGAGCTTTCACTTCCCGCAGATACGACCTCCAACCCGGATACTACGCAGCGTAAGGCAGCGGACTTGTTGTCTGAAGGCTTCTACCCGGGTGTTAACGGCCCATTCTTGGTCATCGTCGATGCAGAGAACATCAATGAGGATGCGGCCGCGTTGCAGCCGCTGATGGCAGCGCAGGGTGAGGATTCCACGCCAACTGAACAAGCACAGTTGTCCTCATTCATGTACACCGCTGATGCGCTCAAGCGCGTGGGTGGAGTACGCCATGCCCAGATCGTAGGACTCAGTGAAGACGGTCAGGCAGCCCAGATTATGGTCTCCCCGCAGACATCACCTACCGATCCGGCAACAGTCGGGGTGGCCAGTGCACTGCGTGAATCCACCGCGCGTATTGGAGACGCGACTGGCGCAGACCTGGGTATGACGGGCTTGACCGCCGTGCAGCTGGACATCACCGAACGCCTCGAGGAAGCCATGCCATTGTACTTGGCCATCGTCGTAGGCCTGGCCATCTTGCTGCTATTTTTAGTCTTCCGCTCACTATTGGTCCCGCTCGTCGCGGCACTTGGCTTCTTGCTGTCGGTGGGCAGTGCCTTCGGCCTGACGGTTTTGGTCTGGCAGGAAGGGCTGTGGGATCTGGTTCCAGCACCTGGCCCGCTGATTTCCTTCATGCCCATCTTCCTTATCGGCGTGACCTTCGGTTTGGCGATGGATTACCAGGTGTTCCTGGTGACAAGAATGCGCGAGTACTATTCGCACAATAACGGTGAGCCGACGCCGGGATCGCCGTACTCAGGCGTGGATGAATCCACCATCGTGGGCTTTACCCAAGGTGCGCGGGTGGTCACAGCCGCTGCGATCATTATGATTTCGGTGTTCGTGGCCTTCATCAACCAGCCATTGCCCTTCATTCAAATCTTTGGTTTCGCGCTGGCAGTCTCGGTATTCTTCGATGCCTTTTTCATCCGCATGTCGCTAGTGCCAGCCACTATGTTCTTGATGGGCAAAGCTACCTGGTGGATGCCCAAGTGGCTGGATAAGATCATGCCACCGCTGGATATTGAAGGCACGGCTTTGGAAAAAGAGTGGGAAGAGAAGGAACGTGCCCGCGCAGTTTAGACTGGTTGATTATGAGCCACGAGCACTCTGACGATCTTTCCTTTGATGTGACTACCCGCCTGGGTGATGGCAGCCCCGGTAAACACGGCCGCACCGGGGTTATCCATACTCCGCACGGCGATATTCAAACCCCTGCCTTCATTCCCGTTGCCACCAAGGCAACGGTGAAGACTTTGACCCCGGAGCAGATTAAATCCACCGGTGCGCAGGCGATTTTATCCAATGCTTATCACCTCTACCTGCAGCCGGGCCACGATATCGTGGATGAAGCAGGCGGCGTTGCTGCCTTTGAAAACTGGGATGGCCCAACCTACACCGACTCCGGCGGATTCCAGGTCATGAGCTTGGGCGTGGGCTTTAAAAAGGTCCTGGCCATGGATGTGGCTAAATTGACTGAGGGCGATATCCGCGCCGCCAAGAAAGAACGTCTGGCGCATGTCGATGAAGATGGCGTGGATTTCCGCTCTTTCATCGATGGTTCCAAGCACCGTTTTACCCCGGAGTTTTCCATGCAGATTCAGCACGGCCTAGGTGCTGACATCATGTTTGCTTTCGATGAATTAACCACGTTGGTCGATACCCGCCAGTATCAAGAAGCTTCTGTCGACCGCACGCACCGCTGGGCCAAGCGCTGCCTCGATGAACATGACCGGTTGACCAATGAGCGCACGCACCGCCCGAAGCAATCGCTGTGGGGTGTGGTCCAGGGCGCGCAGTATGAAGACCTGCGCCGTCAGGCTACCCGTGGCCTAGTGCAGCTATCAGAGCAAGCAGAAGCCGAAGGTAAGCGCGGTTTCGGCGGCTTCGGCATCGGTGGTGCTTTGGAGAAAGAAAACCTGGGCACGATTGTGGGCTGGTGCAGCGATGAGCTGCCGGAGAACAAGCCACGTCACCTGCTCGGTATTTCTGAACCTGATGATATGTTCACCGCGATTGAAGCTGGTGCCGATACCTTTGACTGCGTCGCGCCAACTCGTTTGGGACGCCGCGGTGGCGTATACACACTTGATGGGCGCATGAATTTGATGGGCGCGAAGTTCAAGCGCGATTTCACCGGTATCGATGAAGAATTTGGTGGCTATGTCTCGGAAAATTACTCCCGCGCATATATCCACCACCTGCTCAAAGCCAAGGAATTCTTGGCGGGTACCTTGTGCACCATCCACAACCTGCAATTTATGATCAGCCTGGTTGATAACATCCGCAAGTCCATCGATGGCGGCTACTACGAGGCCTACCGCGATGAATTCATGGGACGGTACTACGCCAACAAGAAGTAGCGGGATTAACCCAAGAGTGCGTTGAAGACCTCGGTGCTGGACGGGTGGGTATAGATGCCATCGCCAAGCGCTGAGGCCGGAATCTTTTGGCGCATTGCTACTGTTACGAAGTTGATGAGCTCTTGGGAATCAACGCAGTACAACGTTGCGCCTAGGATCTGATCATCTTCCACATCGATGATGAATTTCGCTACACCTTGTGGCGTGCCCACGATTTTCGGGCGCGGCATGATGGGAATATCGGCGATCTTTTTAAACCGCACCTCCGCGGTGTGCCCGCCGGAGGCAGCGTTATCTTTGGCGTCTTGCTCGCCCATGCCAATCGTGGAAACCGGTGGATTAATAAAGGTGGTGGTTGGGTATAACCGTCCAGTGGTTACCCGCGAGCCATCGCCCCAGCGATCCGAGGTGATCACGCGGTGGTCGTCATAAGAGATATAGGTAAATTGCGGACCACCGGTGACATCACCAGCTGCGTAGACACCTTCGACGTTCGTGCGCAGGTGCTCATCCACGGCAATCGCACCGCGTTCCGTGGTATCGATTCCAGCGGATTCTAATCCCAGGCCCTCGGTGGCGGGAGTACGGCCAATGGAAAAGAGCACGTTGGTGGCATCGATGGCATGTTCACAGCCATCCTCCGAGTAACGCACTTTGATACCGTCATCGGTATCTTTTAGCTCCGTGACATCAGCGCCATTGATCATGGTGATGCCCTTGGCATCCAAGTCAGCTTTGACCTCTGCGGCAACATCCTCATCGAAGGCTGAGCCGAATTTTGCCCCGCGGTCCAAGATGGTGACCTGCGTGCCAAACTGCGCGAACATGGTGGCAAATTCCATACCGATCGGGCCACCGCCAACGATGACCAAAGAATCTGGCGTGGAGTCTAAATGCTGCGCACCGGTGGAATCTATGACGCGAGACGAATCTACACCTGGAATATCAGGGATGACGGGGGTCGAACCGGTATTGATAATAATCGTGGTCGCAGCGATAGCCAGCTCTTCCTCACTGCCGGTGACCAGCACTGAATGCGGACCGGTGAATTGTGCATGGCCGTCGACGACAAGGACGCCAGAGTCATCGGCAAGCTGCTTGTTGACCTTGTTCAAAGTGGCGATAAAGCTGTCACGGTGCTGAACCGAATCTTGATAGTTCACGCCGCGCTCGGAATCCACCAGCATGGTCTTGGTCGGAACACACGCAATATTGATACACGTTCCGCCGTACATCTTCGGGGACTGCTCCACCAAAATAACGCGGTCGCCGTGCTCCGCGCGGTTCATGGCGATGGTCTTGCCGGCCTTTCCAAAACCGATAACCAGCACATCCGCGGTAGTTTCAGCCTGATTAGTTGTCGTTGTCATAAAATCCCTGCCCTTTCATAAAAGAAATGGCTTGGCGAGCCACTAAACGTTGCTACACCAAGCCTCATCACATGCGAGACGGGAGTTATTTACACCGGAACGTAATCTTCGCGCTTTTTCACCCAGGCGATCACTCGGGTGGTCACCGGCAAGAGCAAAATTTCAATGAGTGTCTTCCAGAAAAAGCCCACGGCGACGTAGTTGATGAAGCCGCCGACGGAGTCGACACCGATGACGGACGCGGCGATGGCGCAAAACAGCAAAGTGTCGCCAAATTCACCAACAACGGTCGAGGCAATCAAGCGGGTCTTCAAACCGCCTTCGCCAGAACGTTTCTTCATCGTGTTCATGATCCAGGCGTTGAGCAGCTGGCCCACTAGGTAGCCCGCCAGAGAAGCCAGAACAATCTGCGGCACCAAGCCTAAGGTCGCAGCGAAGGCTTCTTGGCCTTCATAGAAGCTTGCGGCAGGAAGCCAAATAGCGATATAGAAGCACACCACGGCCAAAATTGCCATGCAAAAGCCGATGTAGATGGCGCGCCGGGTGGATTTAAAGCCGTAGCATTCGGCCAGCACGTCGCCGACGATATAAGCCAGAGGGAATAAGAAAAACGCGCCGTCTGTGATCAAAGGGCCAAGTTCAACACCCTTGGTGGCGTTGATGTTGGAAATAAGGAAGACGACGACAAACACCGTGACCAACCACGGATACAGAGTGGACTGTACCGGGATGAATCGGATGCTCTCGCCGCCATTTTCTGCGGTTGCGGTTGCCGATTTACTTGTCATGAAATACATCTTCGCACCTGAAGTCGTAACCTAGAAATTATGCATTTTTTGCCACACAGCACGAACACCCAAACAACGCAGGAAAAGCAAGCCGGCACGCAGCCAGGTCGCCATCGCAGCGAGCCGCACAGCAACACTCAGGGTGCGGGGCGTTATGCGCCGAGTCCATCAGGGGACTTGCACTTTGGCAACCTGCGCACAGCCTTGTTGTCGTGGTTGTATGCGCGCAGCACCAACCGGCAGTTTTTCATGAGGGTCGAAGATATTGACCAGCAGCGCTCCACGCCGGAGTCGGCGCAGCGTCAGTTAGAAGATTTGGATCAGCTGGGGTTGGAATGGGACGGGGAGGTTATCTACCAGCAGGATCGCTATGACATCTATGAAAAGGCTTTGGCGAAGCTTCCGCACTATGAGTGCTATTGCTCGCGCAAAGACATCCAGGAAGCAGCCTCTGCCCCGCATGCGATTCCCGGGCAATATGCCGGGACTTGTCGGGGTTTGAGCGACGAGGAAAGGGTTGAGAAAAGAGCATTGCTTGCCGATGCCTCCCGCGTCCCCGCCCTTCGTCTGCGCTCCGGGGTATCCACGTTTACGGTCTTTGATGAATTGGCTGGCGAATACACCGGTGATGTTGATGACATGATTTTGCGCCGGGGCGGCAATGCCAATCAGATTGGCCCACTGGGCCCGGATTGGGCCTATAATCTGGCGGTCGTCGTTGATGACGCCGAGCAAGGTATTGATCAAGTCGTGCGCGGTGATGATTTATTGTCATCAGCGCCCCGGCAGGCGTATCTCGCGCAACTTTTAGGCTATGACGTCCCGCAGTATGTGCACGTTCCCTTGGTCTTAAATGACAAAGGCCAGCGCTTAGCCAAACGCGATGGGGCAGTGACCTTGCGAGAGATGTTAAAAACTACAGAGATCGCATCCATTATTGAGCAGCTTGCGCAGTCTTTAGGTTATTTTGGAATCCATAGCGCTGATGAGTTGCTGGAAGCATTTGATCCGCAAGACTTTGCACAGCAAGAAGCTGCACACCAGCCATGTACGTGGACTGCTAATAATTAAAGGACTCCAGCGCATGGATATTTTGATGGGCTTAACAGGGCTTTTAGCCGCGACGGTCTTTGCTGTCGCATTAGGTAATAAGACAGGTTTGCCCTGGCCAGCTTTGCTGACATTGTTGACCACCGCGGTGGTGTTCATCCCGGGGTTTTCAACCTTTACAGTGCCTTCGGAGTTGATTCTTCCTATCTTCTTACCGCCGCTGTTGTGGGCGTTAGCCCGGCGGACTTCGTGGGGCGTGATTCGCGAACAATGGCGCACCATCTTGTTGCTATCCGTGGTTTTGGTGGTCATTACTACCGCAGGCGTTGGTGCCGCAGCATATTTCTGGCTTCCCGGTATTGGGCTTGCCGGTGCGATTTTGATTGGCGCGGCAATCGCCCCACCGGATCCCGTTGCCGTAGAAGCAGTAGCCGAACCAGCAGGTATCCCGCATCGCATTACAACGTCCTTGCAGACCGAAGGGTTGTTTAATGACGCCGCATCGATTGTGCTTTTCCATCTAGCGCTTTTCGCGGTTACCGAAGGAAATGATCTCTCCGTTGCCAGCGGAGTATTGAACTTTGTTTACTCGTCGGTGGTTGCCGCTGTCTTGGGACTGGTTATTGGCCGGGCAGCAGCGTGGTTTATGAAGCAAATCGATGATTCCACCGCGCGTAATGCACTGACCTGGGTGGTGCCATTTGGCACCTATATCACCGCGGAATATTTGGGAGCCTCCGGTGTTATCGCCGTGGTCATCGCCGCTATTGAATTAAGCTCCCGCGCACCGTTGATTGCGCAAGACCGTTCCTCGGGGCAGAATTTCTGGGATTCTGCCGAGCTGCTTTTTACCGGCGTCGCCTTTGGTCTCATCGGCATGTCCGTGCGCGATGCCATTGATGAGGTTGGCTCTGACCTGTGGCATTCCGTCTTCGTTGGTGTTGGCCTTTCGCTGGTTGCCATCGTCATTCGCGGAGTATGGATGTATATTGTGTGCCTAATTAACCGCCAGACTGGGCAGCGGCGCAGCGCACCCACCCGCCTGCAAGAAGTTCTCTTGATGACGTGGTCGGGTATGCGCGGACTCGTGACACTGGCACTGATTTTGTCTATTCCCACCGGCGCTTTGGCCTATCATCATGAACTCGCGGTTATTGCGCTCACGGTGTTGCTGATAACCATGGCGGTCCCGGGCTTGTTGCTGCCGTGGCTGATGAACCAATTGTCTTTGCGCTCGCAGGCAGAATCCGCCGAAGATGCCATGCGCGCTATAGTCTCTGAACGCTCGCGCCAAGCCGCGATGCGCAGCCTGCGCAACTATGCCGATACTCTCGACCCAGAAATCGCCGTCGCCGTGGATAACTGGTTTGAAGAAAACCTCGGTGCCGGCGACTTATCATCAGATGAGCGCAGCGTGCGTATGGAAAAGATTAAACGCGCTCGCACGGAGGCCAGCAAAGCCCGTGAAGTTGCATTGCTTGCTTCGCAAGAAGAGCTACTGCATATGCGTAAGAACAGGGAATTCAATCCCGCTATCGTCGATGAAGTCCTGGCCGAAGTTGACCGTGCACTGTTGACAGTCAACGACCGGAAGTAAGAAAAGATTTCTGGCTACACTGGCAGCTATGGATGGGCAGGGAATTTACGAATACGCCGAAGACGACGCGAGCATGGACTACCTGTACAGGTTCTTTGACAAAGACCTGAAAGACCGCCTCGAAACCGAACGTCAATTTATCCCCGAAGGTTTAGAAGACCTGATCGGGGACAATTCCCTGCTCGACTACATTTGGCTGTGGATTAAAGATGCTGGCCCGCGCGGGTTCTGTCAGTATCTTTTCGATGGGGGCTATGCAGAATCCGAGGTTATCGAAGCTTTCTTAGCCAAGCGTCAAGAGTGGGGAATGAACACGCCACCTCATTTGGAATGGCTTGCGCAAGACGGCTTTGACGTCGCGTCCTTGAAAACTTAAAAGGGACCCCGCGCACCCGACAGAGCCTGCTGACCCTTGCTGCATTCCTGCCCTGGGGGAGTTCACAGGATGACGCCACGCGGAATCCTGTCCTAGAGCCTAGCGCTTAAGCGACTGCATTACAAAACAAAGGGTATGCAAAGGGCATGTCAGGAATGTTCTCTGGCGAAAAGGGGCGCGCTGAGGCGCCGAGACATTTACTGAGGAGCAGTTCGAGGAATCCCGGTAGTGCAAACTCGATACTTTAATAATTTTCTTTAAATTACGTTGTGACCTGCTGATTTTGTGTGGTGTTGTCCGTGCTGATAATGTTTCTTCTCGGAGGATTCGACTAGCGGCCTATGTCACACGCCTGGAACGCGTGCGGGGTTCACGCCCCTCGTGGGTTCAAATCCCACATCCTCCGCCAGTGAAAATCTCGGACTTCTGCACTAGACGCAGGGTCCGAGATTTTTTGTTTTGCCACTTGCCCGCAAATGCGGGGATGTGAAAACAGCGGCTGTATAAATTCGCTACTATTGGACTCCACATAGGGCCTCATACAGAACCGAAAGGTAGGCGAGCACGTCTCATGTCGCTGCTTGAACTTGACTCTGATCAGCTAAAAGAATTAGCTGACCGCACGCGTAAAAATTATGAAGAGCTCAAAGCAAAGGGTCTCAAGCTCGATCTGACGCGAGGCAAGCCTTCGGCTGAACAGCTGGACCTAGCAGATGAGCTGCTGTCTTTGCCTGGTGTAGATAACTACACGGATAGAAACGGCACCGACCTGCGAAACTACGGCAACGGTGAAGGCATTGCTGATATCCGTGAACTCTGGGGCGAGCTGCTTGGAATCAACCCTGCGCAACTGTTGGCTGCAGATTCTTCCTCGCTGAATATCCAGTTCGATCTCATCTCGTGGTCCTGCGCATTCGGTAATAATGATTCCGAAAAGCCATGGTTTGCTGATGAGCAGCGCAAGTGGATCTGCCCGGTACCAGGCTACGACCGCCACCACACCATCTCTGAGCAGTTCGGCTTTGAAAATGTCACCGTGCCAATGCTCGAAGATGGGCCAGACGTAGATGCTATCGCTGAGCTGGCTAAAGATCCTTCGGTTAAGGGCATGTGGGCTGTGCCAATGTTCTCCAACCCGACGGGGGTGACGTTTAGCAAGGGAAGCATCGAAAAGCTTGCGTCTATGGAAACGGCTTCCCCGGATTTCCGCATCATGTGGGATAACGCCTACGCAGTGCACACCTTGACCGATGAATTCCCAGAAATCATTGATGTACTGGATATTTCAGAGAAGGCCGGCAACCCCAACCGTTTCTGGGTGATGTCTTCGACCTCCAAGATCACCTTTGCCGGTGCGGGTGTTGCGTTCTTCGCATCCTCCAAGGAAAACCTTGACTGGTACTTGTCTATCGCGAATGCGCGTGGCATTGGCCCAAATAAGCTCAACCAGCTGGCTCACGCTAATTACTTTGGCTCTGCTGAAGGGGTGCGTTCTGTTATGCGCAAGCATGCTGGAATTCTGGCGCCGAAGTTTACCGCTGTGCAGAACATCCTTGAAGAACGTCTGGGCGAGTACGAGGTTGCACGCTGGACCAAGCCTGAGGGCGGTTACTTCATCTCCATGGACGTCATTGACGGCACCGCAACGCGCGTGTGGGAGCTGGCAAAGGAAGCCGGTATCGTGCTGACGAAGGCTGGTGCCTCATTCCCAGGCAATGAAGATCCGAATGACCGCAATATCCGTCTCGCGCCATCTCTTCCTCCACAAGAAGAAGTGGAAGATGCCATGGATGGTGTGGCTACGTGTGTACTGCTTGCTGCAATAGAGAAGTTGGGTGCCTAAATTAACCGCGAGGAAACTGCCTATTGGCTCGACCAGATAATCCCTGCCGACCTTGAATTTAAGAAGGTCAATGGCAGGCAGCTTGGGCTAGCCGCGTTAGATGATGGACAAAACCTGGCTGTGACCACTCAGTTCGCTGATGTGAACACCGGTTTAGTGAAGCAAGATTCAGACATGCCTGTGCGCTGCGAACTCCTTGCTGTTGCCAGTGCTCCGCAGGCAGCTGTTGCTGCTGCGGTGTCGGGTGTTGCAGAAAAGCTGGAATCAGCAAATGGAGTGCTGCCCGCGCAGCCTGGTGTCCTGTTGCCAAATATTGCGTCGGAGCTGGATGATGCCGCCGATATCACCGTGCAGCACGGCATGCTGATTGCCCCATATTTGTGGGGCGGTCCAACCCCGCAAGTACAAGAGGATGAGCGGCTGACGTTGGCCCTTCAGATCATCATGCTCACTGATGCCGAATACGCATATGCGGTGGATGAAGGTGTACCGGCGATGCAGCAGGCAGTGGCCGAACAAGGTATCGACATGCTGGATTGGACTCGCTCGGATTCATAGCCAGAATCAGAGAAGGTAGTATCAGATCCGTGGCTTTATACCGGAAATATCGACCAGCGACTTTCGCTGAAGTAGTGGGGCAGGAACAAGTAACCCAACCGCTTTCAGCAGCTCTTGATACAGGGCGCATCAACCATGCGTACCTCTTTTCCGGCCCGCGCGGCTGTGGCAAGACCTCTTCCGCTCGCATTATGGCGCGCTCGCTGAATTGTGTGCAGGGACCAACGTCCACACCGTGTGGTGAGTGCGCTAGTTGTGTCTCGCTGGCTCCTGGGGGCCCTGGCAACCTTGATGTGACTGAGCTTGACGCGGCGTCTCACAACTCGGTGGAAGATATGCGTGAGCTCCGTGAGCGTGCCTACTATGCGCCTGCAGATTCCCGTTACCGTATCTTCATCATCGATGAGGCCCACATGGTCACTAACCAGGGTTTCAACGCTTTGCTGAAGATTGTCGAGGAGCCACCAGAGCACCTCATCTTCATCTTCGCAACTACGGAACCGGACAAGGTCATTGGCACCATCCGTTCCCGTACCCACCACTACCCATTCCGTCTGCTGACGCCTCCAGCCATGAAAGGCCTTTTGGAGCGCACCGTCGCGGCGGAGGGACTCTATGTGGAAGATTCCGTCTACCCGATGGTGATTGCCGCCGGTGGTGGTTCCCCACGTGACACGCTGTCCATTCTGGATCAGCTGTTGGCTGGTTCCGGCCCAGATGGCTTGACCTATGACATTGCCCGTCCGCTTCTGGGCGTCACCGATGTAACCTTGTTGGATGACACCATCGCTGCTCTCGCGCAAGGTGACAAAGCAGCATTGTTCAAGCATGTTGACTCCATCATTGAAGCAGGCCATGAACCACGGCGCTTCGCAATTGACTTGTTGGAGCGCCTGCGCGATCTGATGATCCTGCAGGCGGTTCCGGATGCAATCAGCGCCGGTCTTGTCGATGCTCCAGTGGATCGCGGCCAAATCCTCACCGAGCAAGCCCAGTTATTCTCAGGCGCTCAGCTCGCGCATTATGCCGCTACCGTCAACGAACAAATTGGTGCCCTGCGTGGTGCGACTTCTCCACGTCTGTTGCTGGAGATTCTCTGCGCGCACTTGGTGTTGGAACCAACGTCCACCAATGTGGCGCCAACCAGTGCTGGTGCTCCTGCTCAAGGTGCTGCACCACAACAAAGCGGGCAGCAACAAAGCTCTGCACCAAGCAATCCTGTCGCATCTTCGGGCGCTGCGGGCTCCGGTGCTTCTGGTATTGCTGCCGCACAGCAGGCTGCCCAAGCGATTGCTGCACGCCGCAACCAGCAGCAATCTCCGCAGTCCCAGCGTCCACAACAACCATCGCAACAATCGCCGCAACAGCCGAGCCAACCGCAAGCCCAGCAGGCGCCACAGGTTAAGCCTCAACAAACACCGCAAACACAACCCCAGAATACCCCAGCTGCGGAACAATCTACGCAGCAGTCCGTTCCACAACAGCCTGCGCAGCAACAGGCTCCTCAACAGCAGGTTCCACCTCAGCAGGCTGAACCGCAACGTTCTGAGCAACCATCTGTGCAGTCACAGGAAGCGCAGACTCGTGAGCCAGCACAGGACGTGCCTCAACAGCCTGTACAGCAGCAGGAGTCCGCGCAGTCGGAGCCAGCACAGCAGCCTCCTTCGCAACAGTCTGAAGTGTCCGCGTCTGCAGATTCGACATCGCCTGAGCCTGCAACTCCGGAGCAGCTCGCGCCGCAGCAGCAGGAGTCGGCGGCAACGGGGCAGCAGGATCGAGAACAGCAAGAGCCTGCTACGGACCCAGCAGCGGCTCCTGCAGAGGGACATAGTCCGGAAGATTTGGTTGAGGAGCTGCGTAATAATTGGCAGCGCCTGCGCGCGAGTGTTTCTAAGCGCAACAAGGTAGCCGGCATTATGTTGACTGAAGCACGCGTGCTGGGGCTGAAGGATGACACCTTGGTCCTGGGACACACCACGGGTGCGTTGGCGGAGCGTCTTAACGCGCCATCGAATAACCAAGATGTCGTTGCGGTGGTTTCCGAAGAGGCCGGACGAGCTTTGGCCGTGAACTGCATTGTGGGCACGGACCCTGGAGCAGCCGGTTTTAGCGCACAGAAGAAGAAACCTGATACGTGGAATCCAAACGCCGCTAATAACGCAGCGCGTGAAGCCAGTGATGATGATCAGGAGTCAGAGAGTCCTAGGGACTACAACACTCCCGCACCCACCACGCCAGTGGATGAGTCTGTAGAAAAACCAACTGACACCCAATCTGTGCAAAACAATTCAGGTTGGGGAACCCCACGTGCTCTCGGCGGGCAGGCACCAAGCCAGCCGAGTCCCGCACCGGGTGGCGAGCCTGAGCAAGTACCAGCTCCACAGCCCAAGTCGGAAAAGCCGGCGATGCAGAAGCCTGCTGCCCAGAAGCCTGCGGAACCGGCGCAAGATTGGCGTGCGCGTATTGCCCAAGCACAAAAGCAAACACAACAGCGCGAGCAGGAATTAAGAAACTCAGGCACATTCAGCGATGGTCGCCCCCTGCCCCCTGATCCTGGTCCAGAGGAGTACCCGGAATACGAATCAGCGCCACCAGAAGATGCACATGCTGATGGCCCGAGCAATGGTGCAGGACAGGTGCCTCAGCGAAATTCGGCAACCGGTGGGTTTGGGCAAAATGCAGCGCCAAATGCCGGTGGCTTTGGCGGGCCAGCGTCACAATCGCAGGCTCCGCAGCAGAACGCCGGGACACCACAAGCCGGTGGGGCAAATGGCGGTGCGCCAGGCGCATCGGCTGCGCAAAGCCAGTACTCACGTGAAGTTGAAGAAAATGACATGATGAATGATGCCCGTGAACAGGGACAGCTGGATAGGCGAAGTGCCACTGAAGTGGCTATGGAACTGCTGGCTCGTGAGCTGGGCGCGCGTAAGCTCTGATCATTTTTCAGGTCTGTGCGTCGGCTGGTAGTGATCATGGCCTATTTGGCAGGGACATAATTGCTTCAATCGGTACACTGAGTCCTTAGAAACGTTGTTATTAATGAAAGGCTCTTCGATGACTGAACCAAATCCAACTCCAGATATGAATGACATCTTGGCGCAGGCTGCACGCGTGCAGGCTGAATTGCAGAAGGCTCAAGAAGAAATCTTGGCTACCAATGTTGAAGGTACCGCCGGCAATGGCATGGTTACCGTCACCATGACCGGTGGTGCAGAACTGGTTGACTTGAAGATTGATAAGTCTGTCGTTGACCCGGAAGACGTAGAGACCCTGCAGGACTTGGTTTTCGGCGCATTCAAGGACGCACACGAGAAGGCCGGCAACTTGGCGCAAGAAAAGATTGGCCCACTGTCCCAGGGTATGAACGGTGGTGGCATGGAAGGCTTGTTCGGCTAAACTGAACTAGTTTCCACTTAAACTGACCGTGTGCGTTTTGCAATAGTGAAACGTACGCGGTCTTTTAGATGTTTTAACCTATAGAAGATGTCGTTTCGGCATCGCTGGAATTTTACATGAAGGGACGTAATTAAGCGTGTTTGAAGGACCGTTGCAAGACCTCATTGATGAGCTGTCGCGACTTCCCGGAGTGGGTCCTAAAAGCGCGCAAAGAATTGCCTTTCATGTCCTTCACATGGATCCCGAAGATATCGACCGACTCACCAATGCGCTTTCAGCGGTGCGCGATGGCGTGACCTTCTGCCGTATTTGCTGCAATATTTCACGCGAAACCGTGTGCCGCATTTGCGTGAATTCCCAGCGTGATCGCGGAACCATTTGCGTGGTCGAAGAGCCTAAAGATATCCAGGTCATTGAACGCACCGGTGAGTATGAAGGTCGCTACCACGTATTGGGCGGCGCGCTCGATCCTTTGGCCAATGTTGGTCCGAAGGATTTGAATATTTCGCAGCTGCTGCAGCGCATAGGTGGGGTGCTGCCCGATAGGGAACTGGCGGATTCCACCAAGGACAATCCACTCTATGATGACTCGCCGGATATTACTGAGGTCATTTTGGCGACCGACCCCAATACTGAAGGCGAAGCAACCGCTGCCTATTTGGTGCGGTTATTACGTGATTTTCCTAACCTGAAGATCACCCGGTTGGCATCCGGTATGCCTTTGGGCGGAGACCTAGAATTTGTTGATGAGCTCACGCTTTCCCGTGCGCTGCAGGGGCGTTTATCCGTATAGATTCAACCGATATATCCCGGTAATCATGGGTAAGCGTTGCCTAATCCCGGTATGGGTAGCGCAAGTTGCGCCATAATGGAGTTATGTTGGATAACAGGGATGCTCAAGCGCTTGATGCAGCCAAGTTGTACTATGTGTCATCCCTGAGCCAGGCGGAGGTCGCAGCCCAACTTGGAGTCTCGCGCCCCACGGTGTCAAAGCTTTTGGCTTATGCCCGCGAACAAGGTTTTGTCACCATTTCTATTAATGATCCGCGAGAAAGCTCCGATGAAGTCGTTGAGCAAATGCGTCTTGCCTTCGGCTTGAAAACTGTCCGTGTTGTTCGCCCAGTGGGGGAGACTAAGGATGAGTTGCTTTCGGAGCTGGGCAATGTAGGTGCCGCCTTGTTGGAGGATATGCTGCAAGATGGCATGAGTGTCGGACTATCGTGGGGAACGACGATGCTCTCGGTGTCAGAACACATGCGTAAGCTGGACCTTTCTGGGATGAAGGTGGTGCAGCTCAAAGGTGGACACGCCCATTCCTCGCGTTCCACCAGTGATATGGTGACGCTCACCCGAATGGCTCGGGCTCTCAATGCTGAGGTGTCCCTACTTCCCTTGCCGGTCATTTTGGACAATAAGCAGGCCTTTGAAATTGTCACCCAAGATCGCCACATTAAAGAGATGCTTGATGAAGGCGCAAATGTAGACGTTGCGCTTTTTACTGTCGGTGATGTCTCGCCAGAGAACCTAGTGATGAACCTTGGGCTTATGGGGCAAGAGGAAAGCAAGAAGCTGATGGCGCGAGCCATTGGTGATGCCTGCTCCCGGTTTTATGATGTCAACGGCGATGTTGCGGTGAAAGAGATTGATGAGCGCACGGTTGCGATCCAGCTAGAGGAGTTGCGCTCCCGTCCTGCTCGACTATTGGTTGCGGGTGGTGAGTCCAAAGTTCAGGCAATCACGGTAGCACTGCGTATGGGCTTGGCTACGCATTTGGTCATTGACATTGAAACCGCACAGCGGGTTCTTCGTGAGGACGCCCGTGGGGTCGATCCTAGCTTGGGGCGATAAAGCAGGGAGCTCTATACCTTGGGTGGAACTAACGTAACCACGGGACGGAACATATGTAACATGCACCATTGGCAAAGGTCCTGGGCGGGCTTATTGTGAGAGCTACATAACATACTATTTGCTGTTATGCTCGGCTCACATTAGTGACAACATTCGCGTTAGGAGCCTTCAATAATGGCTGGTCAGTCCACTCCGCACATCAACCCGAATGATAATCCGATTACAGAGACCGTGCTCATGCCCGGTGATCCTTTGCGTGCCAAATTCATCGCAGATACCTACTTGGATAACGTGGTGCAATTCAATTCCGTCCGTAACATGTTTGGCTATACCGGTACTTTCCAGAGCACCGAAGTATCGGTCATGGGTTCAGGCATGGGAATTCCTTCCATCGGTATTTACTCCTATGAGCTGATCCATTTCTTCAATGTCAAGAAGGTCATCCGCGTGGGGTCGTGCGGTGCATTGCAAGAAGACGTCAACCTCTATGACGTTGTCATTGGTGCATCAGCTTCAACTGACTCGAATTTCTTGTCCCAGTACCACCTGCCAGGGACCTACGCGCCGACCGCGTCATGGAAGCTGCTAAAGGCAGCGGTGGATGAAGCAGAACGCCAAAATGTTCCCGTCCACGTGGGCAATATTCTGTCCTCAGATATCTTCTACAATGCCGACGACACCGTGAATAGGCGTTGGTCGGCCATGGGTGTGCTCGGCGTCGAGATGGAATCCGCGGCACTTTATGCAACCGCTGCTCATGCAGGTGTGGAAGCGCTCGGAATCTTCACTGCTTCAGACAACATTATTACAGGCGAGAAAACCACTGCTGAAGAACGCCAGAATGCGTTTACCGCAATGATGGAAATCGCCCTTCCGCTTGCCGCAGTCTAAGGAAATGCCCTGAACTCTCATGAGTAGAAGTACATCTTCATCCACTACTGGATTAAATCCGAAGGCAGCTGTCCCAGTTCTGCTCTTTTCTTTCGTCTTTTGTCTGATCATCGATAATGGTTTCAAGACCATGACCGGGCCGATGGCTGAAGGCTTAAGCATTGATCCCAACACGGCTAGACTGCAGGCATCGCTCGCCGGCGTTATCATCGGTATCTGTGCCGTGGTTTATGCAGCGCTTGCGTGAGAATCCGCCAACGCAGTTCGCGGGAGCGGCCATCACCGAAACCATTGACCTGAGCAAAGATGAGCTGGGCATTGGCGCAACCGATGGCATGTACTGCATCACCGCCAACAATGACCGCGTGATTTGTCGGCCATCGGGCACCGAACCCAAGCTTAAGTGCTACCTCGAAGTTGTCATTCCGATGGCACACAATGCATCAAAGACAGAGCTTGCCGATGCCAACCTGACAGCCCAACATCGCCTTGAAAAGATAGCAGGGGAGCTTCAAGCGCACTTGCAGTTCTAGTCGGATTGCTGCGAATAAAGTTGCGCGTAGGCGCCAGCAGTAGCAAGTAGTTCGGCGTGGGTGCCTTCTTCAATGATGCGCCCACGGTCAACGACGTAGATGCGATCGGCGCCTTCAATCGTGGACAGCCGGTGCGCAATCGCAATTGTGGTGCGGCCTTCGGCAGCCGTATCCAGGGCATGCTGCACGGCGCGCTCATTGACGGTATCCAAAGCACTGGTGGCTTCATCGAGAACCAAGACCCGTGGATTCTTCAGCAGCACACGGGCAATCGCGATGCGCTGTTTCTCACCACCAGAAAGTCGGTATCCACGCTCACCGACTACTGTGTCATAGCCTTGTTCAAAGCTCATGATGGTTTCATGAATATTGGCTAGGCGGGCAGCGTGCTCAATGTCTTCCTGAGTAGCATCGGGCCAACCATAGCGTAGATTATCCTTGATGGAGGCGTGGAAGAGATAAGGCTCTTGGGTGACCACACCGATGTGTTCCATCAGCTTTTCTTGCTTCAAGTCTTTGACGTCATCGCCGGCGTAGTAAACGGTGCCCGAGGTGGCATCGTATAACCTGGGCACGAGGTTTCCGATGGTGGTTTTGCCCGAACCGGATGCGCCCACGAATGCTACGAATGAGCCCGGTTGAATATCAAAGCTCACCCCATCCAAAGTAGGGCGGGAATCTGGGGAGGCATCCGCATAAGAGAAGCTGACATTATCGAATTGGATGTGCCCTGCTTGACCGGGTTCATCAGAGGGACTCTTGGCATTCGGGGAATCGACGATGGAGGGTTCTAAATCGAGGTATTCGAAGATGCGGGCAAAAAGCGCGGATGACGTTTGCAGGTCCAGCGCTATGCGCATGAGTCCCATCATTGGAAAGAGCAAGCGGGATTGCACTGTGGTAAACGCGACGATAGTACCAGCTGTAATACCGGCTTCGCCGAAAGCAAAACCGCCGTTATTACCGGAAGACAGCAACCAACCAGAAGCCAAGTACACGATGGCAGGCACCGCTGACATGAAAATATTGACGACGCCAAAGAAGAGCTGACCGCTCATTGCTTGGCGGATCTGCAAGCTAATTTGGTGTGCGTTTTCTTCCGCATAACGCTCAATCTCCGAAGATTGCCGCGAGTAGGTCTTAGCCAATAACACGCCTGATACAGAGAGCGTTTCCTGCGTAATCGCGGACATCTCAGATAGAGATTCTTGGGTCTGGCCAGCTATCCTGGCGCGTACCTGTCCTACTCTGCGCTGGCCCCACACTAAGAAGGGCAACACAATGAAGGCGATGATGGTCAGTTGCCAACTCAGCAGAACCATGGCGATGAACGCTGAAATCACCGTGACGGTATTGCCCACCACGGAAGAGACCGTATTGGAGAGTACTCCGGCTACGCCACCCACGTCATTTTGCAGTCGGGACTGGATGACACCAGTTTTCGTGCGGGTGAAAAATGCCAATTCCATCGACTGCAGGTGCGCAAATAACTTGATGCGCAGATCACCCATCACGCGGTTTCCGATGCGTGAGGTGTAATAGGTCTGCACCACGCTGATGACTTGGGTGATGATGAAAATCGCCAGCATCAGCCCGACCAGCCGCAGCAGCACGGGCATATTTGGCCCGCCGGACTCAGGGAAGAGACCATCATCAAATACGCGCTGCGTAATCAGCGGCGGGACAATCCCTAAGCCTGCTGAGAGCAGGACGAGAAAAATCAGAAAAATAATCTGCAGGCGATAAGGCCGGAATAGGGCAAATATGCGCGAGCCTAAGTTCTTAATCTTGGGAGCCTGCCGGTTAATTTCCCGTTGAGCTTCATGATCAGCCTTGGACACGCGCGCCCCGCGCGGCCCACCTGAAGAACGCATACTCATTCTTTGCAGGTTACTAGTAAAACTTTCGCTAGGCGCGCAAGCGCTCTGCCCGCAATTGCTCAATCGCTGGAAGATCCAAAGGCTCGAGGTCCTCGAGGCTCTGATCGGTGGCCTTGGCCAATAGGAGATCCGCTAATTGTGGGTTACGTGCGAGTGCCGGGCCGTGCATGTAGGTAGCGATAACACTGCCTTGGACAGCGCCTTCGCTGCGGCGCTGCGCATCACGATCGGGTAAGTCAGCGGTGGCTGAATCATCCGAATTACCGGTGCCCTTAGTAACCGTACCCAAAGGTTGCGCCGATGGACCCAAGATGGTGGCACCTAGGTGGTTCTCAAAGCCACTCAGCTGTTCAGTCAGACCTGCGGTGAATCCCGCACCCGTTGGAGTGGTGATAACTTCCCCGATGGCGCGGTTGGCCAGGGGAGAGGTGGTGGCATCGATAAGCCCCAGGCCATCCACGACTTTGCCGGATGCGCGGAAAGACTCGCCCAGCACCTGCAGACCTGCACAGACCGCAAAAATCGGACGTCCTGCTTCCGCAGCCCGGATAAGCCCGGTGTGCTTGAGCAGATTCTCAGCTGCGAGAATCTGTGCGGTATCTTCGCCGCCACCCAGGGTGTATAAATCCATAGATTTGGGGATGGCTTCGCCTAAGCGAATGGGGTGGAATTCGGCATTCCAACCGCGCAGCCGTGCACGTTGGCGCAAGACCAGGGAGTTGCCATCATCGCCATAGGTGCCAAGGACATCCGGCAGGATGAGACCGATATTGAGCTCAATAGTCATTTAAGAATCCTTTGCTTCGCGCTCGAGGGCCTTCTTTAAATCGCGGAATGCGGTGTAATTGGCCAACACTTCTACCCGTCCCGGTGGGCACGCATCAATCGCTTTAACGGGGTCTGGGATGAGCTCATGCGTGATATCTGCATAGACCAGACGCACCGCCAAGTCCGTGCCGCGTTCACCGGCTGCTTTGACGGAGAGCTCCTCAAAGTCTTCGAACTTTACATCCCACAGCCAAGACATATCCACGCCATCAGCTACCTGGCCATTAGTAGCAATCACCAGGCCATCAGCGGTGCGGTCAATCATGGACAGCGCCTCTTGCCAACCCGCTGGATTCTTTGCCAGAAGCAAGCGAATCTCATGGTTGCCGCTCTGAATGGTGGAATAGCGTCCCGCCACGTCAGTGACCTGTTCAGCCGCATGCGTAGCATCATTGATATCTACCTGGAAGGTTTCTACTGCAGCGGCAATAGCCTGGGCTGCGTTGCCACGATTAGCCCGGCCCGGCAGCGCCAAGTTCAATTCTTGCTCACCATAAGGGGTCAATATGCCTTTATCATCAACTGACCAGGTGGGATCGGGGCGGCGGAACTCGCGGCCATCGGCAAGCTTTTTCACGGCGTACCAGTCATCTTCCGTGCGCACGATGTGCCCGCCGGTGCGAGGACAGCTCACCGAGTCGCCCAACCAGCCCGCACCAGCTGATACCCACACGACGTTCTTTGCGTCATAAGCAACCGATGTCATCAGTACATCATCACAATTGGCGATGACCAGCATGTCTGGGTTATCAGTGACGGCGGAGCGCAATGCGCGCTCAATCTTATTGATTTCGCCAACACGGTCCAGCTGGTCACGGGAGAGATTCAGCAAGACCAACGCCTGCGTATTCATTCCCTGTGCGACGTGTGGCACGTGCAGCTCATCGACCTCCAAAACGATGTGGGAGGCCTCTTTACCTGCCATCAGCGCAGATACGATGCCCGCGTCCATGTTGTCGCCGCCATCATTAGTGGCAATGGAATAGTTGGTGCGCATAGCTGCCGCCAGCATGCGCGTGGTAGTGGATTTACCATTCGTGCCGGTCACAATCACTGCCGGGCGCTCACCCGCAAGCTGGGTCATGATGGAAGGATCAATAGCGCGTGCAATGAGGCCGCCAATCATTCCTCCGGCACCGCGACCTGTTGCACGGGATGCGTAGGTAGCTAAACGAGCAGCAGTGACGGCTGTATGAGCACGTAACTTTTTAAATTGTCGCGGCAGTTGAAAACTCATGGTTCTAGGCTAGTCGGAATTTCACCCGCAACGTTAGATTGCTCCCCACGCGGCGGGACAGAAATTTACTTGGCTTGCGCGTTGCCGCCCTGGTTTCCGCCATTGTTCTGGGAATCGGAGGTGCGGTTGGTGCTGCCACCGTTGCAACTCTTAGTGCCCTGTCCACCACGGTTGCGGTTGCGTCCACCGCGCCCGCCACGCCGACGCCTACGACCTGAAGGCTTATTGCCGGATTGCTCGTTGCCTTTATTTGATTGCTGGCCGGTGCCTTGCTGAGTGGAAGCGCCTGCACCAGCAGACTGCGAGCCGGATTTCTGCGCTGGGGCAGGTTTATTCTGTCCCTGACTTTGGCTCTGGCCGTGTGGCTGGTTCTGATTCTGGCCCTGCTGCTTCTGGGCTGGGTTCGCATTCGGTTTGCGGCGACGCCTGCGCTTGCGAGAAGACTTCCGCTGTGGACGGTTCGTAGGGTCATCGCCTTCCACGTGTGATGCCCCACCAGCATGTGAACCTGCCTTGCCGGCAGCTGCGGCTTTAGCACCAGCACCGCGGTTGGTTGCGCTCTTAGACCCACCTGGAGCATGGGTTGCTGAAGCGCTGTCACGGCGTGGTGCGGAACCGCTGGCTGGATTACGGCGTTGTTGTGGGCGCGGAGCAGCGGTCGGCTTTTGTTCCACGACGGGCTCTGGGCCGGGTTCTTCGATGCGTTCCAGCGCAGCCAAAAACGCCTCATCCCCCATGAGCGGGATATCCTTGCGATCCGCGTGCATGGCTTTACCAACGAGGTCGGTAGTCACATTGCACACCACAATGGAGGTCTCACGGGAGAGCTTCTCCACGTAATTCATTTCCTCGCGCACGGCGGCCTCAATGAGGACGTCTGGATCGATGGCAACCTCCGGGGCAACCACGAATTCCATGCCGCGCACCAATTCTTTGCCTGGGCGGTACTGGCCCGGGTTATGGTGCATGCGAGGTGCTTCCATGGCATCCACACGAATGTGGGAGCGCTGCAGACCGAATTTATCGGCGCGTAGCTCTTGCGGGTCCAACTCAACTACGTCGCCCCGTCGTGCCTGCTCCTGGTGGAGTTGCCACAGCAACGTGGTCTCCGCGCGAGCGGTGTCCGCCGCTGGAATCTGGGCGCGTTCCACGCTGGCCAACGGCGGGGTGGCGGCGATACCGGAAGCAATGGCAACTGACGCCAAGCGTACGTCTTGAAAGACTAGTTCTTGGCGGCGTGCCGTTGCGAGGGTATCGATGATTCCCACTGGCCGTGGGATATGACCTACCTTGATGCGGCGGGCACGACTGCGGTTATTACGGTTGCTGGAACGGTTCTGACGTGCTGCAGCAATCATCGCACTGCGTGCCTCAGAGACGATGAAACCCCATGTCACTGTCGCATCATGAATGATGAGTGTGCGGCCATCAAGGATCCTGTCCACCCGCTTCAACGCCTTAGAAAAAGGCACGCCCGCAGCAACTTCTTCATGGGTGAGACCGTGCTGGTGCTTGGGGCCAGGATCGGAATCCGGGCTAAAGACGATATGGGTGGTTTCACCAATCTCGCCTTCAGCGTTATAAGTGACCGCATCGAAAGTAATCAGGCGTGAGGTCGCTGGATGGATTCCAGAAGCACCCAGGGAGACCGCAACGAAAGGAAATTTCGCTACTGCTTCGCGGCGTGCGAGTTCAGCCTCACTGGGCTGGCGGTTCTTGTGCTGGTTGTGCGGTTCCGCGTTTGTTTGTGTGTTCGACTGCGCGTTGGTGTGCGCGTTCGCTTGCCTGTTTTCTTGGGCACCCGGCTTTGCATGCGGGGACGGCTTCGGGGCCGCAGTTCGCTCTACTGCAGAATCTTGGGAGGATTCGGTTGCTTCGGCGTGCTCAGCAGCTTTTTCTGCGGCGGCAGCACGACGAGACCTAGTCACCATGTGGCGACCAGGGCGTGGTTTATTGGGCGTGCTACTCATCGCATTTAGTGTAGTTCACCACCTTGGCTAAGAAGCGTTCGCCCATGCTTTGACACGGAAACTTCTCACGTTGGCCAAGGAGGTGAAGTATTCGGACTTAGAGGAGGGGCTGGCTTAGCTCAGCGCACGGTTGACAGCAGAGGTCATAGCGCGCAGGGAAGCGCGCGTGGTGGAGCCGGCGATACCAACACCCCACATCTTCAGACCATTGATGTCAGCGCCGATGTAGCAGGCTGCCTCAGCATCATCGCCAGCGCTACGTGCGTGCTGGCTGTACTCCAGAACTTCCAAGTCAATGTCCAGCTGCTCCAGCGCATTCGCGTAAGCGGCGATTGGGCCGTTGCCGTTGCCGGAAATCTGAGATTCCTTACCGTTATAAATAACAGTCGCGTTGACTGATGCGTCCTTGTCATCGCTATCGGCATTATCGATTTCGAATGCGGTGACCTCCAGCGGAGTGGTGCGCTCCAAGTATTCCTGGTTGAAGACATCCCACATCTGCTTGGAATTGACCTCGCCGCCCTCTGCATCAGTAATTTCCTGAACGATGGTGGAGAACTCTGGCTGCATAGCGCGTGGCATCTTGATGCCGTGGTCGGTCTTCATGATGTACGCGACGCCGCCCTTACCGGACTGAGAGTTCACGCGGATAACGGCTTCGTAGTCGCGGCCAATATCCTTTGGATCGATAGGCAGGTAAGGAACCTCCCACGTGGTTTCGCGCAGTTCTTCATAGGTGACATCGGTGTTGGTGGCACCTGGGCGAACAGAATCCGCCAGTGCATCCATGCCCTTGTTGATGGCGTCCTGGTGGGAGCCAGAGAAAGCCGTGAAGACCAAGTCGCCGCCATATGGGTGGCGCTCCGGAACGCGCAGCTGGTTGCAGTATTCAACGGTGGAGCGAATAGATGCGATATCCGTGAAATCAATCTGTGGGTCCACGCCCTGGGTCAGCATGTTCAGACCCAAGGTGATCAGGTCGACGTTGCCGGTGCGCTCACCGTTGCCAAACAGGCAGCCTTCGATACGGTCGGCGCCAGCCATGTAGCCCAGCTCTGCTGCAGCGACGCCTTCACCGCGGTCATTGTGTGGGTGCAGCGACAGGATGATGGAATCACGCTTGGTGAAGTTGCGGTGCATCCACTCAATGGAGTCCGCGTAAACGTTTGGTGAGATCATTTCCACCGTGGAAGGCAGGTTGATGATCATTGGTTCTTCTGGAGTTGCCTCCATGATGTCCACCACGGAGTTGCATACGTCAACAGCAAAATCCAGCTCGGTGCCGGTGAAGGACTCAGGGGAGTATTGCCAACGCCAGTTAGTGTTTGGGTAGTCCACAGCGATGGACTTGATCAGCTCAGCGGCATCGGTAGCCAGCTTCTTGATGGCTGGCTTGTCCTTACGGAAGACCACGCGGCGTTGCAGCTTGGACGTGGAATTGTAGAAGTGAACAATAACGTTCTTGGCGCCCTCACAAGCCTCGAAGGTGCGGCGAATCAGGTGCTCACGAGCCTGAACCAAGACCTGAATGGTGACATCTTCTGGGATCAGATCTTGCTCAATGATTTCACGCACGAAGTTGAAGTCAGTCTGGGATGCGGATGGGAAACCAACCTCAATCTCCTTGTATCCCATCTTGACCAGCAGCTCGAACATGCGGTGCTTACGCGCTGGGGACATAGGGTCGATCAGAGCTTGGTTGCCGTCACGCAGGTCAACTGCACACCACTGTGGGGCAACTTCAATCTTCTTTTCTGGCCAAGTGCGGTCAGGCAGTGAGATATCTTCAACTTCCTGCGCAAAGGTCAGGTAGCGGTCTACCGGCATGGACGAGCCGCGTTGCTTATTCCATGCTGGCTGGCCTTCGCGGCGAGGACCGGATGGGGTAGTGATTTCGCGCGGAGCTGAGATGAATGAATCTTTAGGAGACATGGGTTTGAAACTTCCTTCTATGTAGGCCAGATGATTGATCGCGCCGATACTGCTACAAGTCGGTGTTTCCGACGTAGTACAAGTCTAAGAGTGTGGGGCGCAATGTGCGTGGGGGAGTTGGTGAGCTTTTCCCACATCAACATCTGAGGTGTCCGGGTCGTACGACCGGCAGAACAAACTCCGCGACGGGGCGCCGGTCGTACTTTAAACGACTACTGGAACCCGCCGCGGCATAGAAGGAGTTGCCGTGCCCGGTAAGTCATATGGTCAACCATAGCGCACCTAGTGACCCTGGGCATAGATAATTTCAGCAATACCCCCAAAGACTTGCTCCAGGGGTGTTTCATACTGCGGGATCGCTATTCCGTGCGCTGGTAAAAGAGTCTGGTCATCAAATCCGGCGTGGCGGGAAGAACAGGCTGTGGTGGGGGCAAGATACGATTTAGCACTATGAGTAAGAGCCCGATGCCGAATGAACCGCGCCCGAGCGCTTCCGAAGATGCTGATGCTGTTGGTGTTGCGGTAGAAAGCTCGGTGCAGGCGACTGACGGTGAGGGAAGTGGCTCTGAATCTTCTTTAATCAAGGTGCTAGGTCTACATAAGTGGCCGGGTGTGCGTGAGGAAGATGCTGCTCCACGAAGGTTTAATCTCAGCGCGTTTGCTTGGGTTATTGCGGTGGGGATTGTCTTTTTAGGCACACTGCTGCGGCTGATTATGCTGGGCGTTTTGGCAATAGTTAATGAAGACAATCTCTGGGGATTGCTGAATAAATGGGATGCCGCGCACTACGTCGATATCGCGCAGGAAGGCTACTTCTCCGGCACGATTGGCGAAGATCCGGCGCAAGAAATCCGGCTCGCATTCTTCCCGGCATTTCCCATGATTATCCGCGTCATTCATGTGGTTACCGGCATAGATTATGCGCTTGCGGGCATCTTATTTAATTTGGCGGCAACCGTTTTCTTAGCTGCTGGTGTCATGGCGTTGGTATCGCGCTGGGGTTATGGCCTCGCTGGTCAAAGTGCCGGTGCCATCGTGGTGACTACGGCGCCCATGTCGATTGTGTTCAATATGGCCTATACCGAGGCGCTTTTTGGCGCGCTCGTTGTGTGGGCATTGGTTGCGTTGATTGACCGCCGGTGGTTGGTGGCGGCGGGGATTATCTTCGCCCTGTCCTTCGTGAGAATAACTGCGATTGCGATGGTCGCGGTCTTCGGCGTAATGGTGCTAATTTATGCGCGAAAGAATCTCAAGGCCTGGATTGGATTGGTTCTTTCCCCATTGCCATTGCTGGGCTATTTGATCTGGGCCTCAGGGCACTTGGAACACGTCGGTGGCTATTTCGGTACTCAAGAAAAGCATTGGAATACGGGTTTTGATTTTGGGGCAGCGACGCTGCACTGGATTATCACCACGCTGACCAGCACTGAGACTGCTGGATATTTGTTATCCACACTGGTGATTGTGGGCGTACCTTTCGCGTTGATTCTCGCGTGGCGGCGCGTTGATGTGGCCACCTGGCTATTCTCCCTGGCATTGAGCGCCAATATTTTATTGTCGGATGGCGTGATGCATTCGCGTCCCCGGTTGATGTTGCCTGCCGCAATCCTTTTCATCCCTTGGGCTTTGGGGGCGCTGCGACTGCTGCCGAAATGGGTTGCGTGGCTGCTATTGACGTGCTGGGCGCTATTTGGCAGTTGGTTCTCCGCTTATATGCTCGCGGTCTTTCCTTGGGCAATCTAATGGGTGGTCTAAGGGGAGATTTAGCCGACGATTTAAGAAATCACATCTGCTTTGCCGCGCGGCGAGGTAGATGATGTCACGCGAGGTAGGGTGCTCATTGGCTTTTGTGAAAGCACGATGGTTGCCAGAATCATCATCGCTACGGCTAGCGCCATCACTGTCCAGCCGAAGATGGAACGAACCTGGAATTGTTCGCTGAGTACCACATAGCCGAGGGTAAAAGCAATGAGTGGCTCGATAATCTTCATCGCCGGTAAAGAATGTTTCAGCGGACCAGCGTGGAAAGCGTATTGCTGCAGCACCGTGCCTGAACCAGCGCTAATAACCAGGGCATAAAGCGGCCAGGAGGTCATAAGCCCATTGAGGCCGTCTGCCATGAAGGTATCCACGACGGCCTTGGATAGTACTGCGACAAATCCATAGAGGATGCCGCAGACAATGCCCAGCAACAGGGCTCGTTGGGTGCGGTTGCGTAAAGCCAACAGGGCAAAAAATGCCATCGCGGCAATCCCGACGCTAAAGGCAGGAACCCACCTATCGAGTGGTGGGGATTCGATACCACCGGTTGGGCGCCCAAACACCAAGATGATGCCCACGGAGACCGTGAGCAGGCCGGACCAAGTGAGTTCTTCCGCAGACATACGGCGACCCTGGTACCAGGCGGCGAGCGGCAGCGTAAACATTAAAGACAGCACCAAGATGGGCTGAACAATAAGCAGAGTGCCAAATCCGAGCGCAATGAGTTGCAGCCCATAAGCCACGACGGCGCTGAACGTGCCAATCCACCACAAGGGGTTGGTGACAGCCGCGCGCATGACAGAATGTTCGGCTTGCTCCGCAATTCTTTGACGAACCACGGTTCCCCAAGCAATGACAAATGCCGACGCCAGGGCAAATGCGATTGCGAGAAGATTTGAAAGCACGTCATATACCGTAGTGAAAAACCTGATGCACTGGAAATGCTGGATATAGTGGATTCATCACATCGGCAAGCAATGCTTAAACAGCTTCCAGCAAGCTTCCCGCATGGTGTTTCAATCAATGGGAAAAGTGTCTCAAAATCTCGGTATCAAACTATGTTCGCCAGGGTGAAACCTGTACGATGGGAATTTGACTACTGATTGATAGAAATTATGTGGTTTCGCGATGCTGGGACGTCTTTGGGCATCTAGGTAGTAGGTGAATGAAAAGAAGTCCGCAGCTGCGGCGGAAACCACGTAATGTTCACACTGAAAAAATTTGAGCATTAGGCGGAAGGTGGCAATTAGACGTGGCCCTCATCGTTCAAAAGTATGGAGGCTCCTCCCTGGAGTCAGCCGAACGTATTCGCGCGGTAGCTGAGCGAATTGTGGCGACGAAGAAAGCCGGCAATGACGTTGTTGTTGTCTGCTCAGCCATGGGTGATACCACAGATGAGCTGCTGGATTTGGCCGCGCAGGTGAACCCAGTTCCACCACAGCGTGAGATGGATATGCTGCTGACCGCTGGTGAGCGTATCTCTAACGCACTGGTTGCGATGGCCGTGGAATCTCTTGGTGCCACCGCGCAGTCTTTCACGGGCTCCCAAGCTGGCGTTTTAACCACCGAGCGCCACGGCAATGCCCGCATTGTGGATGTCACCCCGGGCCGTTTGCAGGAAGCCTTGGATAAGGGTCGGATTTGTATCGTCGCTGGTTTTCAGGGCGTCAATAAGGACACCCGCGATGTCACCACGTTGGGTCGCGGCGGCTCTGACACCACGGCGGTGGCTCTGGCGGCAGCGTTGAATGCTGATGTGTGTGAGATTTACTCCGATGTTGACGGTGTGTACACCGCCGACCCACGCATCGTGCCTAATGCGCGCAAGCTGGAGAAGCTATCTTTTGAAGAAATGCTGGAGCTAGCTGCCGTTGGTTCCAAGATTTTGGTCCTGCGCAGTGTGGAATACGCGCGTGCCTTTAATGTTCCACTTCGAGTTCGTTCGTCATATAGCAATGATGCCGGCACCCTGATTGCCGGTTCAATGGAGGATATTCCCATGGAAGAAGCAGTACTTACTGGTGTAGCAACTGATAAGACCGAAGCTAAGGTCACCGTGCTGGGCATCCCAGATAAGCCGGGTGAGGCAGCTAAGGTCTTCCGCGCTGTTGCTGATGCAGAGATCAACATTGACATGGTTTTGCAGAACGTATCCTCCCTGGAGGATGGCAAGACTGATATCACCTTTACGTGCCCACGCGCTGATGGTCCTCGCGCGATGGAAATTTTGTCCAAGATGAAGGAAGACTTCAGCTGGGGCAATGTGCTTTACGATGACCAGGTGGGCAAGGTTTCCCTCGTCGGCGCCGGCATGAAGTCACACCCAGGCGTTACTGCGGACTTCACCGAGGCGCTGCGTGATGTAGACGTCAACATGGAGCTGATTTCTACTTCCGAGATTCGTATCTCCGTCCTGGTCCGCGAAGCTGACCTGGACCGTTCCGCACAGGCTTTGCATGAAAAGTTCCAGCTGGGCGGCGAAGAAGAAGCAAACGTTTACGCAGGCACAGGACGCTAGTCCACAAGCCTTTACGCATCCATAGCTAGATTGAGAACAGGAAATTACATGACCACTTTGGCAGTAGTTGGCGCCACCGGACAGGTTGGCCAGGTTATGCGCGATCTCTTGGAGCAGCGCAACTTCCCAGCCGATAAGGTGCGCTTCTTTGCATCACCACGTTCTGCAGGAACCGAGTTGGAATTCCGTGGTGAGAAGATTGTTGTTGAAGACCTCACCCAGGTCACTGAAGAATCCGTGAAGGATGTAGACATCGCGCTCTTTTCCGCGGGCGGTTCTACCTCCAAAGAATGGTCTCCAGTCTTCGCGGCTGCGGGTGCTACCGTAGTGGACAACTCCTCCGCATACCGCAAGGATCCAGAGGTTCCTCTGGTCGTTGCTGAGGTCAACCCACATGCGGCGAAAAACCCAGCTAAGGGCATTATTGCAAACCCTAATTGCACCACCATGGCTGCGATGCCAGTACTTAAGGTGTTGTCTAACCTCGCTGGCTTGAACCGTTTGCACGTTTCTTCCTACCAGGCAGTATCTGGTTCCGGCGTTGCTGGTGTGGAGGCCTTGGCTAAACAGGTTGCGTCTATTGGTGAGCACAATGTTGACTTGGCGCGTGATGGCTCGGCATTGCAGACTGATGACGTTGCGCCTTATGTTGCGCCCATCGCGTACAACGCGCTGCCACTAGCAGGCAACATTGTTGATGATGGCTCCGGCGAAACTGATGAAGAACAAAAGCTACGCAATGAATCCCGCAAGATTCTGGAATTGCCTGAGCTGAAGGTTGCTGGCACGTGCGTTCGCATCCCAGTTTTCTCCGGCCACACCATGACCATCCACGCTGAATTTGATTCTGCTATCACCCCTGAGCAGGCTCTGGAAGCGCTCAATGGTGCTGCTGGCGTCAAGGTCGTGGATGTTCCAACTCCACTTGAGGCAACTGGCATTGATGATGTTCTGGTCGGACGTGTCCGTCAAGACCAGTCCACCGATGACAATAAGGGCCTCGTCCTGGTTGTTGCCGGCGATAACCTGCGCAAGGGCGCAGCGCTGAACACCATCCAGATTGCTGAGCTTCTCGTTTAAGCTCCTTCTAGGATCATAAAAGTCCACCTGGTGTTCCTCGTAGAGAGGATGTCACCAGGTGGACTTCTTTATGCGCCGATACTTTATGCGCCTATTTATTGGCAGTTTTAGCTCTTCTTCGGCGCATGAACATCGCTTTGTTCACCGAAATCCAAATCGCTCGTGGAAGTAGAATCAGCCGCTAGATCATTGGCTGCCTGAACCGGGGAAGTCTGACTTGGTGAAGAATCAGCAGTATCAGAGACAGAAGCCTCGGCGTTCTCATCTTCGGGCACCGCGGGCTTGGTGTGCTGAACGTAAGTTACAGATGGAGCTGGATCTTCGCGGTCGAAGTCTTCCAGCTCGGTATCGGCCTCAAGCTCGTCCAAGACTTCTTCGGAGACCACGTCAACGAACTCAGTGGTTTCCATATTGGATGCGCCAGCGAGTTTGGCCAGCTCGCGCTCGTTCTTCTTGGTAAAGCGCTTGCGTGGGTCAAACTTACGTGACACCAGCTTGCGCGCACGCAGACGACGGTCAGTCTCAGTCTTCACGTTATTGCGGTTCTTAATCCATGCAAAGGACATAACGGCAATCATCAAGATACCGATGTAGCCCAAGATTGGGTAGACGTTAGCCACCAGAGACTGGAATCCCACGAAGGACAGGACGAAACCGATGAGACATGCAATTACGTACACGGTGTAGAACAGCTGCGGCTTATCGCGGGTCAGACGCTTCGCCATGGCGTAGAACATGCCCACCGCGGTATTGAAGATCATGCCGTAAATTGCAAAGGTCATGACGTAACCAAGCGCTGGATTAATGCCATTAATCAGCGCCAGAACCGGCAGGTCAGTGCCATTAACTTCTGGGGCAACGAAGAATAGGGACATAACCAGCAGAGCCAGAAGCAAAAGTGTCACCAGGCCGCCGAAGACGCCGCCCAGACCAACGGCACGGTTATCCAGGATATTGCCGCCGATAACAATTGCCATCGACACCGCACACATGATGTTCAAACCGGTGTAGTTCATGGCAGAAATCCACCAATTGGGCAACGGACCATCAACATTATTGACGGCGTATTCGTGCGCGACCGAAATATCGAGGTCATTGGTAAGCAGCGTGTAGCCCGTAACTCCCACAATCAACACGATGATGACCGGGGTAATGGTGCCGATAACGGTGGTGACTTTATCCACGTTTAGAAGACCCGTGGCCAGCACCAGGATGAGCATGATCAATGCGCCAACCCAGATTGGGAGGCCATCGAATTGCTGCGAGAGGTTTGAACCGGCGCCCGCGAACATCACGAAGCCGATGCTAAAGAGCGTGACTAGCGTGCCGATGTCCAGGATCTTGGAAGTAATCGGTCCAGTAACACGGTCATAGACCGCGGTGTGTTCATTTGCTTGGAAGTAGGAACCAAGCTGCAGGACGGCAATGCCCGTGATAGTGGTCAAAGCTGCAGCGACGAGAACGCCCCACAGACCCATCTCACCAAAGGACACGAAGTACTGCATTGCTTCCTGGCCGGAAGCGAAACCGGCGCCCACAAGGACACCAACAAACGCCATGGAAATACCCAATGCGCGTTTAATCATGGGAAGACAACTCCAAATCAGATTTTCTTATATTCGCAGCATGCAGGAACAACGAGCTCCTCACGGTGCTTGTGTCCCCGCGCCTACGGTCGGCGATGGACGCCGACAATTTCTCGAATAGAAAACGTAAAACGCGCCCGCAGATTTCGGGCGAGTCAACACATCAAGCTTATAAAAGATTGCGAGCTATATAACCATGAAAACAATCCCAGACGCGATACTTACCCGTGAAACTATCGGCTTTTACCAGGTAGCTAGGAGATTTCAGGTTAACGTCAATGTTTCGTAACGATTCCCGTTCTTGCGTCTTTAGGCGCCCTCAATGAGGTCTTTGCGGGCACGGGATACTCGTGAGCGGATGGTGCCAACGCGAACACCAGCAATTTTGGCGGCTTCCTCGTAGGTATAGCCGAGTACCTGGGTGAGGATGAGTGCTTCACGGCGCTCTTCGGGCAGCGCGTCAATGAGTGCACGGGCATCAATCCACTCAGCCCACGCACTGGAATTCTCGGTCGACGCTGACTCTGCTGCGGCATCCTCATATTCGGTCGAAGACTTCCGGGGTCGCGCCATGTCGTGGCGGATATTATCCACCCACACGCGCCGGGCTAAAGATAACAGCCATGTGCGTGCCGATGACCTTGCTGCAAAACGTGGCAACGCGCCAATGACGCGTAAATATGTCTCCTGGGTGAGGTCGTCGGCGATTTCTGGACCGCCCAAATGTGCCAAGAGGCGCCAGACGTCGTCTTGGGTTGCGCGAATGAATTCCGTGAGTGCGCTGCGATCACCGCGACCGGCAGCAAGCGCCAGCTCGGTAACACGCGCGTCATCGCGCCCATGGTTGGAATTCACCTCTATGAATCTACCAGCCGCATTGGGGGTTAACCGTAGGGTGGTAAACCGATCAAACTTTGAGTCTCACGGGGATATAGAACGACTCTCAACTGCGCCGATATTAAGACCTTTTTAATTAACTTAGGGAATATTGGGTAAAACGTATAAATCTTCAATTATTGTTTGCCGGGATTTATAAAAGTGGGTAGAATGAGACGCACCCCATGTAAATCAACCCAACAGCTTAGGAGCAAATATGTCTGCTGCTGATGAAGTACTGAAGAAGGGCGAGCGCGTAGCTGGCCAGGGCAATTCCACCAGCCCATCTGGTCAGCCCGTCCCATCCGAGAACACCTCTATTACCGCTGGCCCACAGGGTCCAAACGTTCTCAATGATATTCACCTGATTGAAAAGCTGGCTCACTTCAACCGTGAGCGCGTTCCAGAGCGCACCCCTCACGCAAAGGGCCACGGTGCTTTCGGTGAACTGCACATCACCGAAGATGTTTCGGAGTTCACCAAGGCAAAGCTCTTCCAGAAGGACACCGTCACCCCAATGATGGTTCGCTTCTCCACCGTTGCTGGTGAGCAGGGCTCCCCAGATACCTGGCGTGACGTTCACGGTTTCGCACTTCGTTTCTTCACCGAAGACGGCAACTACGACATCGTTGGTAACAACACCCCAACCTTCTTCCTGCGTGATGGCATGAAGTTCCCAGACTTCATCCACTCCCAGAAGCGCCTAGGCCGCAACGGCCTGCGTGATGCAGATATGCAGTGGGACTTCTGGACCCGTACTCCTGAGTCTGCTCACCAGGTGACCTACCTGATGGGTGACCGTGGTACTCCTAAGACTTCCCGTCACCAGGACGGCTTCGGCTCCCACACCTTCCAGTGGGTAAACGAAGAGGGCAAGCCAGTATGGATCAAGTACCACTTCAAGACTCGTCAGGGCTGGGAGACCTTCACCGATGCTGAGGCAGCGGAGATGGCTGGTCAGAATGCTGACTACCACCGTGAGGATCTGTACAACGCGATTGAGCAGGGTGACTACCCAATCTGGGACGTTAAGGTCCAGATCATGCCTTTCGAGGATGCAGAGAACTACCGTTGGAACCCATTCGATCTGACCAAGACCTGGTCCCAGAAGGATTACCCACTGCATGATGTGGGCTACTTCGTTCTGAACCGCAACCCACGTAACTTCTTCGCTCAGATTGAGCAGGTTGCTCTGGACCCATCCAACTTGGTTCCAGGAGTTGGCCTTTCCCCAGACCGCATGCTGCAGGCTCGTGTCTTTGCTTACGCTGACCAGCAGCGTTACCGCATCGGCGCTAACTACAAGCAGCTGCCTGTTAACCAGCCACTGAACGCTGACAAGGTCAACACCTACGAGCACGAGGGCTCCATGTCCTTCCTGTTCAACAACGAGGATGACCCTGTTTACTCCCCGAACCGCTACGGCAAGGGCGCTGGCTACCTGGATGACGGTGAGACCTCTGCACAGCCTAATGGCCAGGCGTCTGACCTCTACGTCAACCCAGATCCACACGGCACCGACCTGGTTCGTGCACCTTACGTCAAGCACCAGGATGATGATGACTTCATCCAGGCTGGCATCCTCTACCGCGAGGTAATGGATGATGGCGCTAAGGAGCGTCTGGCAGACAACATCACCAATGCTATGGCGGGTGTTTCTGAGCAGGTTGAGCAGCAGGTATACGAGTACTGGACCAATGTTGATGAAAACCTTGGCGCTCGTGTTCGTGAGCTGTTTGCTTCCAAGAAGTAAGAGCACCTTCGGTGCGCCTTGACCATATAGGCGCTGGTGGTAGATAAGTTTCTCGGTATGACTTCTCGTACCGCCCGCGCTTTATGGTTATTGCTATTAACCGTGCCCGTTATTGTGGGCGCGGTTTTTGCGTTTTCTACGTCCTGGGAACCATCCCTAGCATGGTCGAGTAGCGATGAGACCACGGGCGCTCCTGCTGAACAGGTCACTGCCGATGATATTGTCAACGCTCGTCGCGCAGCGGGGGAGGCCCAGTCGCAGGCTGGTTTCTTAGTCTCAGGTGCAGAGCAGCTTGTCGATGGCACCTCCGAGCTCGTTGATGGCACCGATGAATTGGGACCCGGTGTGGACCAGCTTGTTGAAGGTGCGCAAGCGCTTAATAGCGGCATGACTGAGCTGCAAGCAGGTACAGGGCAGTTGGGCTCGGGCGCGACTGAGCTTGCGAATGCGGTCGACGGCGCGGTTAATCAGATTGTGGGCCTTGGCGCAGTTCAAGGTCAGCTTTTGGAAGCCGTGGAGGCTGCCGAGCGCGATTTGAAGGACGTGGACTCTGATGAGGCCGATGAGGTCCGCAGTGCCATCGGGGACCTGAAAGGCCAGCTAGAAAACTTTGATGTCAGCGAGCAGGTCGAGGGCCCGTTAAAGGAACTTCAAGACGGATCTCGTGAGTTAGCTAATCAGCTGGATGTCCCCGGCTATGCCTATCACGATGGCATCTATGCAGCGACCCAGGGATCGAATGAATTGCTCGCAGGATTGCAGGAGCTGCAGTCAGGCACTCAGGCTCTGACTGATGGATCTCAGGAGCTATCCGATGGCGCTGATCGCGTCCAGACCATGGCCGATCTAAATAAGACCAAGGCAGATGCGGTTCAGCGCGCCCTACCGGCCGTGCAAGCACCTGCTGGTGGTGCGACGGGCGAAGGCGCGGAGGAGTTCGATCCGGAATTGGCTGCCTCTGAGGGCGAAACCACCGGCGCGCTTAGCCCGGTTGTTGCGATGTTGCTGGCGGCACTCGTCATGCTCGGTGGTACCGCGTTGGGTTGGGCGTGGGTTAACCGCGCTGGCCGCGCCATCATCACGGTGACTGTTGGCACCATTGGCCTTGTCGTTGCTGGGACCCTGCTGCTGTGGATTCTCGCCGGCTCCATTACAGCGCTGGGCCTCGCTGTTGGCGCGGTCATCATGGCGCTCGGCGCCTTGGCATCCACTGTCATTACCCGTGAGCTCTTTACTCGCATGGGAACCACTCCAGCGTTGGTGGTGACCGCCCTCGGTGGCATCATTCAATTGGGCGTGGTGGGTTTTGTCTGGAAGACCGCGACCACGGGGGAGATTGCCACCATCTGGCAAGTAATCGCTAATCTCATGCCACTGAACTGGGCTACCACCGGTCTAATTTCCGCGGGCAATAGCGGCAGCAGCGTTATGTTGTGGACCGCGGCGCTCGTGCTTGGCGCCATCGTTGTCATCGGCTTTATTGCCGCCGCGATGACTCGCAAACCACAACAAGTATTTGCTGAACCGGAAGAACCAGGCGATGGTCCAGCACGCGATGAAGAACCCGCCCCGGTGTCTTAATCGTTCTATTTGGTCCTGGCGCTATCTCTAACGCACTAACCCTCCGGGTTAGTGCGTTTTGATTTGTTCTGGGTCCTCGTAGAACTCTTCAGGGATGGCCAACTGGGTTGGTTCCTGCGCGCGGAACTTCTTGAGTGCTGGGCGCCAATTGTGGGGATTGGTGTCATACTGCTCGACCTCGCCGGTTTCGCGGTTGACCAGGATTGGGCCGAGCTTGATGTCTGAGCGGCTGGGGCTGAAAAGCCAGTGGGTCTCAGATTCTGCGGCACCAGCTAAAGGGCCACGAGCGGCATAAACTTTTTGTACTGCTTCTAAATAAGTAATCATCTTCACCCACCTTAATATGAAGCATGAGGCAACTTGGCTGAATCTGTGCAATTCTGTGGAAACACAAGGAATGTTTCCAATAAAATAATAGGTGCCTGTGAACGCTGCTAGAGGCTGGACTTGAGAAATTTTAGAGTGCTAATGTGGGTCTTGCTCACGTAGTCCGCTTAGGGGGCGGACTGACGGTTTCTCCAATCCGTTGTGAGTGATAGGGAATAGGGCGGCGTCGCAGCTGTAGGGATGCGGCGCCGTTTCCTTGTTTTCTTACTCGCCTTAGCTTCAGGGGCAGGGCCGGCCTAGGGGAACGGATTTGTGGACGCCGTGGGGGTAGTAAGTTGGGGGACTTTTATCCAGCGCCAGACGGCGGCTTTAGGCTCAATTTTCTGAGCTATTTATGGTGACGAGTCATCGATCGACGTATGTTCATGATGCGGACATGCAGTCTTATGCGCTGGGATTTCGTATATGATTTGGACGAAAAACATCAGATGTTGCGAACGGCACTTCAATGAAAATTGTGAGGTGTGTGAGGTAAATATGTGTTTCGGTGCATAACTCGTCGATTTAATTAGTGAGTCGACAATACGTACATTGAGATCGTGGAAATCTAGACCTGCGATTTTGAAAGATTTTTATGCAAACTCCCCTAGGGCTCACCATCATGGGCCTGCTCATCATTGCTGTTACTGTCGGAATCTTGATTCGGGGCCGAACAAATCCGATCATCCCGATGACCCTTGTTCCCGTTGTCGGTGTATTTCTTCTCGGATACGGGTTTGAAGACTTAGCTACGTTCTATGAGAGCGGCTTAGCTTCAGTGATGAACGTCGTGGTGATGTTCATCTTCGCCATCATCTTCTTCGGCATCTTGCAGGATATCGGGCTCTTTACCCCGGTCATCAAAGCGCTGATTGTTGCCACTCGCGGTAACGTCATGCTCGTTGCCCTAGGCACCGCTGCGATTGGCATTGTTGCGCACTTGGATGGCTCTGGTTCAACTACATTCCTTCTCACCATCCCAGCGCTATTGCCGCTATATAAAGCAATGAACATGTCGCGCTATGTTCTTCTGACCATCGTGGCGATGGCCGCGTCGGTGATGAACATGGTCCCTTGGGCAGGACCGTTGGGTCGCGCTGGTTCTGTGATCTCGCAGGATCCGAACGATATCTGGATGCACCTGATTCCAATTCAAGCAGTCGCAGCTGTCCTCGTCTTCGCCATTGCAGCGTTGCTGGGCCTTTCGGAGAAGCGCCGTATCGCCAAGCTTCAGGCATCTGATGAATTCGTTGGCTCCACCGAGATTAACGTGGCGGAAATCGCTGCGGACTTTGAAAAGCGCCAGGCAGAGCTTCAAGAGGAGAAGGGCTACATCTTCCGCAAGGGCCGCGCTATTACGATCATTAATATCGTTATTGCGCTCGCGGTTCTGGTTGCCCTGCTCTCCGGTCTTCTGCCACCAGCACCAGCCTTCTTGATTGCAACAACCATTGCCTTGGTTCTGAACTTCCAGTCTGTCGATGATCAGTCGGATGCACTCAAGCGCCACGCGCCAAATGCTTTGTCCATGGCGGGCGTCATCCTGGCTGCAGCGATGTTCTTGGGCGTACTCAATGAGTCCGGCATGCTGGAAGAAATCGCGCTGATGCTTGTTTCTGTTCTTCCTGCGGCAGTCGGACCTTACCTGCACGTCATCGTTGGTCTGCTGGGTGTTCCATTGGATCTGTTGACCTCCACCGATGCCTACTACTTCTCGGTCCTGCCTATCGTGCAAGAGACCGTGGCGGCCTACGACGTCACCGGTTTGGGTGCAGCTGCTGCACTCATTATCGGTAACGTCATCGGTACTTTCGTCTCGCCATTTTCCCCAGCACTGTGGCTCGCGCTCGGCCTTGCTGGCGCTCAGATGGGCAAGTACCTCAAGTTGGCATTCCCCATCGCGTGGGTCCTGTCCATCTTGATGGTTCTGACCGCCTTCTTCACCGGAATGCTGGTCTAATCAACTGGACAGCTTGAATTTCAAGGTTGGGCATCTTGGCCACACGCCAGGTGTCCGACCTATTTTATGTGCAACTGGGATGAACGAACCCCGCTCGCATAAGCGAAGCGGGGTGAAATATTGGTCGGGATAACAGGATTTGAACCTGCGACCTCGTCGTCCCGAACGACGCGCGCTACCAACCTGCGCCATATCCCGGCGACCACGTCTTGCGTGGCAACCCGTAAATTATAACGCCGCATCCGGGCATGACCCCAAATCGTAAACAACGATTTTGGGGGTGGGGAGTGTCCGTCTAGCTGTCTTTTTCCGTGATACGCAGCAGCGTTGCAGAAGGACGGCAGAAGATTCGCACGGGTGCGAATTTGGAGGTGCCCAAACCATTAGAGACGTGCATCTTCATCGAATCGAAGTCATGCAATCCCTCCACGCGTTCGCGGTCAATCCCGGAATTGGTCACGAGAGCACGGGAGCCCGGTAGACAGATTTGCCCGCCATGAGTGTGACCGGACAACGATAGCTGGTAGCCATCAGCAGCGAATTTCTCCAGTACACGGGGTTCAGGGCTGTGTAGCAACGCCAGCGCTAAATCAGAATCTGGGTTCGGTGCACCGGCAACATCGGCATAATCGTCCAAATCATGGTGGGGGTCATCAACACCGGCTACAGCCAAGCGTACGTTGCCTACCTGAAACTCATGAGTAGCTTGATTAGCATCCCGCCAGCCGTGCTCCATGAATGCGGCACGCATGCCGCGCCATGGCAGATCCACATAGGAAGGCTTACGCTTGGCTCCCCACAGATACTTGAAAGGGTTGACCGGGCGCGGTGCCCAATAGTCATTGGTACCGAAGACGAACACACCCGGGCGCTTAAGTAGAGGGTTCACTGCGCGTAAAACATCAGGAACACCGGCGACATCAGAAAGATTATCGCCCGTATTGATGACCAAATCTGGCTCCAGGGCATCGAGAGCGGCAACCCACTCAATCTTTTTCTCTTGCCCTGGAATCATGTGCAGATCGGAGATATGCAGAATCTTAAAATCTTCCGCACCGCGCAAAGTGCCTGGTTTCAGCAGTGGCACTGTTACTTCCTTGAGCTCGAATTTGGTTAATTCGGAGTAGCCCCACGCCAAGGTGGCAAGACCCGCGATTGCTGGTGTTAGGAGTAATGGCACGATTTTCTTCACGCATCCAGCCTACAGGGGTAAATTGGGAAACTATGAGTCAGTTAAAAGAAACCATTCGTGCAGACCTCAAGACCTCTATGAAGGCAAAAGAAAAAGAACGCACCAGCGCAATCCGTTCGCTGCTGGCAGCAATTCAGGCTGAAGAGACTTCCGGCGCCCGCCACGAAATCACCGACGAAGACATCCTCAAGGTCATCGCGCGTGAGATCAAAAAGCGCCGCGAGTCCGCTCAAATGTACAGCGATAATGGCCGACCAGAGCTGGCAGAAGCTGAGCTTTCCGAGGTCCCATTCTTCGAGGTATACCAGCCGGCACAGCTGGATGATGCCGAGGTGGACAAGCTTGTTGATGGAGCTATCGCTGAGGTCGGTGCCGACTCCATGGCGCAAATGGGCCAGGTTATGAAGGTCGCCGGTGAAAAGGCCGCAGGTGCCGTTGACGGCAAGCGTCTCTCCGACGTTGTCAAAGCAAAGCTATCCAGCTAAAACTCAAGAGCAGCTAATAGCTGCATCCTGAGTCAACTTAAAACAAATAAGGCGCGTTCCCTCATTCACATCGTGATGGGAGAACGCGCCTTATCTATGCTTAAGGACGAATCAGCGATTTGGGCTAGAAGCCCAAAGTACGGCGAAGCTCATTGGTGAAATTATCAATGTCGTCCTGTGAGATAAGCGGTGGTGGGGAGTTGCCGCCACCGTTTCCACGGCTATTGCCGCCCCCATTGCCGGAGTTATTGGAGGCATTCTCAGCATCGTCGCCACTGCCACCGGAGTTATTCGACGGTGCGGAGTAGCCGGTGCCGTCGGAGATTTGAAGGGTGATCTCAGCGCCATCGGCAAGTCCCTCGGAGCCGGTGAGTGCACGAACCACACGGCCTGCTCGTTCATTGGTGCCAGACACCTCAATGACGCGAACTGTGTAGCCCTCATCTTCCAGGATGCGGCGAGCATCGCTCTCAGTGCGGCCCTCAACAGATTCCATCAGCTCAGTGCTTTTACCGTCATCAAACTCGCGATCATAATCCGGAATAGTTCCTTCCGTTGCGGTCTGCAGCTGGGTTGCCATGCCGAAGAATGTGCGTGCTGGCTCAGTACCGCCATAAAGGGAGCCATTGCCACACTGGCGGACTGGGCTAGTACACAGTGGGGTTGTGGTAGTTCCATCGTTATAGATGTATGGCGCTGCCGATAGTCCAGAGTTGAAGCCCAGGAATGCGGCGGACTGGTTGGACTCAGTGGTACCGGTCTTTGCGGCAATTTCACCGTTCCACCCCATCTGGTCGGCAGCTGCCGAACCAGTGCCGATCTCAGCATCACGCGTCATGGCATTTGCCAAGGCATCTGCTGCATCACCATTCATAACATCTTCACATGGAGTGGACTCCACATATACTTCGTTACCGTTACGATCTGTGATGTCAGTGACTGGGTCCGGCTCACACCAAGTGCCGGAAGAAGCAATGGTGGCGCCGACATTAGACAGCTCGAGCGGATTGACCGCTGTTGGGCCCAAGGTGAAAGAGCCCATTGGTGCTGCCTTAGCGTATTCCGCCAAAGAGTATTCCTCGTTATAGCTGCCCTCATCATCGTAAGACCGCAGCCCTAACTTCACAGCCATATCCACGACCGCATCAATGCCGACCTGCTCTTCCAATTGGATGAAGGTGGTATTAGGGGAGTGAGCAAGGGCATCCTCGAAGGTCATTCGTGGTTGGTATGTACCAGCGTTTTCCACACAGTAGCGGTTAGCAGGGCAGTTATCTGCGCCGCCGTGTCCAAGGCCCTCTGCGTCATATCGGGTTGGGACATCGAGCATATCCTTGATGCCATACCCTGCTTCAACGGCAGCAGCAGCGGTAAAGACCTTAAACACCGAGCCTGCGCCATTACCCACCATTGAATAAGGCTGTGGCAAAAGCGTTTCATTGTCATCCAGGTTCAAGCCATAGGTACGGGAGGACACCATGGCCAGGACATCACGACTGGACTCAGAAGGCTCCACGACGTTCATGACGGACGCAACACTACCCGCGTCAGCGGAGGTTTGTGCGTTCACAGATTCCTTCGCACGATCCTGGATGACTGGGTTTAGCGTGGTATTTACGGTGTAGCCACCGCGGGCGAGCTGATCAGTGGTGATGCCACGCTCATCCAGGTACTCCAGTACGTAATCGCAGAAGAAACCACGGTCGCCAGCACCGATACAACCATTAGGCAAGGTGGCGGGGGAATCTAGGACCCCGAGCGAATCCGTGTTGGCTTCATCGGCCTCAGCCTGGGTTATATACCCATTCGCTACCATAGACTGCAGCACTGTCGCACGGCGCTTGAGGACTTCTTCGGTGTTGGTATATGGGTTGAGGTACTCCGAGGACTGCACCATGCCAGCCAACATCGCCGATTGTGGCAAAGTTAGCTCATTAGCAGACACCCCGAAATAGGTTTGTGCCGCTGCCTCAATGCCGTAGGCATGGTTACCGAATGGGACGAGGTTCAGGTAATTTGCCAGAATCTCATCTTTTTCTAACGTGCGGTCAATCTCCGCAGCCAAACGTATTTCACGCAGTTTACGAGTAATCGACTGCTCTGTTGCCGCTTGGCGTTCCTCATCGGTCTCGGCGTCTACCAGCAATAAGTAGTTCTTTACGTACTGCTGATTCAGGGTGGACGCACCCTGGGAGACGCCGCCGGCGAGCAAGTTGGTTGCGAGCGCACGGAAGTTACCTTGAAAATCCACACCCTCGTGCTCATAAAAACGGTGGTCTTCAATGGAGACGATCGCGTCCTTCATCGATTGCGATATTTCATCTGCTTCCACCGGATGACGGCGCTGATTAAAGAGGTAGGCCATGTTATTGCCCTCTGAATCCCGGATGGTTGTCACCCCCGGGATATTCCCCTCTTCCAACTCTTCAACGTCCGACTCCATTGCTTCACTGGTCTTAGCGATTGCCACCCCCGATAGGCTCGCCAGCGGGGCGAGTGCGACAGCGATGAGCAGGCCAATGATGACCGTGGCCAATGAGATTCTTCCTAGAGCTTTCACTCCCAATACCCTACAAGGTCAAAGTACGGAGGGGAATACCGAACTCCCCCCTAAAGTGTGACGTGTTAGACATCCTGCAAATCCTGTGAATACACTTACTACCAGAGCGTGAACACGCCCTGCGAATTTGGAATGTGTGTGGCTGAGCAGAAGGAGCGCCAGATGACCGTGAGCTTGAGAACGTCGAGTCAGGCTGGAACTAACGTAACCCCAGAGCGTGGTGAGTGGGTAACGCAGGCTAAGTGCCGAAATGGCGATCCAGATGCACTATTTGTCCGTGGAGCAGAGCAGCGCAAGGCTGCGGTCATTTGCCGTCATTGCCCAGTATTAGATGAGTGCCGGGCAGATGCACTGGACAACCGCGTCGAATTCGGAGTGTGGGGCGGATTAACGGAACGCCAACGCCGTGCCCTGCTGCGAAAGAACCCGCACGTTACTAGCTGGGCTGACTACCTCGCTGAGGGTGGAGAACTCAACGGGATTTAGTCCTACTTTGCATTCCCGCATATTGGTGGGGATTCCTGCCGCATGAAAGGCCAGAAAAGACTGGATTCATGCGGCTTTGCTAATTCTTTGTCACCACGGGCGTTGTTTCTCCCCCATGGTCTACACCGGTGAACGCGGGAACCAGCACTTTTGTTTATGATAGGGCGCATGAAGAAATGGGAATACGCAACCGCACCTGTACTGACGCACGCAACCAAGCAGATTCTTGACTCCTGGGGTGAAGATGGCTGGGAGCTGGTCTCCATCACTCCTGGCATGAATCCAGAGAACGTTGTTGCATACTTCAAGCGAGAGGTTGAGTAAGCATGTCCGTTAAGGCACGTCTCGAAGAACTCGGCTACGCCCTGCCACCAGTGGCAAAGCCATTGGCGTCCTATGTTCCTGCCACCAAGGTTGGAAACCAGGTTTGGACTTCCGGCCAGCTTCCTTTGGTAGATGGCGCACTTCCAGCGACCGGCAAGGTTGGCGCTGAAGTTAGTGCCGAAAAAGCCCAAAAGCTGGCACGCACCTGCATCCTCAATGGCCTGGCTGCTGTTGATGCTGAGGTGGGCCTTGATAACGTCACCCGCGTCATCAAGGTAGTAGGTTTTGTATCTTCCGCGCCTGATTTTGTTGGTCAGCCAGCAGTCATCAACGGTGCATCTGATTTCATTGGTGAACTATTCGGTGACGCGGGTGCACATGCACGTTCCGCAGTTGGCGTGGCAGTTTTGCCTAATGATGCTCCGGTGGAAGTAGAACTCATCGTGGAATTCGCACAGTAATAGACTAGGCTGACATTTATGGAGCATCCTGCATACAGTCAACTGCGTACCGTAACGCAGCACGCCGGTGTGGTGTTGTGTGATAACCCCAGCTACACAGCGCTAGAAGGTACCAACACCTGGATTGTCAAAGGTGATGAAGATGGTAGCGCAATTGTTGTGGATCCAGGCCCCGATGATGAGGGGCACCTCAACGTTGTGACCGCAAAATCCGGCGGTGAAGTCGCACTCATTTTGCTGACCCACCGTCATGATGACCACGCAGCTGGTGCGCACCGTCTGCGCCAGCTCACCGGCGCTCCGATTCGTGCATTTGATCCAACGTATTGCAGCAAGGATGCAGAGCCGCTGACTGATGGTGAGGTAATCTCGCTTGATGGAATCAGCCCGACCCTTGAGGTTGCACACACTCCGGGTCACACTAGTGACTCCGTGAGTTTCTTGCTGTGGTCCAGTCAGCCTCATGAGTCTGAGTTGGAAGGCATCATCACTGGTGACACCATTGCGGGCCGCCACACCACGTTGCTTTCTGAGACTGACGGTGACTTGGAGGACTACCTCGAGTCTTTGGCGATGCTTGAAGAGCGAGGCAAAGATGTGGCTCTCATGCCAGGTCATGGTCCTGACTTGCCGGACGTCTCAGTGGTTGCACGTAAGTATATTGACCGCCGCCACTTCCGTCTCGAACAGATTCGGGGCCTGTGGGAGAAGTACGGCAAGGATGTCGAACTCAAGGTCATGATCGATGAAATGTATGACGACGTTGACCCGGTTCTGCGCCACGCCGCCGAGCAGTCAACACGCACTGCTCTGAAGTACTTGGATGAGCACCCAGATAAAGCTTAAGAATCTTTAAATCACGTCTTTGACCCCGGCCGCAGCCGGGGTCTTTTAGATCTTCCACCGCGCTCAGCGTGTTGAAGAGCGGGGCTGAACTAGGGGTGAGAGTAAAACAAAACGCCTCATCGCAAAAGCGATGAGGCGTTGGGCGTTGAGCCTTAGGGCTTAGCGGGCACGCTTTGCTAGGTGCTCGGTGTCAACGATGACAACGGACTTACCCTCGAGGCGAATCCAACCGCGGTGAGCAAAGGTGGCCAGAGCCTTGTTGACGGTCTCACGGGATGCGCCAACCAGCTGAGCAATCTCTTCCTGAGTCAGGTCGTGGTTCACACGCAGTGAGCCACCTTCCTGAACGCCGAAGCGGTTAGCCAGCTGCAGCAAGGTCTTTGCGACACGGCCAGGGACGTCGGTGAAGATGAGGTCTGCCAAAGAAGCGTTGGTGCGGCGTAGGCGGCGAGCCAGCACGCGCAGTAGCTGCTGAGCAATCGCCGGATGGTCAGCAACCCACTGCTTGAGCATCTCAGAGTTCATGGTCGCAGCCTGAACCTCAGTGACACAGACAGCGGAGGAGGTACGTGGGCCTGGATCGAAGATGGACAACTCACCGAACATGTCGGATGGCCCCATGATGGTCAGCAGGTTCTCACGTCCATCAGGTGCGTGACGCGCCAGCTTAATCTTGCCGGCGGTGATGATGTACAGGCGATCGCCTGGCTCACCTTCCTCGAAGATGGTGGTGCCGCGTGGGAAACGTACAGTCTCCATCTGCTCAATCAGATTATTGACGGCTACCGGGTCTACACCCTGGAAAATGCCAGCGCGCGATAAAATTTCCTGTACGCCTTCCACGTGCGTCTCCTTTACTTTTAACGCTTAAATTCTATAACAACCCACATACTACAGTGGAATTAGTCACTATTGTGCAATTCCCCCCAATCAATCACGGGGATCCCATATAGGGATTGCTCTTTTTGGGGAAGTTAGTGGAGATGATTAGCTATCAAGCACTTGGGTTTCTAGCTTCTCCATCAGCATGGCAAACAATGCCAATCCGACAGGGACAAGTACTACCAAAATGATCATGTCTTAAAGTTTAACTAATGAGGGAACAAAATAGTTCCTCAGTTCTTTAAAAATACTTCTTTATTGAAGTGTCCCAGGTTTTGTTCCGTTTGAGTAGATGGGAAGATCTGGAACATGCCAAGGAAATTTGACCAGGATGCCAAGGACCGTGTGGTCCGTCTCGTGGAAGACCGCATCTTGGCGGAAAACATGTCGATGCAATCCGCGTGCCAGGCAGTAGCCCCAAAGCTGGGGGTTTCATGGCACACAG
>NZ_JBIMEN010000014.1:0-1121 GCF_043673995.1 Corynebacterium sp. L4757 | reverse complement strand
CTCGTCAATGGACCCAGCAGGCCCGCCGTGCAGGAAACATCCCAGAACCCGTGCCCGAAGATTTGGCTGCCGAAAACGCGAGGCTACGCCGTGAAAATCAAGAGCTCCGCGACACCAATGAACTTCTGAAGGCTGCCTCAGCTTTTTTCGCGTCGGAACTCGACCCAAAACGTCGGAAATGATCCGGTTCATCGATGAATACCGGAGTAGTTTCTCCGTCGAGTTCATCTGTAAGACGTTGAAAAATAACCGGGCTGGTGGGTTTATCACCTCGCGTGGGTATCGCCAATCCAAGGCCCGTGGATTAAGTGCTCGTCGCCTTCGCGATGCTGCGCTGGTTGATCGCATTAGTGCTGTTCATCGGGATAATTACGGTGTTTACGGTGTGCGGAAAATGTGGCATGCGCTTCGCCGTGAAGGAATTGATATCGGTCGTGAACAAACCGCCCGGCTGATGCGCTTGGCCGGTGTTTCTGGCAAAGGCAAAGGCGGATCACCTATCACAACCCGAAAAGCTAACACGCCTGATCTGCGCCCAGACTTAGTCGAGCGTGAATTCAAAGCCCAGGGTCCGAATAAACTGTGGGTGGCCGACATTACGTATGTGCGCACGAAGAAAGGCTTTGTGTATGCCGCGTTTGTCACCGACGTTTACTCCCGACGGATTGTTGGGTGGGCGTTATCAGACTCGATGCGGACCGAAGCACTGCCACTGCAAGCTCTCAACCAGGCGATCGTGTGTGCTGAGGAAACAACAGGTCTCATTCACCATTCGGATCACGGGTCGCAGTATGTCAGCGTGGTCTACAACGAGCGACTTGCCCAGCACGGGATTGCCGCTTCCACCGGAAGTGTCGGCGACTCTTACGACAATGCTCTGGCCGAAAACGTTAACGGCTCCTACAAGAACGAGCTGATCCATACCCGCAGGTGGGATGACGTGATCGAGGTAGAAATCGCGACGTTCGAGTGGGTGTCATGGTGGAACGAGACTAGGCTCCACCAAAGCTTGGGATACCGAACTCCGGTCGAGGTGGAAACCGAATTTTGGAAGCAGACCCCGCCACAGGAAATAATGGAAATCAAGGCAAACGCCTAGGAACAAAACTCGGGGCACTTCA
>NZ_JBIMEN010000013.1:0-60112 GCF_043673995.1 Corynebacterium sp. L4757 | reverse complement strand
ATGAAGGAGATAAACCATAATGGATTCTGTGGCGAAACGAGACCCGGAAGATTCCGCGAAGATCAAAGCAATCGAGCAAAAGCTGCTGGCGAACCCGGAGATAGCCAAGCTTATTGACGAGCTCGGCTCAACAGCAACGGATGCTAATGATTTAGTGCGTGGCTTGTTGCAGGCCTCGGTCACTCGCGGCCTGGAAGCGGAAATGGATGCTCACCTGGGGTATTCCAAAGGCGATCGTGAGGCTAAAGCGGCCGGTGGCGGCGATAATTACCGCAATGGTTCCTATGTCAAAAAGGTTGATTCGAACTATGGTCCGGTTGATGTCACTGTGCCTAGGGATCGTGAAGGCACGTTTTTGCCTACTATGGTGCCGAAAGGCTCTCGGCGGCTGACTGATGTTGATGACATGATCATCAGTTTGTATGCCGGGGGTATGACCGTTCGTGATATTCAGCATCATATGGCCACAGCCATGAAAGTTGATATCTCCCATGAGACAGTTTCAGCAGTCACGGATGCTGTCTTAGATGAGGTCATGATGTGGCAGAACCGGCAGTTAGACGAGTTCTACCCGGTGATATTTCTTGATGCGCTACGAATTAAAGTCCGTGACGGTGGGCGCGTGGTCAATAAGTCCGCGTATTTGGCCATCGGGGTGGATATGGACGGTATCAAACACATCCTGGGCATCTGGTTGGCGAAAGAAGAAGGCGCATCCTTTTGGGCACATGTATGCGCAAACTTAGCTAGCCGCGGTATCCAGGACGTGTTCATCGTCTGCTGCGATGGTTTGAAGGGTTTGCCGGAAGCTGTCGAAGCGACCTGGCCGGATTCGATGGTGCAGACCTGTGTCGTGCACCTGATTCGGGCTGCGAATCGGTGGGTGGCTTATGGCGACCGTAAGGCGGTATCTGCGGCATTAAAGAAGGTCTACACTGCCCCAGATGAGTCAACCGCGCGCGCAGCGTTGGATGAATTCGCCGAATCAGAATTGGGCCAGAAATATCCGCAATCAGTGAAAGTCTGGTCCGATGCGTGGGAGCGGTTCGTGCCGTTTCTGCAGTTCCCACCCATGGCCAGAAAGGTCATCTATACGACTAATTCCATTGAGTCGATGAATAACGAGCTGCGTAAAGCCACTCGCAACCGCGTGCAGTTTACCAATGATGATTCCGCGATTAAGACGCTGTGGTTGATGATCTGCAATATCGAAGATAAACGCGCGGCCAAACGAGCTAAAGAAGGTCGAAAAGCCGCCGCGACCAGCGGAAGACTCATCGAAGGCAGGAAAGTCACCAACTGGAAACAAGCCATCAACCAAATGGCCGTGGCCTATCCCGAACGCTTTACGAACTACCTATAAACACTCAGACCGAAAGCCCCACACACAAAATACTTGACACGCTCTTGCTTTACCGGGCTTCCTGGCAAAACCGGGTTGCAACTCGGCGATTCCAGTTCCCGAATCTCCGCCCGCGACCGCGAGTTCATAACGACCCTCATCGCGAATCATGACGGGACGATTTTGCGGGTTCTCAACGGTCCACTCTCCGTCATTATGGAGATGTTCGCGCACTCCATGTACTAAATTTGACCACGGCTCGAATCCAGGGGCGGTGTTCGCCCAAAATGGATCGTCTCGTAGCATCGCAGCGTCTACAGCGGAGAGAAGCGATGTTTGGATTCCGGTGACGTCAATGCCGAGTTCTGATAAGAATGCAGGGGCTTCGTTGGCTGAAATTACTTCACTCGGCTGTGACTCGTTGAGAGGCTGAGGGTGCAGGGCCATGCGCTCGGGCATAGAAGCCAATCCTCTGATGCGCCAATTTTGTTTGAGACCAGACAAATTGCAGGTCAGTAGCTTTTGGTATTGGCACGAAATTTGTCTGGGTTCTTAGTTATGTGAAGGAACGTGAGGTGTTATCTGCAGCTCCTGTACCAGGATTGAATGTGGATTATGCCGTTTCCCATATCGTGATAGCCAAACTTGGAAAGCGGCTTCGATTCACCACATTTTGGGCACTCGCGTACCGGCTCATGGCCGTCATAGTCCGAGGCTTGAATCTTAAAGTAGTAGGGGCCGTGGAAGATGACGTGGTTCCCTTAGAGTGCAAATGGTTACTGTCTAGACTGGTTCTACTTCATAAACTGTGATACTTCACATGCTGAAAGTAAAATCTGATTCATTAATGCTACGATGACGGCGAAATCCCGGTTGGTGATAGTCGCGTCTCCACGGGTGTGAAGGACATCGCTTGCTCCGGGGTAACCAAGATAGAGGGAGAGCACTGGTGCGAATGCCAGCAGTAGACACTGTGGATATTGCCAAGTCCGAAGTACGAGCCACGCAACCTACGGTGGTTGCGGCGATCATTGTCGTGGGAATGTTCCTCTTACTACTGCTGTACTTGGGGCTGAGCCGCTATTACAACGCGCAAGAGGTTCAGTCTCTGGTCGAGGGCGCGAATGCTAGCGGCCAGAGCTATTCGGTAGTCATTCATAACGGGCTGACCGGTAGCTACTCTTTCAGTGCTGACTAACCGAAGCCGTTTCTTATCGCTGGAATGCATACGATCGCGCAACTCACGCGAGTAAGTTCTTCTCGGAGCTTTAAAGTCTTGCGGGAATGGGACGCGTGAGTAGGGGGTTAGTCACTGAGAACCAACGTCGAGCGATCGCCGTTTGCCGATTTGATGGTGAGTTCGAGTTCAACACCGAGGGCGTTGAGATAGCTTTGCAGCGTGGAGAGCTGAACGGTAAGCAAAACTCCATTTTCGATTTGTGAGATGCGGTGCTGCTTGACGCCGATCTTTTCGGCCAAGTTCGCTTGCGTTATTCCAAGGCCTTCTCGGAGTTCGCGGAGCTGAAAGGCGTCCTGTTCGCGCAAAAGGCCTTCTTTGATGGATTCGATCTTCTCCCGATTTCCGGGGCGCTTCTTGCGTAGAGCTTTCAGTGTGGACATTGGGCTGCTCCTAGTAGTGGTCGGTGGGGCGGGGTATTAAGATTTTCCTTTTAGATGATCTGTATATCGCTTGTCAGCGATTGGGATATTGTCGCGGTACCAGCGATCCCAGTTATTCGTTTTGTCGCCCGCGACGAGCAGGATGGCTTGTCGGAGGGGATCAAATGCAAAGAGAATTCGAAGATTTCCTCCGAGTGGGCGAATCTCTTTCATATTTTTGTGTTTTGAATTCTTAATCGTTCCGACGAGGGGACGTCTGAGAGAGGGGCCCTGTACCTCGAGAATTTCCAAGGCTGCTAAAACTTGGTCGTAATCATCGTCATCTAGATCCATAATCCACTCGTCAACGTAGTGGGTGAGGATTTCGAATTCCATAGTTCAAAATTATCACCCCTAACTGATATTAGTCAAGGGTGATAATTGGGGGTTGGGTTGCGTGGGAACTTTCGCGCTAATTAATCAGCTACACGTTGTAGTAGAGCTCGAATTCCTTTGGTGATGGGCCCTGGCGTAGGGGCTGGATTTTGCGGTCGAACTTGAGGTGGGCGTAAATGTCGAGAAATTCTTCGCTCAAACATTGTCGGCAGTGAGGAAGCAGTGGTCCTTTCTAAAGGCGTCGAGTGATGCTCCGAGGGAGCAGGGGACCGTTGGAATTCCTTTGAGCTCTACGAGCGCCAGCGCGTAGAGGTCCTTGTCTATTGGGCCGTGGGGTCGAGACGATTTAACGTGGCATCGATGCCTGTCATCTACTGCGTGTTAAAGCAATACAGAGGAAAGAGTTGGGGTCCACGGGGCAGTAGTGGACGATGTTACAGGAAAGAATTTTCATCTAATGTGATTTGTATATAGCGATCTGTATGCCTCAACAAATGAACGGTGTGTTGGTCAAAATTGCATCACCTAGAGATAAATCAGAAGAGCGAGCATGTGTACGGGAGCAGATTAATGATTGGAATATCAATAGCGGTCGACGCGCAGGCGTAGTTCTATTGCCATGGCTCTATGAACACAGTTCGATCACGGCGCTCGGGGGAAGAGCACAGTCAATAATAAATTCTCAAGCGGTCGATTGAGCAGACGTCGTAGTCGCGTTTTTTGATAGTCGGCTCGGAACTTCTACTGGAGTCGATGTTTCAGGCACTGCTGAAGAGATTAAACGGGCGCATGACCACAAAAAGCCGGTACACGTCTATTTTTCGAATGAGCCATTACCGAGAGACGTTGATTTAGAGCACCAAAGGGTTCTCCGTGACTTTAAGGAGGAATTGGAGCACGAGGGGCTCTTGGGAGACTACGACGACCCTGCCGATTTGGCTGGCCAAGTGATTCGCGCATTAGAGCACGACATAGATATCTCTAGATGGTCCAACACTGCTTTGGTACCTTATACTCAGAAAAGTGGGGCAAAGCTGAAATGGTGGCATGAGCATGAGCGTCAGCAAAATGGCATGGACAAAAATGGGAAAATGTAATACCAAACTATTAAGAACAATTTGATTGTCGAAAACTCCGGAGACGTTGGGGCTGAGAACCAAGAGTTTGAAGTGGAGGGGCTCGATGGCGCCGCCATACTCCTGCGCGGTAGTACTTCTGAAATTACTATCGAGCCCTTTTCATCGCGTCAGTGGATTGCTATTCCAGCAAATCGAGGGACGATTCAAATAGACGCAAATTGAGAAGAACCTGGTGAGCCTAAATCACAACGCTGGACGATCAGAGTTTGATGGCGACTACTAAAAGTTTATATATCAGAGAAAGACCATGTGGTTTCGATAGTTGTGGAGGACAGGCTGGCCCTTCACAAAAACCAGAGCGACAATAATGCAGCCAGTATTTGCTGGAGTATTGAATATTGAGTCTGAAATTCCAATCCCGAAACTTACATAGCGCAGAGGAGATTCTATGCCTAGACGCAACTTGACCGCCACAAAGATTTGGGTGCACCCTAAAAGGAAACCAAATGATTTAATTCAGCTAAACAAAATTCCGGACGCTGGCGGGTCAAAACATGACTACCTGCTTATGTTTAACGGATTCGCTCAAGCAGTCACGGATGATCAGTTGCAAGACACCTTGAAAGAGCAGTGGACATCGATTACTGAGGTCTCGTACCAGCGCGGACGTACGTTGATGCTCACCACAGAATCTGGTAAATATGGCGAAAACGGTGTCGGCGTGGACGTTCAAACCGGTAGTACAGCATTTAACTATGGTTCGCAGCATTCTATTCAAGTCACTACTCATGGGATGCTGATCGTTCCGGAAGATGCAGACTATGGGATCTTGTTCCAAGAGCGGGCGAGCAACCGGTGTGGTGCTGGACGGGTACACGACGTATTTATTGAGGCCTTTAAAAGCAGTTTCCGGACCTAAATGTCAAGACTTCGGCGCTTCTCGAATCTGAGGCTTGGCTCCAAGCCGCAGAACTAAAGGAAGTTGAGGTTGAAATAACCAAACCTTCAGATGACGAAGCCAATTTTGATATACCAGGGTTATCGAAGGCGACGTATTCTTACAACATTAGCCCGTCAAAAGGCCAAAAATCACTTCCGCGTCGCCTGTATGATCGACTGCTTGGACAGAGCATACAGCCGGGGCAACTTGTGAGCTTGTCCAAAGGCGAGAGCACTGGAAAGGTTTTTGTTACGCTTGCAAAAGACGGACGACGGAAGAGCTTCGAACTTCATAATGAGAATGCGCCTATTGCGAGTATCTTGTTGAGTGACCATGGGGAATCCGCACCTCAAGCTAGCGTAATAAGACGCCACTGCTTAGAGGAAGCGTCCGATTACTTTGCAAGAATGGGCATTGAGTGGGGCGAACATATGGCTATTGATGAATGGAGTCCGGATGATTTAGATGTGAGGACTGTGCAGCCTGATGTCGAAGAAACTTAGCCCTCTTCCTGTAATTCATGCACATTTAGATACCCTGCGGGACTCTCAATCCAACAAGCCATTGGTATGGGATTATTTAATGCTATACGGGTTACCGGTTTTGGTTGGTGGATTCTCTTTTTGGCGGAAGTTCCAAGCTCAGGATATCGGTTCTTTTCTCGGGGGCGTTGCGGTCTTTGCAGCTCTGCTCTTTGCATTGGTGGTGTTTGTATTTCAGCTTCGGCTTTCTGCCGGCAAGGACTCCGTTGCGTCCAGAAAACCTCGACTACTTAAGTTGCTTGATCAGCTCTTTGCCAATGTTAGCTACGCGGTTTTGGTGGGAATCGTAACGACGTTCCTAGGTATAGCCTCAGTTTGGCTTTCAGATGATGAAGGCACTGCCCCTATCTGGCTAAGTGTTCTGCTAGTAACGTCCGTTACCCACCTCGTATTAACAATTCTGATGTGCTTGAAGAGAATTAACGCGGCGTATAGACGTTTAACCAAATGATGGAGTCCGATGAGCGACCGTGGGAAATGCGAAGACGATGGGTTGGAAGTTTGGGCAGCTGACCCTCAACTGATCTGTTTTCTTCGACTTCAGTCAGTTTCAGCCAGCTACCGCTCCTATCTGGAACTTCATGGTCTAACTACACGTTGTAGTAGAGCTCGAATTCCTTTGGTGATGGGCCCTGGCGCAGGGGCTGGATTTCGCGGTCGAACTTGAGGCGGGCGTAAGCGTCGAGGAACTCTTCGCTCATCACGTTGCCGGCGGTGAGGAAGTCGTGGTCGGCTTCGAGCGCGGCGAGAGAACACTCGAGGGAGTGCGGAACCTTCGGGATTCCTTTGAGCTCTTTAGGTTCAAGTTCGTAGAGGTCCTTATCGACAGGCTCGCCGGGCTCGATGCGATTTAAGATGCCATCGATACCCGCCATCAGCTGCGCGGTAAATGCCAAGTACGGGTTCGCGGATGGGTCCGGTGCGCGGAACTCGATGCGCTTGGCCTTTGGATTATCGCCGGTCAGCGGGATGCGGATAGCCGCGGAACGGTTCGATTGGGAGTACGCCAGGTTCACTGGGGCCTCAAAACCGGAGTAGAGGCGGCGGTAGGAATTGACCGTCGGATTGGTCAGAGCCAGGACCGCTGGTGCGTGCTTGAGGAGGCCGCCAATGTAGTAGCGGGCGATATCGGAAAGCCCTGCATAACCCGTCTCATCGTAGAAGAGCGGCTTGCCATCTTTCCACAGGGACTGGTGGGCGTGCATGCCCGAGCCGCCATCGCCAGCCAAAGGCTTCGGCATAAAGGTTGCGGTCTGGCCGTGCGCCTCAGCCGTGTTGCGGACAATGTATTTGAAAGCCTGCATGTCATCGCCGGCCTGCAGGAGGTCGGCGTATTTGTAGTTGACCTCCTGGATACCGCCGGTGGCCACCTCATGGTGGAAGCGCTCAATCTCAAAACCGATAAGCTCCAGGTTATAGACAATGTCATCACGCACCGGGATGGTCTTGTCATAAGGAGCAACAGGGAAGTAGCCGTCATTAATACGGATCTGGTTGCCGCGGTTAGGGGTACCATCCATCATGGTTTCCTCACCCGAGCGCCACCAACCCTCATCAGAATCCACCTGGTGGAAAGAGTGATTGACGCCGGAAGAATAACGCACGGAGTCAAAGACATAGAACTCTGCCTCCGCGCCGATGGAACAGGTATCGGCGATACCGGTTTCCTTCAGATACTCCTGCGCGCTTTCTGCGATGGAGCGCGGGTCACGGCTATAAGAGGAGTGGGAGAGAGGATCGCGGACAAAGAACTGCATATTCAGTGTCTTATGCTCGCGGAAAGGATCGATGTATGCGGTGCGCGGATCCGGAATCAGCGTCATATCCGACTTGTCCACGGTGGCAAAGCCCGGGATGGATGAGCCATCGAAAGCAAAGCCTTCCGATGCCGTCTCCTCCGACAACAGCCGAGCCGGCACAGTGAGTGCATGCTCAGCGCCGAAAATGTCGCTGAAGCGAATATCTAAATAGCGCACCTCCTCAGCCTTAATAATTTGAATTACATCTTGTACTGAGGAAGCTTTAAAGCTCACTGTAAAAACACGCCTTCGTGTGTGATAGATAGTCGGTTGTTGGTGTACGTAAAAATGCCTAGGTCAAGGCTTAGGACAATGCTGGGGCATCCCACAGATTCAGCGGAGTGCCCAAGTTCTTGGCCAATGCCTGTTCGTAGACATCTGTAGCCCATGCTACGTCTTCTACCGGCATGCCGCCGATGGAATAGAAGAAGATTTCTTCATCATTGCTGCGTCCAGGGGCATTTCCATCTGCAATCGCGCCGATATTAGCGATATCAGATTCCTTCAACGTGCCTTCTTGAACCATGTCCCACCAGCGGTTGCCGGGGATACCCAGCAGCTGTTCATAGGTGACATCCGGGCCATTCTCATTGAACCACTCGGCATACAGGCCCTTGTAGTCCACGACCAGGCGGGCGTTGCCTTCGGTGATGAAGTCATCATCGAAACGCGCTGCTGCCGGTGCGAGCACAAGCGCGCCGGGCTTGAGCCAATCCTTGTTGAAGTAAGGGAATCCCTTTGGTCCATCCTGGGAGGTAGAGGTACCAGCGATGAGGATATCGGAATTCTCAATCGCTTCTTGTTCGGTTTCCACGACGGTGAACTCGATGCCCGGGTGTTGCTCGCGAAGGTATTCCGCGGTGCGCTCGGTGGAGGCTGGAGTACGGCCTTTAATCTTCACGCGCTTAATCGATGGGCGTTGGGTGATCGAGGATGCCAAGATGGTGCGGGACATAACGCCAGGTCCAATGATGCCTACTTCTTTAGCGTTCTCCACCGCGAGGTGTTTGACACCAACTGCTGGAACCGCACCGGTGCGGTACGCGGAAAGCAAGTTCGCTGACATGATGGCCGTTGGTGCGCCGGTGACCGTGTCATTGAGAACGAAGACGTGGATGGAACGTGGCAGGTCATTCTTGCGGTTTTCAGCATTGGAGCCGTACCACTTCACGCCGGTGTTGTTGAAGCGGCCGCCGATGTACGCGGGCATCGCCATAAAGCGGCGGTCCGGGCCATTCGCTGGCATGCCCTCGTGCTCAGGATTATCAGGGAAGTTGATCTGTGCGCCGTGGCTATTCGCGGATGCGCCCGCCATGCGGTAATCGCCCTTATCCAGCAGGATGAGCGTTTCTTCCATGGTGTCCACACACTTGGCGGTGTCCGTGACACCAGCTTCAATCATGTCTTCTTCGGACAACCAAATCAGGTCAATACGAGTATCGGCGTTATTACTTTCGGACATAGGCTCACTTTCAGTGTTGGGCACATCTGCGAGCTAAAACTTGCTTCATGTCTAACAGACCCGCTGATGTGCGCTTGCGAAATCTAAGGTCTACGTTGTGCAGCTTATAGAAGTCTCACAGGCTTTGTTTTGGTTCTCCGCAGAATCCAGCGGTTTAATCCCGGCCGATAACGTAACTGCCCTCTGCCTATGCCCGAACAATCGGTCATAAAATCGTATGCTGCGGAAATGCCCTATATTGGGGGTGTTTGGGTGTTGTTTGATGGGGCCTGAATATCGCTTTCCGCATTGCCGAAGCCAACTGAAGTCGGCATTTCCCCTTAGATGGAGGAGGGGAAATGCTGGTCGGGTAGGATCCGAGGAATGGGGAATGTCTCGGAGCTTGACTTAAGAACGGTGGTTCACCAACAACTTCCGCATGAAGCGGAAAGCAAAATCGTCGATGAATTCGTCATCGGTGAAGCCGGACGAATCGACGTTGCGGTAATCAGTGACATCCTTGAAGGGTATGAGCTCAAAAGTGATTTAGACAGCCTTTATCGCTTGCCGCGACAGATGGATGTGTTCGGCGCTGTCTTCGATTTCTGCACGCTGGTTGTCACTCCTAAGCACTTATCAAGCGCGCGAAAAGCATTGAAGCGTGGTTGGGGATTAGCTGTTGTGGAAAAGGATGAACGAGGCAATCTCGAATACAAACAGGTACGTCGCGCTTATCAGCGGTCTGCTCGAGACAACACGCTTTTGGCGTCCCTCTTGTGGCGGGATGAGCTGCTTTCGGCGCTCGACTCCCTTGAACTTTCTAAAGGAAGAAGCAGAGCTACGAGAGATGATTTGGCCCGATTTTTGGCCAAATCAACTACCCGAGTAGAGCTTCGGAATATTGTGACTGAATCTCTTATGGCACGCCAAGCGTGGCGAGTCGATCCAGAACTACATGAAAGTGACGATTCATCCCAATCTCGACGTGTGTCGTCGCGTTTCCTGGCCCGGAGGATGATGACGCAATAGCGTCGATTTTACTATCTGCCTCACTGAAGCTGGGGCCGCCATAATATGGTGCGCTGACGATATTGCTAGCAATTGATTGGATCTGTGGTGCAGGATTGCTTCGGGACGAGGCGCGGTGAATCATCCAATTGCTCCCCGCGGCATACTTCAAGTTCGGGATTGGACTGAAGGCAGCTTGGGAATACGACGGATTTCCGACACCATAATCTGAGTAGATGAGCGTCATTCCAGTCGATTGTACTGTCAATGTAAACGCTTGTGTATCATCGCGCGGGATTGCTGTGGTGCTGGACTTTTGAGCGACCTTCCCTAATTCGAATGGAAAAGCAGAGAAGGCGAGGACAGTCATTCTCCACGACGTTACGTTCAACGATCGAAGTGCTTGGATGGCCAAGGTTGATTGAACTATAGGTGTGCCTTCCAGAAATCCTCCGTCGACAAGAAGATTCACATCCTGCTGCCGCATTCCGAGTTCGTGGAGTGTGTCGTCGATGTATGAAGCGATATCCACAGACGGATCGATGAGATCCTCAACGTCAATTCGAAGCGTAACTCCATTCGATTGAACCATCGAAAGGCCAGAGTATGCTTGGAGAGTTTCAAGTTCTTCACTGACGGTCAGCACTGGAGTGATTAATGCAGTTGGACCTAATTTGTTGAAGAAATCGTGAACCGTGTTTGGGAAGTTAGGGTTTTCTGCTTCGGGGTCGTCGAAAAGTTGAATCCACAGAGGATACTGGTTGAAGTCCCATGCCTTGGGGATTGAAATCGCAGCTTTTTCAGGGGAGAGAACCTCCAAGAGCGGAGTGAGTTCTGAGCGGTTGATGTGCTTGAGGGCGTCGAGCTCGCCCTTTTTGGATTTGAGGATAGGGACATATTTAGTGCCGAGAAACTCGGAAACTGGGTTGGTCATAGTCAAAGTTTTACCACGCCAAGGATAAAAAGTATCTATTTTTTATGAATATATAGTCAACTAGAGTGAGCGTTGGCTGTGGTCACAATCCACTACTCTCTTCACCTTTGATCATGGAAGAGACGTAAAGGCGGGCCCGAGGAGGCTTAGAAACTCGATGAGCCGCCCGCGCCGGAGAAGCCGGAGCTGAAGCTGGTGTTGGCGCCGCCGCCGGAGGAAGCGGATTGTGCAGCGACGTTGTTGGAATGCCAAGTGCTCATCGCCCAGAATGGCACAAAGTTGTTGTAGCCGTAGCCAGGGCGGTAGTCGCGGGAGGTGATACCTGGGGCCACCAGGTCGGTGGTCTCGGAGTCGTCGAGATCATCGAATTCTTGCCTGCGGAGCTCTTCCAGCGCGGTGCGGTAATCGCCGAGGAGAATGACGTACTGGTCGAGGAAATCAGAATCTTGCGTTCGGTTCATCATCGAGTCAGCACGGTCGCGCAGGTTCTGTAATTCGACGTAGAGACCAGATTTGGAGTCGTCGAGGCTGACTTGGGCTTCCACGACGTCATCGCGTAGCGCTTGCAATTCAGTACGACGGACCACGTCATCGCCGTGCTCAAGGCGGTAAAGCTTGTCAATGTTGTCCTCCGCGAAGCTCAGTTCACGCGTGGTGAGCGCGGCTTGGTGGATTTCATCGGCGTTCTTCAAGAAGAGCTCATCGGAATCTTGGGACGTCAGGTTGCCCAGGGAATCAACTTGGTTGTGGATATTGAAGAAGCGGTCGCGGACTTCCTCCCATTGATTGCGCATGGTGACATTTGCAAATGGGGATGTCAGGGAGTGTGCGCGGATGTCAATGTGATTGAGTCGGGTAGCGAGCTCGCCGTATTCTTTGCCCACTAGGGACATCTCCGCGCGTGCTTGGGCAATCTTCTTCGTCTTGTTGCGGCGAAGGGAACCTGCCACCATGCCCGTGCCGAAGATGGCACCTGCGCCGCCGATGTCCGAACCAACGAGCATGCTGACGCGGTTTCCGATGGCATCGTTATAGGCGTCTTCTGCTAATTCGGAGGTATCGGTGGCGGCATTAGCACCGGCAAAAAGACCTGCCGGGATGTTATCGTCTTCGACTCCTGGTTTGATGGCATCGAGTGATTTGTCCAGATGGGAGCTTTCGCGCAGGTCGAGAGCTTCAGCCACGTCTTCGCCAGCGAAGATGAACGCTTGGCGTGGGTCTAGGCCAACGCCAACGATGAGCACTCCGTCCGCGAAGTAATCATCCCCTTTAAGATCCGGATGATTATCGCGGAGGTAGTTTTCAACAGTGTCATTGACATTGTCATCGTTTTCTTCAAACACCATGTAGTGCAGCTGCTCCACAACGGCGGGAGTCTCCAGGCGCTCAACATCGCGTTCCATGCGTGCTTCATCTTCTTGTGAGAGCACACCATCAGGATTGTGGATCTCCGTGGTGAAGTTACTGGTGATTTCCATGTCACCTTCGGTGGAAATCGCATAATCTGCGCGCTGCGGTGCATCATTAGCAACAGCCAGTCCACCCGCAAGAGCACCCCCGCCCAGCGCTGCGAGAGCAATGGTCACGCCAAACATCTTGCCCATGCCAGGGCGAGTCTGCTCCTTGACCTGCTGAAGTTCAGCTTCGGTTAAGGCCTGCTGTTCCTCAGCTCCTGCCGTCTTTTGGGCTACGTCCTTATTGGGCTTCTTCTTGGCGCTCATGGCCCCACGTTAGTTCACGTGGAGGTATTGCGGCTACTGAAAACCTTCAGTGCTCAATATTATTAATATATTCGTTATATTCTGATATTAACGGACTGATACTGCGGTCTATTTTGCAAAAATGGGATAAATTGTAAAATAGATTATTATAATTGGTCTCAAATATGCCGATTCCTTTGTTTATCCAGAGTGGATTCCTTTAGGGCGAGATTTTTCTGGGGTTGAAGAGAGCTGTGAACGGCGGAAATGCTTTTGGAATGGGAGAATGTGATGAAGGTGTCGGACTACAAACCTCTTAAAGTTGCCTATCACCGGGCTGGTTCTGACGAGCGTAGCGTCGTTGAATTAGAATTTAAGTCGCGTATAGGTTCTCCTTCAGCGTTGACTTGGAACTATAACGTCAACTCTCAGCCAGTCTTTGTGAATCTAACTAGCGAGCTTTCTGCTTCAATTGAGAAAATCCTTAGGAAAGAACTAGAGATTCAAAGATACTGGGCACGATTGCCTGGTGCAGCCAAAAATAGCTACCTGCACACACTCCTAATTAACGAAATTCTCTCGACCAATGAAATCGAAGGTATCCATTCGACGAGGCAGGAGATTGATGAAGCTATCCAGGCAGCGGAGAAGTCAAGTTCTGTGAGGACGGGGCTTCGGCGTTTTCATGAAATGGCGCAAACCTACTTGCTTTTGTTCGGCGAACTGGAAAGCGAACGCGCACATTTTCCGACTACTTTAAAGGAGCTGCGTTCGTTATACGACAAGCTCTTAGGTGAAGAAATTTCGGAGGATGACCAACTCGACGGTGAATACTTTCGGAAGGGAACTGTCAGCATCACCGATGGCGTGAGACAGATTCATCATGGCGTTACTGGCGAGGAGTTGATACATGCCGGGGTACAGACGATGCTTCATTCTCAGCAGGAATCTAACCACGTGTTAGTGAATGCTTTTGTAGGCCATTTCATTTTGGAGCATATTCATCCATTTTATGACGGCAATGGACGGTTGGGGCGTTTTCTCTTAGGTCTGCGACTTTCTGAGATTCTTTCTGCACCGACGGCAATTTCACTATCGTCAGCAGTGCTGCGTGAAAAAAACAAGTACTACAAAGCATTTAGAACTGCAGAAGATGTGCTTAACCAAAGCGAATTGACCTTCTTTGTGAAGGATATGGCGGATATTCTTCTTGGCGCGATGGAAGAGCTAACGGATACATTGATTGAGAAACTCGATCAGTTGAGTCTCTTGATTTCGAGGATTCAGGAGCTTGGAGTGGAGCTGGACGATGGAGAAACCGGAGTTCTCTTTTTGCTGGGACAAGTTAAGCTGTTCGGCCCACGTCTTGGGATGTCAATGAAAGAACTAAGCGCGGCGCTGGGGAAGTCTACGGGAGCCATTCGGCCACATACCATTACGCTGCGTGACTTGGGGTATATCGAAGAACTCTCGAAACGGCCGTTGGTCTTCGCCCTGACTGAGAAGTCGGAGACTTTCTTTGGCATTTCAGAATAGTTGGCTTGGTGGGATGTGCGATGCTTTGGTCTGGAGAGTCAGGCTTGAGCGGCTTCGTGAACAAATCGTGGCGATAACTCTTTCATAATTGGGGTAGCTCAGCCGAAATGTGTGCATAGTTTATACAATGAAGCGCATGCAAGAGGTTGATCCGCTCATTGATTTGTTATACCGCTGGTCTGATGTCAGCGGTGTATTGCTGATGGGAATCATTGGTGGAACCATCGCCAGACAGCGTGGCTATGACATCATCGGTTTCTTCTACATCGCGCTGTTCTCTTCCCTTGGCGGCGGCATGATTCGTGACGTGCTGATTAATCGGGGCACAGTTGCTGCGATGTCCCAGCCCGAGTATTTGATCCTGGCTTTTTCTGGGGCTTTGATTGCCCGCTTCGTGTACTTCAAAGGAAAGACCTGGGAGATCCTGCAAGCACACGGTGATGCAATTGTTTCTGGGCTGTGGGCCGGCACGGGCACGGTAAAGGCGTTGACGTTTGGCCTGCCAGTGGTGCCCTGCATCATGATGGGTGTCTTTACCGCTACTGGCGGTTCCATGATTCGTGACGTGGTGACTGGTCGTGTGCCCGGTGTCTTTGGTGATAATCAGCCAACGGTTATTCCGGCGATTGCGGCATCAGTCATCGTGTTGACTGCAGATTCCTTCGGCTATCTGGCCGTCGGCATGATTTTGGGCCCGCTAGTCAGTATCTTCTTGTCGCTTTTGGGCTATTGGGGCGGCTGGCGTCTGCGCTCTAATCCTGAGTGGGCGCCGGTTAATGACTCAGCGGCGCAGGTCGCTGAGCTTGCTAAGAAGGCAGAAGATAAAAGCCGTGCGGTAGGGCGCAAGTATGAACCAACCCGGATTCGGTCCTGGCGGCATCGCCAGATGGAGAAAGCTCTGCAGCGGCGTATCGAGTTGGAGGTCAAACGCGGTAAGCGTCGCTCGGCAGCTGAGACGGCGGCAGAAGAATTTCTGGAGACCTTCACCTCCGAATTCGACGGCGTGGAGCCAGGGCAGTCAGATGATCAGATAGAGAATCGCTCTAGTCAGCCGGCGCCAATGCTTCAGGAATCCGAGCGCAAGGCACCAGAGCCGTCACCGGGGTTAGCGGATCGTGTACGTGCGACCACTGCAAAAGGTGAGGCGGGGGATTCTGAGGACTCGCGTGAGGAGAAAGAATCTAGTACCGGTTTCTTTGCCGATATGGGCATGGACTTTTCCGGCGAAGCCTATGAGGACTATGACGAGGAAACCAATACGGACCGCTCAGATAAGGACGCTGAGCGTAAAGATGATGCGCACGGCGAGATGTTGGACATGATTCTTTCCGATGACAAACTCACTGATGAGCTGGTCAACCGTCTGATAGAGAAGTACAAAGAGCGCGAAGACTAAGTCCACAAGCTGCTTGAGGCCTTGAGGAATGAAACTGGCGCCGAAGAAATATAAGCTAAAACTTATGAGCGACGAGATTCAAAGTGAGCTTAAAGCACACGCAATGGAGATTCTCAAAGAGTAGCGCGAGTTCATAGAGAGCCTGATTAAGATTCGTGAAGCAAAAGGGTTATCGCAAGCCGATGTGGGTCAGCTACTTGGCCTTTCTCAAAGTGCGGTACCCCTTTTTGAAAAATACGATTCCAATCCCACGATGGGCTCGATCCGCCGTTATGCAATGGTCGTCGGGGCATCCATCAGCATGGATGCGAAGCCTCGGATTGCGGACTGAGAATTACAGAAAAGTGGCGCTGACCTCCTGGTGGGGAAGTCAGCGCCATTAATTTTTCTCAAGCACTCAGAATCTTAGAAAGGTAGCTTGAGGTCCAGGCCTGGGATGCTGAGGTCGCTGGAGGAGAAGCTGCTCAGGGAAGAAAGGTCCGGGCTTGGCTCGGATGGAGTGGAAGGCTTGGGGGTTTCAGAAGGTTCGTTGTCCTCGGAAGGCTCTTCTGGAGTGGTGGAAGGATCGCTTGGCTCAGGGGTTGGCTCGGTAGATGGTTCCGTCGTCGGATCCTCCGAGGTGGACGGGGTGGTCTCACCGGAGAAGTAGGAATCATAAAGCTCGGTGCGCTCGTCCTGAGTGTCCTCGCCAATTGCGCCACCGGTGGCTTCGGTGGAAGCAACCAGGCTCAGTGCTGGGTGAGCGCCGGAGGTGAAGTGGCCGTTGACGATGCCTAGCAGACCATTGTCGGTCCAGACTGGGGTGCCGTTGAGCAGGCCGGTGTTCACGCCGAAGTCGATGAAGTGGGTGCCGTTAATCTTGCCGGCATAGGTGCCCTGGCCGGAGACAGCAGGGGAGTCGGTGTACTCAGGCTGGCTGAAGTAGACCGTATCGCCAACATTTGGTGCGGTATCAAAACCATTGGTGGAGATGGTGTTGGCTTCAACTTCGACCTCATCAGTCCACTGGATGTAGGCCAGCTGCGCGCCGATTTCGCTTTGGCCGGAGGGATGGAATTCACCCAGGCCATCGATGGGCGCATTGTCCTCGCCGTAGAGGCGGGTTGAGTTCTCGGACTCTGCACAGTGGTCAGAGAAGTAGGAACGGTTGGTGGATGGGTCGTTGAAACTGACGTAGCAATTGCCAACCAGGTCGCCCTGTGCAACTGAAGCGGTCTTTTCCTGTGCGCCAGCGGTGGACACCAGTACGGCGGCAGCTGTGGCAGATACAGCTACCGTAGCCAATGCCTTCTTTAAAGCCATGAAAACTCCTGAAATGAAAAGTGGGGAAGGCCGAACCATGTTTAGCCAAGGGGGCATTTATGGATCGGTTGTATTAAGCAAAATATCAAAGTTTTCTCAGCTGAGAAAGAGGAAATTGTTAACAAAGTGACTAATGTGACCAACGTGGCGTTTAATGTCTGATTTTCAATACATATGATCCCCTTCGGCGTAAGGAAGCGGGTGAGCGTTTTACGCTCACCCGCTGGGGCTTGAGGAAGTATCCGAACTAGGGCAGAAGCTGCTCAATAGGTTCGGGAACCTCTATTGTGTCTGCACCAGACGCAGCGCCGGTATCTTCTGGAACCGCAGTGCCTTGCGCACCGGTGCCCTGCGCACCAGTGTCTTGCGTGCCGGAGTCTTGGGTCGTGCCGTCCTGGTCTTGCTGGTTCTGCTGATTCGGTAGATTAGGCTGCGTTGGTGCCTGGGAGTTCGGGGTGTTCTCCTGCGAAGGATCCGTAGATTCATCGAGCTGTTCCTGATTAGGCTGGATATCTTCCGGTGCGGTCTCCTCCGTAGGGGTTGGCTGCACGGAAGGCTCCGGGGTCTGCGGAGCGACAGATGGTTCTGGAGCAGTGGTCTCCACAGGCTCCTCAGGTTCCGTGGTTTCCGTGCTGGATTCTGCAGAGCGCTCCTGCCAATAGGCAGGGGATAAGAAGCCCGCGGAGCCATTTTCCGGATTGGAGGATGCCAGCGCCAAACTGCCAGTAAAGAGTAGCGCGAGGATAAGACCGGTGGTGGATACGCGGATGCGTCCACCGAAGCTCATGATCTTCTTCCAACGCTGGTCATAAGCGTCAGTGCGCCAGAAGTCACGGCGCTTCTTCTTGCTCTTCTCGCCGTCCGTTTCATTTTCGGGTTCATCGCTAGCGTTTTCTACTGACGTATCTTCTGATAAGTCAGTCGCGTCTAAGGTCGAAGTCTTTGCTGGACGGCCCGGGCCATCATCCTTGGCGGTGGGGGCGAGTTCTTCTTCCTTGCGTTCGTCCTTCTCTGCGGCCTTGGCTGCCTTTTTCGTTTCTTCCGGCGCTGCCGGGGTGACAGGCATTTCCTCAGTGGGGGACTCATCGGCGACGGTCTCCAGCTTTTCGGTGGGGGCATCGGTAAGCAATGGCTTCGGGGCCGGTGCCACCTTGTCCTGGCGGATCTGGTCCAGCTCCGCCAGGGTATCCTGGGTGAGCTCATTCTGTGGGGACTCGAAAGGCGTGCGGAAATGATCCCAAAAGACATTGAGCAACGCCGAGCGAATACCGCGCTCCACTGCCCACTGGCGCGCCGGGTTGACCACGACGAGGATGCGGAAATTGACCTTCCACGGCTGGCCGGCCGCTGTCGGCGCGGTTAAAGACGTGGCGGGCAGGATTTCTAGCTCGCCGGCGACATCATCCACAATGGATGGATCATTGATGGCTGATTGCGCGGTGTCTTCAATGATCTGCTGGATGTGGTCCAGGTTCTCACCGGAGCGCACCGGGACATCGAAGTTGACCACGGCGCGCGACCACTCTTGGGAGAAGTTAGTGACCACGCCCGCCGAGCCATTTGGAATCATGACGACTTCGCCCGAAGGCGTACGAATCTTGGTAGCGCGCAAGGTCAGCGCAACAACGGTGCCCTCAATGGCGGTGGCAGTGCCATCAAAGCTGACATAGTCGCCCACGCCGAATTGGCGCTCCGAAATGATAAAGAAGCCCGACAGGAAGTCACCGATGATGGTCTGCGCGCCGAAACCAATGGCTGCCGATGCAATCGTGGCCGGCACCGCCGCACCCAGCGGCGGCACGCCCAGATTGGATAGCGCGAGCACAACCAGGATGAAATACCCGACGATCTGCAGAACATAAATCAGCGCACCCAAGAGCGCCAAGCGGCCCTTGGTGGATTCTTCTTCCTCATCCAGCCGGCCCTCAATAATGGTGATTGTCAAACGGCCCAAGCGTGGGACCAAAATAGCCATGAGCAACAGGGCAATAAGCGGGATGACATGGTCAACCACCACGCCCCACAGCTGATAGAAGAAATATTCAAAATCTACAAACGCCATAATTGCGACTTTAGGCCGCAAATCTGAAAGGTGAGTGGAAGTTAGCTGCCAAATGCTGCGATGGCTGCGAGAACCACAAAAATGGTGATGACAGCGTCAATTTTGCCTACGGTTTTCGGGTCCGTGCGCTGGTTCTTCTTCTGCGCATTGCGCGGGATGGCATAGGCACGGGCGAGCAAGAGGGCAGCAACGACGGCGACGGGCCAGGTGTGCGGCTGGACGTTGGCCAGAGCGACCGCCGCAACCAGCACCACCCCGTGGAAAATGAGTGATTGTTGGAAGCGCTTCTTATCGCCGAAGTCCCGGATCAGCGACTTAACGTAGTAAATGGAGCCGCCGAAATATGCGGTAAACCATGCGGTGGCCAGCCAGATATCGGCGCTGATGGCCGCGGGCGTGCCGGTGGTGGCTGCCGATACCACCGTGGGCAACATCAGTGATGCCGCCACCACCGTTGACCAGCCCGACAGTAGTGAGCGCTCCCGGCGCTGAACCGCTTCATAGATGGCAATCGCGATAATCGGTACGAAGATCGGCAGCCACGCCACCAGTTGCCACTGGGCAAGCAGCGTAACGATGCCCGCCACCGCCGTAATCCCGCCATACGTCAGCACAGGTGGCAGGTGCTTGCTGCGCCGGCGGCCTTTGAGCCAAATAGTGATGGCGAAGTAGGTGAAATACCCTGCCCACCACGTCAGCGTCAGCGGCAGTGCCGCCCACGATGACGCGAAGATGGCGCCCATAATCGGTGGGACGATCAGCATGACCCACGCGCCATGTTGATTCGGCATCCAGCCCTGCGTGCGCTTGCGCTTCTTCTTTGCCGCCGGTGCTTGCTTACGCGGCTGTTGTTCCTTGCTGCCGCTCACTGAGTCTGGATGGGTAGAAACGCCTGCGCCGGACATGGCAAATGCTCCTGAGGTGGATGACGATATGGATGTTATCTCCAACTATCGTATGATATTCGCGCCCAGTTCCTCAAGCTGTTTGAGAGCATTCTCACCTCGGGTTTCATCAACAGGGGAGCATAATTTCGCAATCACATTCACGGCGAAACCCTCCGTCACCGCATCCTTGGATGTCGCCAATACACAGTGGTCCGTGGCGATACCCACCACATCCACTTCCGTGACGCCATTGCCTTTTAGCCAATCCGCCATCATGGTCTCATCATCTGATGCCGCATGCCCCTCAAACCCTGAATACGCCGCGGTGTACTCACCTTTGCGGAAGAACTCCCGAATCTTTGTGGCATCCAACTCCGGGTGCATCTGCGCCCCATCGGTATCTGCCACACAGTGAACCGGCCACGTATCCACAAAGTCCGGATCTTCAGCAAAGTGCCCCTCCGGATCGATATGCCAATCCTGCGTTGCCACAATCAGGTCATAAGAATGTTCACCGGTAATCAACTCATTGATTCCCCGCGCCACCTCATGCCCACGCTCCGTTCCGAGCGAACCACCCGGGCAGAAATCATTTTGAACATCAACAACAATCAGTGCTTTTGCCATGGCCCCAAGCCTAAACACCTACATGTGATCTGTCTCATCCTTGCTCGAAATGGCTTGGTCTCCACCGCTCGGAGTGGGGTCCATGGATCGGCGTGTGTAGCGATGGGAGCAATCTAAGTGCCACGAACCTGGGAAGACGCGTGGCGTTTAGTCATTGTTACAAAGGTCAATACTCATTAATGAGGCGTTTAAGAAAGCTGAGTATAAGCTATATGGGACCTATTCTTTTCTTAAGGAGTTCCTGTGAAGCTTCGTTCGCTTGCCCTAGCGTTATCCCTCTCCGTAGCTACTGCCGGTATTGCAGTGCCTGCAGTCCAAGCCCAAGAAACTCGGACAATGGCCGAGCAGTATCAACCAGAATTTGGTCTGATTCCCAAGCCGTTTACTACTGGAGGTTTTTCAGAAGAGGCTGCCACGATCCCAATTTCTGGGGTGCCCGCTGGCACAGAATTGACTGTTCTAAATCCAAATTTTAGCGATGACGGAGACAGTGAAAATGGCCTTCTCGTACGCGTTTACAGCAGCACGGAGTTATGGCTCCACGTTTTCCCTCGGAGTGTTAAGGGAACGGCTGCCTCGAACCCGGTAAAATTCTTTGTGTCCTACCCTGATGGTTCAAAGGAAATAGTTGAGCATACGTTCACCGTTTACCCTCTTCAAAAGCTTCTGTACTCGCCACGGATTGATAATCCTTGGGTTGTGGAAGGTCTTGAGTCCAATTTGGAGATTAATGACCTTCCTAAAGGGGCGAAAGTTGAGATCGCTGATGCGCCTGTGGGCTGGGAAGTAAGTGCAGCGGGGGACGTCCTTAAGGTCAATGCTCCTAAGGCTGGCAAGGGAGACGTGGTTGTTTTTGTAACCTTCGCCGATGGAAGTAGTACTGTAACAGGATTTGAAATCTCTGTTGAACCGAAACCTATTGTCGAGCCCGAGCCAACTGTCGAGCCTGAACCAACCGTCGAGCCCGAGCCAACTGTCGAGCCTGAACCAACGGTGGAACCTGAACCAACCGTCGAGCCTGAACCAACCGTCGAGCCTGAACCAACGGTGGAACCTGAACCGACCGTCGAGCCTGAACCGACCGTCGAGCCGAAACCGGACGCTAAGCCTGCTAAGGAATCTTCAACTAGTTCAAGTTCTTCCTCTGACGTTAAGATTATCGCCCTGATCCTAGGATTACTGGGGCTCGGCGGAGCTGCAGCATTCTTCTATAATTTTGTACCGGTGAAGAGTGGTGGAGGAGTTAAGTTCATTCCTCGTTAGAAGGGATGGGAATGCTCCTCGAAAGTTGGGCTAATGAGTGAAATGCCAACTTCGGGGAGCTTTCTGCGTGAACTTAAAGTTCGTTGCCAGTGGTTCAGTTCGGTCAACTACGAGATGATGCAGTAATTCGGGGTTGTAATGAGCGCACCCTGCGGCGCCTAAACATCCAGGAACTTTGTTTCGTCGAGTTTTTGGGGCATATGTTAAGTATCCAATTTTGCACTTTGCCTCATTCTTGCGGCCATTTTCGAATGAATCGTCCGCAATTAGGCTCAGCTTGAATATCAATAATTATTAGTACATTCGTCATGTTGGGAGATTCTGGACTCCTAAGTGCGAGCCTTATTTAATGTCTAAAACTCGCACCTATATAATGATTTAGGCGTGTTAGTGGACTGGGGTTTAACCTAGGTCCTGCTGCAGCGTGATGGGGCTATAGCTCAGTCGGTTAGAGCCGCGGACTCATAATCCGCTGGTCGCGGGTTCGAGCCCCGCTGGCCCCACCAATGTGAATTGCCTGGTTACTTCGGGTTTTTAATTGACAAATTCTGCGCCCAGACTACCTGAAACTGTCCTTTTACGGGGCAGCTACGGGTTAGTTTGGGCAAGATTGGCCGACTCTAGTACTTAGCAAAATGAACTAATTACAAGGCACTTCTAGTGTTCTAGGGGTCGAACTGCTCCCCGAAAGTTTGGGAATCTGGTAGTGCTGACAAGGAATGCTTCTTTGGATTAAACTTAAAGGTCAAAATGCGCTGTGATGCCGGCGCTTGGATTACCCTACCGTTCTGGTTGCTGCAAGGGTTCCGAGGTTCTGATTGAGGAAAGATGGACTTGACCCCAAATTTTGATCATGTGTTTGCTCGCATTAGCAATGCAAAAAGACACCGAGAAGCGATGTATCAGATTCATGAAGATTATCGAGTGAAGTATCCGGTCGAGCAATTTCATGAAGTCAGTAGGAGGGGAGCGCAGCTATTTGCTAAGGCAACTCACCCATATCCCTATGAAATGTCGATTAAGTTTGGAGAGTGGGCAAACGGTTTACGAGCCGCGCTGGACAGTTTGCTATATGAAATTGCAGTTTTTGACACGGGACAGAGACCACCGACTCGTGTGGGAGACCGTGCATTCCCAATATTTACCGATGAGGATAAGTTTAACAATCACAAATCCTTAAAAGGGTTGCATCCGTGGACTTTGGAGAGACTGCGAGTTTGCCAGCCCTTCAAATCGCCAACGGGGATGACAGGAAATGCGCTCTATTGGCTGCATGAACTTGCGAAAGTTGACCGACATAGGCATCTATTTGATGTCGAAATGATCGTTCTTGGGATTGATATTGAGATTCCAGCGGAGTTGGCGCAATACACATCATCTGAGTTTATAACCACCTGCGATGAGCAGCTGGCTTTCATTTATAAGGATAAGCCATTGAAGTTGGCAGAAATCGCTTTTCACACCCCTATCCCAAACAATCTTCGAAGTGGTATCGATGTTTCATACTCCGTTGGATTTGATGTTCCTGGATGGATGTTGAATGTGCATCCGGGGTATAGATGGCGGTTTGACTATCGGATGAACTCTGTTGAAGAGATCGTGGAAAAGCTGACGGAGATGTTTGCGCGGGAGATCAAGAGTCGCCCCGCTTCTAGAGGAACGATATCGTTTATTGACGGTCAATGGGTTCCAGATTAATGAGGCCGGGCTTCGCAGGTATATCTCATTTGATGTCTTCGGTGAAGAGCTGCCCATGTTGGGATAGTGGACTGCCGAATTTCGCCTGCTTGGATTTCCTGTTGTTTAGAACATCTGAGTGCTGATCCGCCGTGCGGCTTGAAGGACAGTTGGCTGGTGTTGAAGGATATCCTCGGCGTTGGTGAGGCCGTCGTGGCCGGTGATGTTGATTGAAGCAATGACTTCATCCTCGCCATTGCGGATGGGCGCGGTTAGGCTGACTGTGCCCTGGCTGCGTTCTGAGGCACTGACAAAGATTCCTGTCTCTTGGATCTGTGCGATGTCAGCTCGGAGCTTATCGGCCGTTTGAACGTTCTTATCCGCGAGGGGCATCGGGTCGCTGGCATTGATGATGCGCTCTTGATCCTCGGGAGATTTGTGGGCGAGTAAGATTTTGCCGCCGCCGAGGGTGAGCGACAGGATTTGGCCGATGGGAAACTCATATCCCAGCGCATTGGGGGCTTCGATGCGCGAAATGAGGATGCGCTGATCGCCAGAAGGCACGAACACTGATGAAGTCAGTGACGTCACGGAAGTCAGCTCCCGCAGGATAGGCGGAGAGATGAGGGCCAAGCGATCTTGTAATAAGAATGCGTGGGCGTGGGGGAGAACCTGCGGGCCCAAGGTGTAACCGGTCGGCGCTTGCTTGAGGTAGAGACGGCGCTCAAGTGTGCCCAAAATGCGTTTGGTGGTCGCGATATGCAATCCGGTGGCTTTGGAAATCTGCGTGAGGGTAAGCGGATCGGTTGAAGAAGAGACACATTCGATGACATCGAGCGCTCGTTCAAGCGTTCGACCCTGATTGCTTTCAGCCAACTTCTTTACCTCTCTTAGTCCCGGTGATTGGTTCCAGTATCTTCCACAACCCTGTGCGAAACAAGTTATCACCTCGTGAGAAAAATTTCTTGAAACACAATTGACATTCTGTGCGCCTTGGGTCACAATTTCTTCTAATCACTTCACAGAGTGATACAAAATATCATCTAGTGATAGAGGAGTTATGAAGGTAGCAATTCTAGGTCTGGGCGAAGCCGGCAAAATGTACGCTGCAGCTTTCGCCGAGCAAAGCAATGATGTTCGTGGATTCGACGTTCGCGAGGTCGAAGCGCCGAACGGTGTGACTATCGCGGCATCGGTAAGCGAGGCGGTAGACGGCGCGGATTTGATCATCAGCTTGGTCGCGGCACGTGCATCCGTCATCGTCGCCGAAGAAGCACGCGGCAGTGCCAAGACGGGGGCGGTGTACATCGACCTCAACTCGGCATCGCCAAGCAAAAAGCTCGAAGTCGCGGAAGCTCTCGGCACGGATATCAAGATGGTTGATGGGGCTGTTATCGGTTCCGTTATGCGCTACGGCGCCGAGGTTCACATGCTGCTTTCGGGCGAGCATGCCGATGCCGCCGTGGCGGCGATGCAGGTTATCGGCGCTGATGCGGAGTCTATTGGTGGCAAGATTGGTGATGCATCCCAGCGAAAGCTGCTGCGCAGCGTATTCATGAAGGGCCTGGGCGCGCTGATTACCGAGTCCATGCGCGCTGGCGAAGAGACCGGCGAAGTTGAATGGATGCGCAAGCAGATTGCTGACGCCATCGTGGATGGTGAAGCGGCGCTCGACAGGCTTTACGATGGCACCAAGCAACATGCCACCCGCCGCTCCTTTGAGCTTAAGGATAGCCTGGCGCAGCTGCAAGAACATGCTGGTGCAGCACTGAACTGGCCTGTGACCCGTGGTGCTTTGGACCTGCATTTGCACTGGGCGCGCGAGGGGCAGAAAGACCTGTCAGCTGAGCTGGCGAAGATACCGACCGCAGCGATTGGTGACGGCGGCGACCGCCTCGGACTGGTGGATAATGCCATCAAACCAATGTGGCCTTCGGCGCCATTGGCAGGAAAAGCCTTCACCATTCATACCCGCGAAGGCGATAACCAGGCGCTACACCGCGCATTGAAAGAAGTGACGCCCGGCGACATCCTCGTGATTTCCGGCAGTGGCTTCACCGAACGTGCATTGATGGGCGAATTAATCGCACAACGAGCACAAAACGCAGGCATCATTGGAATGATTATTGATGGCGCAGTGCGTGATGTTGATGAGCTGCAGAAACTGGGATTCCCAGTCTGGGCACGTGCGGTATCGCCGGCAGGTCCTTACAAGACCGGTCCGGGCAGGCTCGGCGTCGATATCGCAATCGGCGGAGTTGTTTGCCGCCACCGCGATTACATCGTGGCCGATGTCGATGGCGTGGTTGTTGTTCCAGCTGAAAGTGCGGAACAAGTGCTGGCCGCAGGCCAGGCTGTTGTGGCTGATGAAGCGCAACGACGAGAAAAGATTCAACAAGAAGCAGCCGAACTTAAAGCCCAACAAGTCACCTAAAAATTAAAGAAAGGAGGAAGAAGACATGCCTATTGCATTGATCGCACTGGTCGTATTCATTGCTGTCATCGTTGTGTGGAATGTGGTGTTCAAACGCAACATGGCAGAAGCGATGCTCATCGGCTTCTTGTCCACTCTCCTCTTCGCCGGTGCACAGGCGCCCGAGTACGTAGCTTCGGGTGTTTCGAATGCCATCGAAAATGAAGTCCTCTTCGCCGCCACAGCTTTCGTCTTTATGACCTACTTTGTGCAGCAAACCGGCGTGATGGACAAACTCATCGCAATCTTGAGTTCCGCTCTAGGGCGACTTCCTGGTGGGCCAGCCCTGGTAGATACCGTTGCTTCGGGCGCCATGGGCGCTTTGGCCGGCGGTTCCAATACTGGTAACGCAGCAGCCAGTGGTTCGATTACGGGACCGTGGATGGTGCGAACGGGTTGGACCAAGCACCGTGCTGCAACCGTCATCGCCGGCAACGCTGGTCTAGGTGCGGCTCTTCCACCAAGTGCTTCGATGGTCATCATGATTGGCTTCGCCGGCACGATGGTGACGACCAGCCAGGTTTACCTCGCACTGCTGGTTGCTGGTACCTACCAGGTGGTCTACCGAATCTTCCTCACCATGTGGTTTGTCTACCGTGACGGTATCAAAGCAGAAACTGGGGCGGAACACGTTCCGTTGAAGACAACAATGAAGCAGGGCTGGCCATCGACGCTCATCTTCTTCGGTGCGGTAATCCCTATCTTCTTGACCGTCGGTCCACTGGCTAATGCTCTTGAAAACTCTCCAGTCGGGGAAGCGATGGGGGATATCTCCCTGATTATGTGGATTCCGGTCCTCATCATCTTCATCAGCGCAATAGTGGCTTGGAAGAATCTACCTAAGTCACCTAAGGCCTGGTGGAAGTTCATGGAAGGCGGCATCTCGCATTTCTACACCATCGGCTCAATCTTATTCTTCGCCATTTTGGCCAGTGAGATTCTCGCGCAGCTCGGTCTGGACCGTGACGTTAACATGGTGCTGGAAAGCCTCAACCTTCCGCAGTGGCTGCTGGTTACCCTTGTTGGCCTGCTGGTTGTTGCCGTTGCCGGTCCACTGTCCTCATCTGCAACGCTGAGTGCTGTTGGTCAGGTGTCATTGTTTGCCATGGTCGGCGCAGGTGTCGAACCAATCCTCGCGCTCATCGCCATCCTGGTCTTCGCATCTACTGAAGGTGCATCACCTCCGGCTTCGGGCTCCATCTTCGTTGCTTGTGGTATTACCGGCGCCAAACCGGAAAAGACGTTCATCCCACTGGTGGTTTACTACGTTGTTCCATTCTTCATCCTTGGTGTTCTCATCGCCCTGGGTATTATTCCCGTACCGACTGGAGGCTAATCATGAAACAGTCAATTAACCGCGCAAGCACAGTACTCTTTGCTCTGGCAATGATCCTCTTTCTCATCTTGGGCTTCATTATTGTCTTCGGGCAAGCCCTGGGGCTGATTATCCAAAGCGGTGACATAGTCAGCGGCGCCTACAACACATTCGCGCAGCCTTCAATCGCCCTAGCGATTACCGCCAGCCTCTTCGGCTTCATCGCATTCAATACCGCTGAAAAGAAGCCAGTGCTCGAAGAAGACGAAGACTAGCTCACGGAACTTTGCAAAACTGGCGGAGTCTTCGTCAAAGTCTTGTGGTGAACCCGTTTGGAGTCAGTTACCCTTCGATTTTTGGAGAAATCAACATTTGCTGGCTGAGCATCAAGAGGTAATTGCCACACGAAGAAAAGGGTTCGGTGCGAGTGGAGAGCCCTAGGTCTTTCACCCAATAAGGCCCATTTCCATTGAATATATTTAACGGCTCAATACCGTAATGCGCTACCAACACCGAAATTTTGATGGTAGCGCATTCAAACTTTGTAATTCCCCTAGAAAAGTCGAACGATGCTGGCAGACTAAAGGTATTAATGGAAATATCGACGTGAGGAATTGCCACAATGAGATATGTTCACCCAGAAGCACAGGCGTTTTTAGATGCAACTAGCCAAGCGGTACCTCTTGATCTATTGAGTCCTGATGAGAACTGGGCAAATCAATTGAAGGGAAGCGCAGATTGGGGCGCTAAGATTAAGTTGGCTTCGGTTCCTGATACTACAATTGCCGGTGTTGAAGTGCGCGTTTATGTTCCAATTGATGTGGAGTTAGAACCTGGATCTACAGCTGGTCCAGCGTTTATATACTTCCATGGCGGTGGTTGGGTGCTGGGTGACTTAGATACGAATGATTCAACTGTGCGTGATATTGCAGATGGTACGGGGATGATTTGTATCAGTGTTCATTACCGTCGTGCGCCGGAGAATCCGTTCCCCGCGCCACTCGAGGATTGCCTAGCGGTAGTCGACGAAGTGTTAGCGGGAGAATCTGGCCTGCAGATAGACCCGAACTTGGTCGCGATTGGTGGCGACAGTGCCGGCGGAAATATTGCAGCGGAGATTGCGCAAGAGCGACGTGAACAGATTGTGCATCAGGTACTCATTTATCCGGTCCTGAATTTGTCGACTTTTGATACCGCATCGCACGATGAATTTGCCGATGGATATTTTCTGACCAGGCGTCGGCTGACATATTTCTATGATTCTTACGCGGGCGGGCACGATAGAAGCAATGTGAGGATGTCGCCCGGATTGAATGATCAGCTTACGGGTCTCCCGCCCGCAACAATCATTACCGCGGAATGTGACCCACTGGTGAGCGAAGTGAGTGATTACGCAGAACGCATGCTGAAGGCCGGAAACACGGTCAGCGCAATCGAGTTCAAAGGACAAGTACATCCGTTTCTGCAAATGGGTGGAGCGATATCGGATGCGCAAGTGGCGCGAAGAATGATAAGCGCAGAGCTACGCCACGCATTGAAGGAAAAGAAGTGAAAGGGCGCGAGCTCGAAGCGATTATCGGAGAGCTTGAATCGGCGCTTCCGCGACTCCAAGCAGAAACCGTTGCAGAAATTCTGGATCAACTTGATTCCTACGTTGACGTCACCGATGAAGCACTGCAGGCGTCCATTAGTCGCAATCTCAAGATGGCAGTCGAATTCCTTAAAGCTGACAAAGTTCCTACACCCGAAGATGTTGATGGGGCGGCGATCACGACGACAGAGCGGTTCCATAGTGGTGTCGCTGTTGACCAAGTGATTCTGGCATTTCGAATGTCCTTCTCAAAGATCCACGAGCTCTTCATTGACTTGGCCCTAAAGCGTCTAGAAAAGGAAGACTTGATTAGGGGATCTACGGTCCTGTCGGGAGTGAGCGATGCGTTCACCATCCGCTCTGTCAGCACTTTTAACAATCTTCAAATCCAGTCAGCAGTGGCTGATGCATCCCGGCGAGCAGCGGCGTTAAGGACATTGCTCTCTGGAAAGTCCCTAAATATCGAAGAGAAGAAAATACTGTCAATCAACTCAAGTGAGCATTACGCAGCGATGCGAGCGATTGTCCCGGATGGCCTGAATCCCGAAACCGTTAGGGCGAATTTGGAGAAGACCGGCAGTAAACCGGGCGCGAAAGCGATCGTGGTCATTGAAGACCAACAACGCTGTGTGGGATTGGTGGCGGTCAAGCCGCAACCACAGGGAGAGACAGTTATTGGAATTGGGCCGTTTTTATCAATCGTTGAAAGTCCCATTTCAAACCTGATTGCTACTCAATCGGCTAGATTGGCATTGAGGCTGGGGAGAACTGGTCTGCAGGGGATTACTGAGCTGAATTGGCGTCTTGTCGCAACTCAGGATGAGTTTGTAGATGCACTCTTCCGGCAGAGATTTTTAGAACCGATTGAGTCTAAGAGTGAGTTCTCGGAAGAACTCATTGATACAATTCGCGCTTGGATGCTCAATGGCCGAGTGGTGTCTCGCACCGCAGAAGTAATGCACGTGCATCAGAACTCAGTTCGATATCGGTTGAATAGATTTAGCGAGTTAACAGGGTTTGATCCTGACAATATCGACGATCTTATTGGCTTGGCGTGGGTGCTCGAGATTCCGAAGCCCTTGTAGAAAACTACAAAAATTCAACAGATTAAATTGTAGGAATTATCCTAGATTACCTTCTTGTGAAAACGTAACCTAAAGCACAGTAAGAAATTGATTTACTGGAAGGTGCGTAAATTGCGCAAGGTTACGGATAACTTTGAAGAACTCTTGAGAGAGAAGCTCTTCGATGGAATGACCATTGCCGTCGGAGGTTTCGGTGTTGCAGGTACCCCCAGCACACTGATCGAAATGGTTAGAGACTCTGGCGTCAAGGACCTGACCATTGTGTCCAATAATATGGGTATCGATGGTGTTGGGCTCGGAAGACTCTTGGAGAATGGTCAAGTCTCAAAGGTACTTGCGAGCTATATCGGAGAGAACAAGCTCTTCATGGAGCAGTATCTTTCTGGGAAAATTGAAGTTGAGTTTGTTCCACAAGGAACTCTGGCTGAGCGAATTCGCTCAGGAGGGTCCGGCATTGGTGGTTTCTACACACAAACCGCAGTTGGCACTGAGCTTGCTGAAGGCAAGCCGACTCGTGAGATTAATGGCAAGACTTATGTGCTTGAAACCGCGATTGAATCAGACGTAGCGCTTGTGAAAGCCCACAAGTCAGATGTCGAGGGAAATCTACGTTTCCGTCTCGCGGCACGTAATTTCAATCCATTGGTTGCACAAAACGGGAAGACGACTTTTGTCGAAGCGGAATCAATTCTGCCGCGGGGTGAATTGGGGCCAGATGATTTCCACACACCAGGTGTATTCGTTCATTACATCACTCAATCTGTGGTCCCTTCCGAAATTGAGAAAGTAGTCAACCGGCCATACCCCGTTCCAGCACACGAAATACAGGAGGCGTAACAATGAGTTGGACTAGAGATGAAATGGCTGCAATTGCCGCCGCGGAGCTAAAAGATGGTGACTACATCAACCTGGGCATCGGAATCCCAACGCTCATTGCGAGCAACCTTCCTGAAGGCGTGGATGTCAATATCCAAAGCGAGAACGGCATCCTCGGGATGGGGCCTTATCCCTATCCACTAGAAGAAGACCCAGACTTGATCAACGCTGGTAAGCAGACCATTACCTTACGCCAGGGTGCAGTTGTCTTCGATTCGGCAACATCTTTCGCCATGATTCGTGCAGGCAAGATGAAAGCGTCCTTCCTAGGAGCCATGGAAGTCTCAGCTACCGGGGACTTAGCGAATTGGACGATTCCAGGAAAGCTCGTTAAAGGCATGGGTGGCGCAATGGATCTTGTTGCGGGTGCTCGGCGCGTTGTCATTCTGACTGATCACACATCTAAACATGGCGATCCGAAAATCGTTCAGGAGTGTTCACTTCCGTTAACGGGCGCGGGTGTAGTCGACCGAATTATTACTGACTTAGCAGTATTCGACATTGTGGACCACAAACTCGTATTGCGTCAGATCGCACCCGATGTAACTGAAGACGAAGTGCGACAGAAGACTGGAGCGAGCTTTACCGTAGACATCGATTCAACGATTTCAGGAGCATAGAATGAGTGTCATAGTAGCTGGCATCGGCGAAACTCCGATGGGCAAATATCCAGACCGAAGCTTGCACGAAATGATCAAGCAAGCAGGCAATGCGGCGATTGATGAATCAGGCGTTGACCGTGAACTGATCACTGCAGCATATATCGGCAATTTCAATGGACAACAGCTATCCGGTCAAGGCCATTTCGGTCCGCTGGCAATGGAGGCCCTTGAGCTTTCTCATGTGCCTGCACTGAGGGTTGAAGGCGCATGTGCATCTGGAGGACTTGCGCTTCTTCAAGGTATTGAAGCGATCCGTTCTGGTCGCCATTCTGCCGTGTTGGTTGGCGGTGTAGAAAAGATGACCCACCAGTCCACTGCAAATGTTACTCATGCTTTGACAGCCGCGATGGACATTGAATTTGAAGCGAATACTGGTCTGACTTTCCCCGGTAGCTTCGCGCTCATCGCGCACCGCTACTTCCATGAGTATCGAAACGTGCAAAAAGAAATGGCGCAAGCTGCAGTTAATGCGCATGACAACGCATTACTCAACCCGAACGCGCAGCTTCAAAAGAAAATTGATGTAGAAAAAGTGCTTAATGCACCCCGTATTGCCGATCCTCTTGGTCTTTTTGATTGTTCGCTCGTGACAGATGGTGCTGCATTTATCGTGCTGATATCGGAAGAACTAGCAGCGGAAATCGGAAACCCAAACGGGCATCGTCAGGTGAGGATTGTTGGTTCAGGTCACGGCGGAGACGCTCTGACGTTGTATGGAAAGAACTCAATGACGTCATTTGGCTCCACGCTGCGTGCTAGCAAGCAGGCATATGCTCAGGCCAATCTGAGCCCAGAAGATATTGATCTTGCTGAAGTGCATGATTGCTTCACGATTACCCAAATTATTAATACGGAGGATTTGGGATTCTTCGAAAAGGGGAAAGGAGCTGATGCAGTTGCGGATGGCGTGACCGCATTGGACGGTGCAATGCCAATCAACACCTCCGGTGGGCTGAAAGCAAAGGGACACCCGATTGGTGCAACTGGAATCAGTCAGGCGATTGAGATCATCACCCAAATTCGCGGGGAAGCAGGTGAGCGTCAGATCAAGAAAGCAGACACAGGCATTACCCACAACCTCGGCGGAACTGCAGGAACCTGCGTCATCAACATCTTCGAAGGAGCATAACTGAAATGAATGGCGAGATAGTTTCATACACCATCATTCGAACCCCACCAACGGGGTTCGACGGCGCACCCTATTGTGTAGCCATCGTGGACACTGATTCTAAACGCGTGACTGCACGCGTAGCTGGGTACCAGGACGGCCAGCAAATCCAAGTAGGGGATAAGGTCGTATCTCTTTCAGAAGCAGATGAGTACGGCGCAACTTTCAGCTTTATCAACTAATATCATTCCCTTTCTCAAAGCAACCTGGTTCGTGAACCGTGGTGACTTTTAACCTTAGGAGTTTCACATGAGCTCTCCCTCGACAACACAGAAGCATGATGCCAGCAAGCAGACATTCTTGGACCGTTATCTCAGCTGGTTTACTCGCTGGATGCCAGAGTCTTTTGTTATTTGTCTAGCACTGACTGTCCTGGTCGGAATTTTTGCCTATTTTGCTACCGATGCTCCGGTCTGGAGTTCCGATACAGAAACCACGAGTGTTGTCAGCGCTTGGGCTGACGGTTTCTGGAGCTTACTCGCGTTTACAATGCAGATGACAGTGCTGCTCGCTACAGGTAGTGCGGTGGCTTCCTCACCACCCGCTCAGAGGGTTCTAACCCGTATCGCGCGTATCCCGAATAATCGCGTTCAAGCAATTCTTCTCGGGTCAATTTCTGCTGCATTACTTGGATACCTTCACTGGGGACTTGGAATGATGGCGGCCATCGTGTTGGGTAAGGAAATTCTTGCCCAGTCACGGAGAAAGGGCTACGACTTGCATCCGCCGGTGATGATTGCGGCGCTATTCATGGCGTTCCTCCCCTCCTCGGCCGGAATATCGGGAGCAGCGGTCCTATATTCTGCGACTCCAAATTATCTGCGGGATATGGTTCCCGATGAGTATAAAGAGCGAGTGCCCGAGACAGTCGGATTGACTGAGACGGTGTTACGCTGGGACTTCGTACTTCTTCTGGTTATTTGTAGCGTAGTTACAATCAGCTTTGCTTTGTTCATGCACCCGAAGAACAAAGACAAGATTGAAACCATTTCTGATGAGTTTCTGGCTGAAATTGAGGCGGGTAGTCAAAAAGTATCCATTCCTCGTGAAACCCCAGCTGAAAAGGCAAACGCCAGCCGTTGGATTATGTATTTCGTCGGCGGAATTGGTTTGTTGTACAGCATCTACAACCTGATAAGCAACGGCGTCACTGGTTTGAACCTGGACAGCTTCAACTTCCTCTTCTTGACACTGGGCATGGTATTGACGGCCAATTATGGCCCTGAGTACTACGGCAGACTTATCCGCGATGGAATTCAGGGAACCTGGGGATTCATCCTTCAGTTCCCGTTCTACGCAGGCATCTTCGGAATTATCTCTCTCACTGGGTTGGGAACTGTGATTTCGGGGTTCTTCACGTCGATTTCTACGGCGACCACCTGGCCAGTTATTGCCTTCATCTACTCCGGAATTCTGAACATCGCCGTTCCATCAGGTGGCTCCAAGTTTGTCATCGAAGCTCCATATATCATCCCGACAACGGTGGACCTCGGTGCTGATATGGGACTTGTACTGCAGGCATATCAGATGGGTGACGGCGTCACGAACCTGCTGATTCCGTTCTTCGCCCTGCCGTACCTGGCCAATTTCAAGATTAAGTTCAGTTCGGTGGTCGGATATACCGTTCCACCGGTGCTGGTGACTTTCGTAATCACCTGCATCTACATGTACGTCCGTGCGTCAATGGGCTAATTTCAGAATCCAATTCAAATCGGCTCTAGGGCAGAGATTGTGATCTCTCCTCTAGAGCCTGTTCTTGCATCGCGTTTGGTGAACGGTACTAGGTACTAGCTGAACTATGAGTGACAAACTAGAAGGCATGAATAGGAAATCCACAGTTTGTGTTCACCCCGACGCCCAAGACTTTGTCGATTCCCAAGAATCGGGACCACCGATTGAGACACTTGCGCCGGAGTTGGTGAGGAAAGCGCAGCACGCCGGGCTGAGCAAGCGTGGTGTGCCGGCTGAGATGGCATCGGTGCAAGATATTGAGATCGCTGGAGTGCCGGTGCGCGTCTATGAGCCCTTTAATGAGGAAACATCAGCTTCCCAAGCTGAGAGCGCTACCGTGCATCCGGCCTTTGTTTACTTCCACGGTGGAGGCTGGGTGATCGGTGACTTGGATTCGGTGGACTCCACGGTCCGAGCAATTGCAGAGGTATCGGGAATCATGTGCGTGAGCGTGGATTATCGACGCGCGCCTGAGAATCCTTTCCCGGCGGCATTGGACGATTGCATGGCTGTGGTGGATGCGTTGCTGGCAAGAGAATCCGGATTAAGCGTTGATTCGGGCAAGGTGGCTATCGGTGGTGATAGTGCTGGTGGAAACATCGCGGCAGTTATTGCGCAGCAGCGGCGCGAACAGGTTGCTCACCAGGTGCTCATATATCCGGTGATGGATGTCTCCAGTTTTGATACGGCATCGCATGAGACATTCGCTGCCGGCTTTGGAAATACGCGTGGGGAGTTGTCGTATTTCTATGATGCCTATGCAGCGGATGCTGATAGGCGCGATGTGCGATTATCGCCAGGGCTTAATACTGACTTGAAGGGATTGCCGCCGGCAGCAGTAATCACCGCGGAATGCGATGGTCTGCTGGATGAGGCAACTGTTTATGCTCGGTGCATGATTGAAGCCGGCAATCAGGTGAGCGTTCTTGAGTTCAAGGGACAGGTACATGGGTTCGTGCACATGGGCGCAATAATTGAGGATGCGAATGTGGCGCGCAGGCTCATTGGAACTGAGCTCAAAGCAGCGCTCGCAAGCCACTAAGTGTTTGCGAGCGGGATATGAAAAGCCGTTGACCCGGACATTAAAGGTCAACGGCTATTGCTGTGATGCCTCGGCGCACGGAAGCGGGAGGAGTCATGGTGCGCCGTGACAAGTTCTTAGTTGATCAGCCAATCATTGGGGCTAAACAGCTCAAAGTTGATGGAGGCAGGCTTTGCTTCATCATCAAGGGTGTCGATGTTGCTGCGGATGGCCTGCAGGAAGCTGGTGCCGCCACAGATATACACGTCGGCGCCGCCGAGGTTATGCGCGGTGACATCGAGCTTCTCACCATTGTTGCGGACCGCTGAGACCAATTCGCAGTGGCCGAGTTGCTCAGCGAGTGCGCGGACGTGGCCTTCTTGGGCCCAGGACTCGGCGGAATCATCGGCATGCAAATAGAGCACCGAACGGTCCGACTGCTGCTGGGCAAGATAGGACAGCATGCCGACCATCGGGGTGGAACCAATCCCGGATGAAATCAGGACAGCGGGACGGTTGGAATCCTGCAGCACCAGCTCACCCGCGGCGAGTGTGGCTTCAATGGTATCGCCGACTTCCACGTGATTGCGCAGGTGAGCGGATACTTCACCTTCGGTCTCCACCGCGATGCGGTATTGCTTCGCATCGCCACCGATGATGGAGTACTGACGCAGCTGGCGCGCGCCATCAGGCAGCTTCACGCCGATAGAGGTGTACTGGCCCGGCTGTGGTTCAGTGAAATCGCCCTCCAGAACATATTCAGTGACAAGGTCGGTGAGGGGATTCTTCTCCAGGACCTTGGCGGCGCGGAAGACATCGCCAGGTTCAACACCATCGGAGGCGTACAGATCCTTTTCGTGCTTGATTAGGACATCGGCCATGATCCAGTAGACCGCGGACCAGGCTTCGGCAACCTCGGCGGTGACGGCATCGCCTAGCACCTCAGCCACTGCAGCGAGCAGATTGTCATGCACAACCTGGTATTGCTCAGGTGTGATGCCAAGAGAAACATGCTTGTGCGCGATGCGGTTGAGCAGATTCACCGGATCCGGCGCATTGGGGTCCACCAGCATGGTCGCAAAGGTTGCCACCGATGCCGCGAGTGCCTTTTGTTGTTCGCCGGATTTCTGATTGCCACGGTTGAAGGTATCGCGCAGCAACTCCGGATGAGCGGTGAACATCTTGCCGTAGAAAGTATGCGCGATGGTCTCAATCTTTTCGCCGACCGCTGGAAGCGTTGCTTTGACTATCTCCTCATGGGCAGGGGATAGGCGTTGGGCCTTGGTGTCGGGCATCGATGTGACGAACATGAATCTCCTTGAATCTAAACCAATGGAATAAACACGACTTTATTCGGTCTTATTCAATTTTCAACGAAGGTTGGATATCAGGGTTCGGGCTCGGGCGGGGTTGGGTGTCCATTTGGGGGTATGCGGATTCTAATTTGGTAGTGGTCAGAAATGGGCGACAGGGAGATGCTTGGGCGGTGGAGAATTGTGCAGGTGGGTAGCGGTTTCTAAAGTTATTGACTCAAGTGGTCGGTGGCTTGTCGGTGAGTGGCGCTGACCTTTGGGGTGGGCAGGGTTGGTTAGATTCTCTGGGTGCTGAAAGTGACATTTATCAAACCGATTAATTAACTGGCCGGGTGAATAAACACGGGCATTTCGGGGGTAACTATCTGCGGGGTGGTGGGCGCCTTTGTCGGGGTCAGGCTTTTGGGTCGGCGAGGTATAAGGGTAGGCTAGCCTAATAGGCTTTAGGGTTGGCTGCAAGCGGAAAATGCATAAAGAGAGCTAAATAAATGAAGAGATTTTCACGGGTATCTGCTGCTGCGGCGGCATTGGTGGCAACGGCTGCGTTGGCGGTGGGTTGTGCGTCTGATTCCTCAACTGAAACTGCAAGTGTTGGAGCCGAAGGCGACGCACGCGTGGTGGACACCAAATTCGGCGAGGTAGAAGTGCCAGAAGACGCGGAGAGGATTGTGGCGTTGGGCTGGGGCGATGCCGAGACCGCGCTGGCGCTCGGCGTGCAGCCGGTGGGTGCATCGGATTGGATTGCCTTTGGTGGTGAAGGCGTTGGTCCATGGGCGGAGGGGCTCTATGACCAGGCGCCGGAGATCATCGGCACCATGGAGCCAGAGTATGAAAAGATTGCTGCTCTTGAGCCGGATTTGATTCTGGATGTGAAAAGTTCCGGTGAGCAGGAGCGCTATGACCGTTTATCCCAGATTGCGCCGACTGTGGGTGTGCCCGAAGGCGGGGATGCGTACCTGACGTCCGTTGATACCCAGGTGGAGATGATTGCGGCCGCCTTGGGTAAGGAAGAAGAAGGCCAGCAGCTACTAGATGATGTGGAAGCGAAATTCGCGGAAGCAGCCGAGGCGAATCCAGAGTTTGAAGGCAAGACCATCACGGTTGGTGCGCATACCTCTGAAGGCTGGGGTGCATATATCAGCAAGTCGGATCGCGTGAAATTCGTGGAGAAGCTCGGGTTTACACCAAACCCTGAGATTGAGGCGATGGAACCAGACGGGTTCAGCGTGGATATCGCTGAAGAGAACTTGAACGTTCTGGATTCGGACCTGCTGGTGATGTTCCCGATTTATATCCCAGCCACCGATGTGACTGATAATGAGCTCTTTAAGCAGATACCGGCTGTTGAAGATGGTCGGGCCATCGTGTTCACCGATGTGCAGGAGGATATCTCCAATGCCTTCTCACTGAACTCAGTGCTGTCTATTCCTTATGCCATCGACAAGGTCGTGCCACTGGCACAAGAAGCATTGAGCTAAGACGTAAACCCAGTGCCCTTCTGCCAGGTCAGCGCGATAGTATCGGTGACTGTGGCATTCGGGTCACCGATAGCGGACACGCGCAGCCAGTGCATGTCCACCTCCTGTGGGCGGATGGTGACATAGGCATAGCCGTGGTGCACCAGGTCCACGTGGCGGCAATGGGGGTTTGCCGCCTGAATGATCCGGTGCGCCATGGGGGTCAGCGGATTGGAAGGCTGTAGTCCGAGTTCTTCATCCACATTCGGGGCAGAAATGGATGCGCAGACGAGCTCCGCACCAAAAGGCTGGTCACCGCGGTCGATGGAATGCGCCCACTCGGTGTGGATATCGCCGGTGAGGAAAAGCGGATTCGCGCCGGTGTTCTGATTATGCCTGGCCAAGGTATCCAACAAGCGGGAGCGCTCATTGGTGTAGCCATCCCACTGATCGCCATTGAGCGGCATGTTGGTGATATTTTCACTTAAGACTGCTGCCACGGAGGATGTCTGGGCATCGGCTTCCAGCGTCATGAGGTTGAGCGGGGAAAACATCACCGAATTGCCCAGCACATTCCAGGCCACATCCGAAGATTCAATCTTGCGGGTCAGCCACTGATATTGCTCGCCACCCAACATGGTGCGGCTGGGATCAGTCGCGGTGGATACGGATGCGGTGGTGTCTTTATCGCGGTAGGTACGCAGGTCCATGATGGTTAGCTCCGCCAAGTTGCCGAAGGTAAAAGAGCGGTAGATATGGCCATTATCAGATGGACTGGTGGCGCGCACGGGCATCCACTCAAAATAGGCCTGCATCGCGGCATCGCGCCGAGATTGCCAGGAACCATGCGTTGCCGGGTCATGGTTTTCAGCACCATCACGCCAAGAATTATTAGCGGTTTCATGGTCATCCCACACTACAATCCACGGCAGTGCCGCGTGAGCTGCCTGCAGGTTCGTATCGGTGCGATATTGCGCATAGCGGCGACGATAATCCTCCAGGGTGACAATCTCATGCTGAGGATCATGAATGCGTACCGGGCCATTGCCGGCGTATTCGCCGGTGCCATATTCATAGATATAGTCACCGAGAAATACCGTGGCATCAAAAGCATCAGCGCGCTCGGCCATATCCCGGTAGGCGCTGAAATAGCCAGACTCCCAATTGGCACACGAGGCCACAGCCAAGGTCAATTCATCCAGAGGAGTGCCGGGCGCCGGTGCTGTTTTGGTACGGCCAGTCGGGGAGACCGTGCCGGCGTATTCACCTGAGCGCACGAAGAAGCGATAGAAATACACCGTCGCTGGTTGTAGATTCAAGGGGTCGATGTGGATGGTGTAATTGGAGGAGGCATCGGTAAGCACTGCTCCCGATGCCACGATGGCGGCAAACTCCCTATCGGCAGCAACTTGCCATTCGACGCTGACCTGCGGTTCATTCGCGGTGATGCGCGTCCAGAGGACAATGGAATTGGATATTGGGTCGCCGGAAGCCACGCCGTGGGCAAAGGGCGGCGGGGCAAGCTGTGGTTCGGGCCGGTTCGCTGTTGCAACAGGGAAATTGCTAGCGGTCAAGGTTGCCGCTGCGGTGGTGGTGCCAGCGGCATAGAGCATAGTTCGGCGCGAAAACTTCTTCACGTTATTCATCGTGGGGCTTGCGCGAAGGTCCGGCAACTTGGGAAAAGAAAATTCTTGTCTGGTTAGTTCGCGGTTTACCTAAACGTTAATTGTGCTCATCGCCGCACTTCTAATCAGAGTGAAAGACCAGCTTACAGGCGCGGTGGATGTGATGTTGTTGACAAAACTACCCAGGCGCGCTTGACTGGTTGCCACGTACCTCAACGGGTGCCCAATGCATTGGGCTGAGATGGCGCTAAAGCAGCGCGGGACCGTTTGAACCTGTTGGTTAATACCGTCGAAGGAAGAGAGGGGCATGTTAGTGCCTGCGTTAGATCTGCGCTGCTACATGATCACCGGATACGGCAGTGATGCCGATATCATCGCCACCGCCCGCAGTGCCGCCCATGGTGGTGCGGGCGTGATTCAAGTTCGTTCCAAGCCCATTGATGCAGGCCACCTGCTGGAACTTTCAGAAAAGATTGCTGTGGCGGTGGCGGATATCAACCCGCAGACCAGGGTGCTTATTGATGACCGCGTGGATATCGTCGCCATATTGATGCGCCGCGGGATTCCCGTCCACGGTGTGCACGTGGGGCAAAGTGATATTCCGGTCACCGCGGTGCGTGAGCTGCTGGGACCTGAGGTAATCATCGGGCTGACCACCGGCACCGCGGAGCTTGTCACCCAAGCCAATGAGCACGCAGACATCATTGATTATATCGGCGCAGGCCCATTTCGTCCCACCCCAACCAAAGATTCCGGGCGCCCGCCCATCGGGCTTGAGGGCTACCCGCAGCTGGTTAAGCTTTCACGCTTGCCGATGGTCGCCATCGGCGACGTTCAACCCTCCGACGTGAAGGCGCTTGCCGGAACCGGGATTGATGGCGTAGCGATGGTACGTGCATTCAGCGAAGCTCATAACCAAGGCTCTGAGCAGGTCAAGAGCCTTGCTGGGCAGATTATTGCTGACTTTGATGCTGGCCGGGCAGGTGTTTGTGCATGAGCCGCGCGATAGTCATTGGTGGCGGCATTATTGGCCTTGCCACCTGCTTTGAATTCCAGGACGCCGGATTTGAGGTCACGCTCATCGATCCGGACTCGATTTCTGGTGCGACCCATCATGCCGGTGGAATGCTGGCGCCCACAGCTGAGGTGCAATACCAGCAGCAATCCCTGGTGCCTTTGATGAAGGAGTCCGCGCAGCTTTATCCGGACTTGATTCATCGCGTTGCAGCACATACAGACTTACCCACGGGCTATCGCACCGAGGGCACATTACTCATTGGTGCCGATAGAGCAGATGCGCAGCACTTAAATGACCTGATTTCCTACATCCAGGCTGAAGGCTTAGAGATTGATGCTTTGACCACGCGTGCAGCGCGGCAGCTAGAACCAGCGCTGTCCCCACGGATTGCGCGCACCGCACTCATTGATGGTGACCACCAGCTAGACCCGCGGCTTTTCGCCCGCGCTCTTTTTGATGCCGTCTTAAACCGCGGTGCCGAGCATATCCGTAAGAAAGTGGTAGCTATTGCTCAAGAACCTGTCGGTGCCGGTGGCAGTGTCAGCGCTGCGGTGAGGTTGGAATCAGGCGAGGTCATTGAAGTGGGCCCTGATGACAAGGTGGTTCTGGCCGCCGGCTTGGGCGCTGCACACATCACCGGGTGGTTTGAGGGAGAGCATCCTTTACAACTGCGCCCGGTTTATGGCGATGTGCTGCGCGTGCGCGTACCGGAATCTTTACAGCCGTTGACCACGCGCGTGATTCGCGGATTTGTGGAAGATAGACCCATCTATGTCATCCCGCGCGAAGACGGCACGGTCACCATCGGTGCCACCAGCCGTGAGGACCAACCACATCCCAGTACGTCGGCGGTCCATGCTTTGCTGCGTGATGCCATCCGTGTAGTTCCGGGGTTGGAAGAAACGGAGTTCATTGAAGCCACCTGCGGTGCGCGTCCCGGAACACCCGATGACGTGCCATACCTCGGCAAAGTCGGGGAGAACCTGATTATCTCCACTGGCTACTTCCGCCATGGAATCTTGCTTGCAGCCTTGGGCGCGCGCACAGCCGTAGAACTCGCCACCGGCCACGAGGTATCGCCCGCAGTTGCGGCCTGCGATCCCTTCCGGCATGCCACTAGCCACGTGCATGCCTAACCCACACCCACATGTCATTTACTTAGGGGAGAGACCCATGATTACTTTTCACGTCAACGGCGAGGTCGTTGAAGCCCAGCCACTGAGCATTGCAGATTTGGTGGCAGAGCGCATTGGCAGTCCAGAAGGCGTAGCCGTGGCTATTGATGGCGCGGTGGTGCCGCGTTCACAGTGGAATCGGGACATCACCGATGGCGCTGCTATCGATATTCTCACTGCAGTCCAAGGCGGGTAAACATGCTGACTATCGCGGATAAGACGTTCAACTCCCATCTGGTTATGGGAACCGGCGGGGCAACCTCGCAGGAGCTTCTGGAAGAGTCCTTGCTGGCTAGTAAAACCGAGCTGACCACGGTGGCCATGCGCCGACATAGCGCCAACACCGGAGCCGGTGAGTCAGTTTTTGCGATGCTGCGCCGGCTTGGCATTGACCTTCTGCCCAATACTGCTGGCTGCCGCACCGCGCGTGACGCGGTCCTTACAGCACAGCTTGCGCGCGAGGCCCTGGGCACCAATTGGGTGAAAGTAGAAGTCATCGCTGATGAGCACACGCTGCTACCGGATACCACTGAGTTACTTGATGCCTGCGAGCAGCTGGTCATGGATGGTTTCACGGTGCTGGCATATACCTCCGATGATCCGGTGATCGCGTCACGGCTAGAAGATATCGGGGTCTCAGCGGTGATGCCTTTGGGCTCACCCATTGGAACCGGGCTGGGCATTTTGAACCCACACAATATTGAGCTGATTTGCTCGCACGCCGAGGTGCCTATCTTGCTTGATGCCGGCGTGGGCACCGCCTCCGATGCCGCACTCGCGATGGAGCTGGGCTGTGATGGTGTGCTTCTGGCATCCGCGATTAATCGTTCCCAAGACCCGGTCGCTATGGCTACTGCGATGTACCACGCGGTGGAAGCTGGCCGCTTGGCCGCTGGGTCCGGGCGAATTCCCAAACGTGAGCATGCGGTTGCCTCTTCAAGTTTTGAAGGCCTAGCAACCTGGTCAGAGCAGGTGTTATAGATGACCCTGCCAGAATCAGAACTCCGCAGGACAGCCCGGCACTTGGCGCTGCCTGGATTCGGGATTGAACAACAGCAGCGCCTTTATGATGCCCACGTGCTGGTCATCGGCGCCGGTGGTTTGGGATGCCCGCTCATGCAATCTTTGGCATCGGCCGGCGTGGGCACGATTACCGTGATTGATGATGACACGGTTGATATCACCAATATTCACCGCCAGATCCTTTTTGGTGCTGATGACGTGGGCCAGCTCAAGGTAGAGGTAGCCGCTGAGCGCCTAAGTCAGCTCCAACCGGGCATTAATGTCAATGCGCTGGCGAAGCGTTTGAACACCACCAATGCGGTGGAGCTCATCGGGTCGGTGGACCTGGTACTGGACGGCTCAGATTCTTTTTCCACCAAGTACCTGGTGGCAGATGCCGCCGAAATTACCGGAACACCCCTGGTATGGGCCACGGTTTTGCGATTTCACGGGGACTTGGCGCTCTTTCATTCCGGGCCGGATTATCGCGGCGTGGGCTTGCGTGATCTCTTCCCGCAACAACCCGATGCGGATTCGGTACCCGACTGCGCCACCGCTGGTGTGCTTGGTGCAACCACTGCGACGATGGGCGCCTTGATGGCCACCTACGCCATTGGCTATCTCACCGGCATTGGCGACATCACGCCGGGGGAGATGCTGAGCTATGATGCCTTCCCACCTCAAACGCGCAGCTTCCGCGTAGCAGCAGACCCAGAGCGTGCCCTGGTCACCGAATTACAAGAGAACTATAACGTTGCCCCAATTGGGGCAACGTGCGTAGCGAGCTCTCAAGCTCAAGAACTATTGGATGCTGTGCGGCGAGGGGAGATGCTTGCACTAGATATCCGTGAACCGCACGAGGTCCTGATTTCGGATGTACCGGACGGAATTGCGACGAAGAAGCTGCCATTGAGCGGCATCGACAGCGAAGATGATATAGCCAAGCTACTGGCGGATATTAAGCTGGACGTCGTGGTCTACTGCGCATCCGGGGTGAGAAGCAGCGCGCTTGTTGAGCGCTACTTCGATGTGGCCCAGCGCGCCGGGGTGAAGCTGGTCAGCTTGCCCGGCGGGGTTAATGGCCTTGGAGGGAACTTACCTAAGCTCGAGAGTTCCCGAGTTTAGAGTTCTTTGGGAGCCTCTGGCTCATTGCCGCTGACTTCTTCAACTGGGGCATCCACGGGTGCAGTACCGGCGACAGGTGGGGTGATGACCGTGTTGCTGAGGGCCTCGGCAGAGTAGCTCAAGAAGCCCAAGTGCGCCTCGAAGCGGTCAAGCACGTCATCGATGACCTGCTGCTGGTTGACGCCATAGAGGTCATAGCCTTCAGAGCCGGTGTGGGTAAAGACTTCCATGCGGTGGTACTTCTTCATCTGTGGTGCCGGGCGGGCACCGAAGATTGGTACTGGGGTTTCCACTGGTGCGACTTCATAGAGGAAGCTGCGGTGGTCGGGGATTTCCACGCGGAAGGAAGCCTCGGTTAGCGCTGTTTCTTCCTGGGCGCGGGTTTCCACGGTGACCAGGTAGCCTTCGCGGCGGAATTCATTGGCGACCTTATTGATCGCCGGGACCACGGTTTCAGTGGTGAACTTTTCTGCGGCGACATTATCTGGGTAAGAGCGCAGACTAGCAAGACGCTGGCGGATGGTGCGATCTGGGGTGGCGCCACCGGTAAAGGCCTCACTGCGGCGACGACGATGGTGGCCCTCGCGGTCAGCCTTTTCCATACGCAACGCGCGGGTGAAGGAGAACATCACGAGGTACGCCACGATGGTCACAGGCAGCGCGAAGATCAGTGTTGCGTATTCCATGGTGACCACGCCGCCCGCCATGAGCATGGCGATGGTCAGAACCGCAGTCAGTACTGCCCAGAAGATGCGCAGCCACTTTGGGCCGTCCTCACCCGGATCCGGGATGGAGGAGGAGAAGTTCGACATGACCATCGCGCCGGAGTTGGCCGAGGTCAAGTAGAAGAGCAGGCCAGACAAGGTAGCCAGACCAACCAGGAACATGGCACCTGGGAACATCTCGAGCAGCGCATACCAGCCCTGCTCAGGGCTTTCTTGGGCAAGCTCACCGAATTCGGTATTGCCCTGGAAGACGAACTCGAAGATAGCGGAATTGCCAAACAGTGAGACCATAACCAAGTCGCAGAGCACTGGAATGGTAATCGCTGCGACAATGAACTCGCGCAGCGTGCGGCCACGGGAAATACGTGCCAGGAAGAGACCCACGAATGGGCCCCAGGCGAGCCAGAATGCCCAGAAGAAGAGCGTATTACCGGACATCCATTCTGCGCCGTCGAGCTCATAGCCCATGGTTTGAGTCATGCGTTCCGGAAGAGTCCAGAAGAAGCGGCCGATGTTTTCCACCAGCGCATTGAGCAAGAAGGCGGTCTTGCCGGTGATGAGGATGTACAGCATCATCGCGCCAGCGACCCAGAGGTTGAGCTCAGAAATCAGGCGAATGCCCTTATCCATGCCGGACGTACATGCCGCGATGGTCACGACGACAGCAACAATGACGAGTGCGACTTGTAGACCCAGGCCCTGCGGCAGGCCGAAGAGAATAGAGAAGCCCACATTGAGCAGGACCACGCCAATACCCATGGAGGTTGCCACGCCTATGACCGTGCCGACTAGGACGACGATGTCAAGGACATCACCGGTGGCACCGCGCACGCGCTTGCCCAGAAGTGGGTAGAGGGCGGCGCGAACGGAAAGGGGCATGCCCCATCGGTAAGCGAAATAGCCCATCGCCATGCCCAAAAGAGAGTACATGGCCCAGCCGCCCATGCCGTAGTGGAACATGGTCCAAATAACGGAGTCTTGGAGGGCGGCGTCGCTGCCTGGTTCGGCATTAGGTGGGTTGACATAGTGGTTGATTGGTCCGCCGACGGAGTAGAAGAGCATATCAATGCCGACACCTGCGGCAAAGAGCATGGCAGCCCAGGTAACTAGTCCATACTGCGGGCGGGAGTGGTCAGGGCCCATGCGGACCTTGCCCTCAGGGGAGGCTGCCACCCAAATGACAAAACCAATGACAACCGTAACGGTAACAACATAAACCCAGCCCAGGTTGGTGCCGACCCAGCCAACGATGGTCTCCATCGTGCCGGCGGCATTATCTGGGGGCGAAAATAGCCCAGAGGGAGAAAGCAAAGATGATGACTGAGGCGATAATCAAGACCTGCCAGTTGACCTTAGGGCCACTGCGGTCCGCAATAGTGGGCCCATCCTTGAGCATATCTGCACTGGTTTTGGGTGCGCGTTGGTCTTCGCGCTCGGGGGTTATATTGCTACGTTGAATCGCGCGGCGCCCATCACGACGATTGTCTTTGTGGGTTCCGCCGAATTTTTCCCTATCCACCGTTGATTTGGAACGGTCGTGTTCAGGGGTGCTGCTGTCATGTGACTCAGCCATGCATACACACTGCCTTTCCATTTTTGATTATCAATTAAAGCGCCCGCCCAAAAAAGCCTTACTCTCCTCATCCGAAGGACAAGGAGAGTAAGGCGCTGGCATGTGAACTAGCGCATCTTAACACTTTAATCGATTATTTGCTAGTGATTAATAAGATTTACATCTCAGTTGATACCTGTGAACAAGCTTGATTTTTCCTGTAAGAAGGGCATACTCGCCGAATCTGACGCGTGCAGCCTTGCTGCACGTGCTGTGCCTAATCTCACCGCTTGAAGGTTCTTCGCTGTTCATATTTGATGCAGGTAGGGTTTAAATCATGAGTGCATTAGCGAAGATTTCTGATTGGCCAGTAGATAATGTTGCCGGGGCACTAATCGGCCCTGATGGCGTGGAGACAGTCGGGGAGACTTCCCGGGCATTTGATATTAAGTCCGTGACCAAACCCGTGGTGTCCATGGGGGTTATGCTCGCCGTTGAAGAGGGCGCGGTGGAGCTAGATCAGCCTGCGGGGCCGGAAGGATCGACTCTGCGTCATCTGCTTTCGCATGCCTCTGGCGTGGATTTTGATTCCCGCGATGCCAAGCGTCCGGTGGAAGACCGCCGCATTTATTCCTCGGCCGGATATGAGTGGGCGGCGGAGATTGTCGGCGATGCCACCGGAATTCCTTTTGAGCAATACCTGGATGAGGGCCTTTTTCGGCCTTTGGGTATGACCTCTTCGCGGCTAGCGGGCAGTGCTGGTCACGGCCTGATTTCTACCGTTGATGACCTAGCCAAGTTTGCAGCAGAAGTCCTCAACCCGCAGATCATTCACCCGGATACGGTGAAGGACATGCGCACCGTCCAATTTCCTGACCTACGCGGCATTGTTCCGGGCTATGGCATGCACCGCCCATGTCCTTGGGGCTTGGGCTTTGAAATTCACGGCGAGAAAGACCCGCACTGGATGGGAGCCAATATGCCTGCCGATGCCGCCGGCCACTTCGGCATGTCCGGCACCTACCTCTGGGTCGCCGGCGATTATGCCATGGTTGCGCTCGCAGACCGCGACTTCGGAGACTGGGCCAAACCGCTCTGGGCTGAGACGAATGCTGCAATCTGGGATGAGATCAACAACTAATAAATAAGGCGCAGCTGGCTTCGAGAATGAAGCGGCTGCGCCTATTTCTGTATGGAGTTAGTCTTGCGCGGATTTAGCGAGAGCGCAGGAAGTTCCACACGGTGCGGGTTGCGTGCGGGTCAGAAGTAAACCAGGTGTGGCCGCCGCCGTTGACCTTCTGCAAGACGGTGTCGCCGCCGCGGTCGCAGCCTTTATAAGTCTTGATTTCAGAACGGCCTGAGGTGGACGTGGTGGTGCTGTTCAGGTTGCAGTCATTGCGGTCACCAACATTGCGGAAGGTGGCGTCGACGGAGTCGTACAGTCCACCGGTGCCGATGCCACCAGCCCAGGTCATGTGATTGTCATTGGTGCCATGCATGATCAAGGTGCTGACATTACCCGCGGAGCAACCAGAAGTAACGGGGGTGTAATACGCGCCCGCGACGGATGCGACAGCGGAGAAGACATCAGGAGCTTGGCATGCCAGGCTTAGCGCCATACCGCCGCCATTGGATAGGCCTGCGGCATAGACGCGGGAGTTGTCCACGTTGTAATTGGCACGCAGCTGATTGAGGATGCTGCGGACAAAATCAACGTCCTCACCGCGGGAGGTCTGTGCGTAAGTAGGTCCTTCCCAGAATGCACCGCGGCCTTCTGGATAAACGATGATGGCATCATTTCCGGCAACTTCATCAAAGCGCATGTAATCCTTGGTGCGCTGCGCGGTGTGCTCCGCACCGCCAAAGGAGAAAATAACAGGGTAGGTGCCGCCAGAATTGATGCCGGCAGGCAGCTGCAGTATGTACTCGCGGCTGCCTTGGCCAAAGACTGATACGGACTTCCGATTGGACGTGCTGGCAGCCGCAGTTGTATTCGGGACGGCTTGAGTGATCGCCGAAGACAGCTGCTGAGCCATCTCCGGATTAGATGACAGCTGCTGACCAAGGCCAGAAGAGGAAGAGGACTGGGCCATTGCTGGGGCCACAGATAAAGTCACTGCAGCAGACAGGGCAGCAAGCGCTGCAGCAAGTTTATTCAAACGCATGAACAGATACTTTAGCGGCAATTTCATGCCCGGCAAATGCAAAGCTGGCGAAAGTAAGTGAAGTCACGTGAGAGCAGTTTAGACCGCTCGAGCTGCCATGATTTGGCGAGTTAAACAGTGATGTTCAAGTTTTACTTGAGCTTTAATAATCGGGGGTTAAACCGGTTATTGAGGGTTGCCCCTGGGGCGGAAGTGGGGTGACAATGCGGATGAGCACAAAGTAATTGCTAGTGGTTGATAGTAGCTCATGAGTCCGGAGTTTCCGGACAGAAATGAGAAAGTGTCGCCCGCTCGGAGTTACTCGCTGTTGTGTACGAATAATGAGCTCGTTGGGGAAGACGAAGCTCGTCTTGCGTCACATCAAACGCACTTGGCTTTCAAGGTACCTGTGTTAATCGATCCCACAGGTAGCTTGAATACGGATTTAGCCATGGGGCGGTGACGTTTATTGCCGTGAGGAGATTCGGCACGTGTCAACAGCAACACAATTAGCACAGCATGTTCACCATGCTGAGAATAACTATGCAGAACCTGCAGAATTTTTCGGACCTGCAGATGCGGCAATTAATGCTGCGTTTGCGTACAGCCAGGCATCGGCAAGCTATGCGGCTGAACCTGCCGTGGGCACTGCGGTGCTGCGTGTATCTGGTATGCCTGCCCGCCTGCGCCCCGCAGTAGAACGTGCGATGGTGCAGTGCATTCACACTACCTCGGAATACGTGGTCCCCGGTGATGATCCACTCACTGCGCAGTGGTGCACCCGCTGGTACCGGGATAATGGCATGCGCGATGACCTTGCATCCCTCGCCGCATTCCCCGGCGTGGAGCTTCCCGAACCACGCGCAGAAAAGTGCGTCGGCTGCCGCCAAGTCATCACCGGCACCGCAAGCGAGTTCCGTGCCCTCAATAGCGTCTTGACCACCCTGGCTGAAGAGTTCGGCTTCGACGCCTCCGTTCAGCGTGCTTGAAGCTGCCGCATTCACGCACAGAAGCGCATAGCTTTAAGCGAAAGGATCGAGGATGCGCTCGGGGATATCTGCCACCGAGTCAAGCACGCGGGTAGGGCGGAATGGATAGCGCGCAATCGCGGCATCCGTCATGATGCCGGTGCGGACCAAAATGGTGCGCATGCCAGCCTCCAAGCCGGCCTTGACGTCTGTGTCCATGCGGTCACCAATCATGACCGTGTCTTCTGAGTGCACGCCAATATTGTTCAAGGCCGAACGCATCATCACTGGGTTGGGCTTGCCCACATAATAAGGCTGGCGGTTAGTGGAAGCCGTAATCAGTGCAGCGACTGAACCCGTTGCCGGAAGTACACCTTGTGGTGCGGGACCAGTGACATCAGGGTTGGTGGCGATGAACCGTGCGCCGCCCAGAATGAGGTTAATCGCGGTGGTAATCGCCTCAAAAGAGTAGGTGCGGGTCTCACCTAAAACAACGAACTCCGGGTCATTGTCGGTTAAAATCCAGCCGGCCTCATGCAAAGCCGTGGTCAGCCCGGACTCACCAATCACGTAGGCAGTGCGCGTTGTGGATTGCGAAGATAAGAACTTGGCGGTTGCCAGGGCTGACGTCCAGATTTTCTCCGCTGGAATGTTCAGTCCCTGCGAGCGCAGCCGCGCAGCCAAATCGCGTGGCGTGGCCATGGAGTTATTGGTTAACACCATGTACTTAATGTCATTGTCATTGAGCTCCTGCAGGAACTTATCCGCGCCAGGGATCATCTCACCTTCTTTGATGAGCACCCCGTCCATGTCAGATAGGTAAGAAATCATTGCTTTTCCTCCACAAATTTTGCTACATCGCCCACGGTTTCGATGCTTAGGGCTTCTTCTTCCTCAATGCGTATCCCCAGGCGGTCTTCGGCCTTCACCACAAACTCAATGAGGTTCAAGGAAGTTAATCCCACCTCATCCAACCGGCGGTCGGGGCTTAAATCTTCAGATTCCTCACCAGTGATTTCAGCAATCAATGCCAAGTAATCAGGCGCGGAAGAGCTCTGTTGCGTGGGTGCAGATAAGTGTGCACGCAATTGCGCACTTAGGTCATTGGACATGCATCTCAGTCTAGCTTCTACAATGATGATTGATATGTATAGAAGAAATAGATTTGCAGCCGCATACCGCGGGCAGCGCCGGGAAAACCGTGCAGCGCAGCGGAAAGTGCATAAGACCCTGCATGATCACGCAACTCCGCCCGGATTGCGCAATTTAGATGCCGAGGGTGCCGTTGATAATGACGGGGTAGACATCGCGTGGTTTGAGGTAGGAAACCCCAACGCGGATGTCACTGTCGTTTTCATCCATGGTTATTCCTTGTCTTCTGAGGCGTGGTGCGACCAGGTCGAGCACCTGCGCCAGCGCAGTGACGTGCGCAGTTTGCTTGTCGATGTCCGCGGCCATGGCATGTCCGCCCGCGTTGATGCCGCACACTGCACCATTGATGACGCGGCCGATGATGTGCTGGCCGTGATCTTGGAACGGCTACCGAAAGATGGCGGGAAAATTATCCTGGCCGGTCATTCACTCGGCGGCATGATTGCGTTAAACCTCATCCGTCGGGCACCGCAGGACATCTTCGACCGCATGAGCGGTGCGCTGCTGATTTCTACCTCCATGCGCCGCTTCGCCGATAAGGGATTAGCGCGCATGCTGGAAACTAGCTTTGCCGGGGCGCTATATGCCGGCATGCATCGGGTGCCAGAAAAGTTCAACCGGCTGCGGTGGAATATCGCCCAAACCGCCGCGCCCTCGCTTGCTGCACTAGTAGCGGGCTTTCCACAGATGGAAAGACTGCAATTTCACACGGCGATGTTATTGGACACCCCGCTGGAAAGCTACGTGGGGTATTTCGATGATCTCATTGACCACTCTGAACGCGGCGCTGCAGAGCGTTTGAGACAACTCAAAGGCCAGGTCATTATTGGCTCGATGGATCTAGTCACCCCGATGGCACAGTCGCAGTTGATTTGCGATGCATGGGGCAAGCAAGAGCTAAAAGTCATTGATGGCTCAGGACATATGGTGATTTTGGAAGAACCCCAGCAAATCTCCCAAGCCCTCGATGCGCTGATAGAAGAGCTCATCCCCACTGTGCCGCTATCTCAGATTCATTAGCGGGGTCAGAGAAACCCCGCTTCTAATTCGCTCTCTTCTCAGGCGTCCTGAACAGCAGGTATTAGCTATTGACCGGTTCAGCTGCCCAATTGGTGGAGCCTTCGAGCAATAAGTCGGTGTGGATAGGAGTCCGTGCTCCCTTGACCACGGTGAGGGTATATCCCAAGATATTTGCTGGATAAAGGTATTCGGCATATTCCACGGGAGTACCAGAGTGATCGAAAGCCTCCAGACGAGATCCATTCAATGCGGTGCCCACGGGAATCTCCAGCAAATCAGCGACTTCCTGATTAGCTTGCACAGTCTCGATGGAACGACGGCAGCTATCAAAGTCGATTCCTTCACTAAATAGTTCCTCATGGATGGATTCGGCTTCGGGATCCATGGCCATGACGTGCTTGCCAACGTCGAGAGGAAAATACTGGCGCTCGACGATTAAAGGTTTGCCATCTGAGTGCCGGACGCGAGAGACAAAAATGACCGGGTCCTCTGGCTCGATACGTAAAGCCTTGGCAACGTGTACCGGGGCAGGCCGACGCGCCATCCACAACATAGTGGAGGAAGGGTTGAGGTTATGATCTTTCATCCACCTGTAATTAGACAGGATGGACATAAAGCTCTCGGACTGAGAATCTCCGAGCACAACTGAGCGGCGTCCGCGGCCTGAAGAAATGAGACCCTCCGCGCGTAAGCTAGCGATTGCCTGGCGGACTGGACCGCGGGAGGCAGCAAACTCTTCACACAGCTCGGCCTCGCTAGGCAGGAGATCGCCTTGGCTAAGTGCACCTGACGTGATGCGGCGCTGCAGCTCCTTCGCAATGGTTATGTGTAGCTGCTTACTTGGCATTGCAAAATCCTTCCATTGGTAATCGCTAAATCCACCAGATTATGGGGAGTATTGATGTCCATATTTACTTGACCAGAGTTTGCAAAAATATTGCGTCTACAAATTCTGGTTATTAGATTAGCTGGAAACCTTCTCGGTAACCCGGGGTGGTGTAGATACTATCATTTGCGGGGGGTGGTATCGCTGGGAGGGTTTTCATTCCGGGGGATATGCATCCAAGTCTCGGGCTTTAAATTTTGTAGAATGATCTTTCTCCAATTCAGCCTCATCTTTAATCTCTGAACCATGGCATTCAAAATTGACGACCATATAACTGCAGTATATGGAGCTAAGATAGGGAAATATTATTGAAGAGGATTTTCATTTCCCTATCGGGTTATTGTGGTTTGCAAGATTGTTCTTCAAATGTGGGCTATCAATCTTCGCCCACCGATTTATGGGGGTGTATTTGAGTGTCAATGGGGTGGGGTAATCGGGCAGGAAAGTTAGGTTCTGGTGCCAAATAATTACCCCCGAGAATGACCGTTCAGGGTGTATACTGCCCCGAGTGGATGTCATGATAACTATACTATTTATTAACAAGAAAACTTTGATTAAATAGTTTGACCTCGTGAAATCTGCGCGCAGGCTTGATGTCTAATTAGGATTAGAGGGGTGGGGCGGCGATTGATGATCGTCAAACCTCCTTTGTTCATATATCAACAAAGGAGGTTGGTAAGTTGCGGAGAAATATTGCGGGAATAGCGACACAAAAGCGCCTGCGTCCCATCCCGCCTAGCCCATCGTGATGGGGTAGATACGGTTGGAGCGCAGGCGCTTAATCTGGGCAGTGCAGCGAGCTAATTACTCAATGCCAGGAGCCTCTGTGGAATCCACGGTAGCCGTTGGGTCTGCCAACTTCAGGTCCTTAGCGGCCTTTTCTACGACGGACTGCTCAATCTTGCCGTCGCGTGCGAGACCGGAGAGAACAGCCACAACAACAGACTCGGCGTCAGTGTTGAAGAAGCGGCGAGCAGCAGCACGGGTATCAGCGAAACCGAAGCCATCAGTGCCCAGGGTGATGTAGGTGCCTGGGACGTATGGGCGAATCTGCTCGTGCAGGTCGGTGACGAAGTCAGAGACGCCCACGAATGGACCATCGACGCCCTCTAGCTGAGAAGTCACGAATGCCTTCTTTGGCTCGGTACCGTTCTGCAGCGCTTCCTTGCTCAAGCGGGCACCATCACGTGCGAGCTCAACCCAAGAAGTAACAGAGAAGAGGTTGGTCTTCACACCGTAGTCCTCATCAAGCAACTTCTGCGCGCGAAGAGCCTCATGAACGCCGACACCAGAAGCCAGGATATTAGCCTCCAGATCGCCATTACCCACGGTGTTGAACTGGTAGATACCGCGGTGCAGGCCTTCAACGTCCAAGTTCTCTGGCTCAGCTGGCTGGTGTACTGGCTCGTTGTAAACGGTCATGTAGTACATGACGTTCTCACTGTTTTCGCCGTACATGCGGTCAATGCCGCGGGTAACCAAGTGTGCGATTTCATAACCGAACGCTGGGTCATACTGCAGAACAGATGGGTTCGTGGATGCCAAGACAGGAGAGTGGCCGTCCATGTGCTGCAGACCTTCACCAGTCAGGGTGGTGCGACCAGCGGTTGCGCCAATGACAAAGCCACGGGCCATCTGGTCAGCTGCTGCCCAGAAGGCGTCGCCGGTGCGCTGGAAACCGAACATCGAATAGAAGATGTACAGCGGAATCATCGGCTCACCATGCGTTGCATAGGAAGTAGCTGCCGCAGTAAAGGAAGCGACGGCGCCTGCCTCAGAAATACCCTCGTGCATGATCTGGCCATCGGTTGCCTCGCGGTAGCTCAGCATCAAGTCATGATCCACTGGGACGTAGTTCTGGCCACGTGGGTTCCAAATCTTCAAGGTTGGGAACCAGGAGTCCATACCGAAGGTACGTGCTTCATCCGGGATGATTGGAACAACGCGCTTGCCCAATTCCTTATCACGCATGACTTCCTTGAACGTACGAACCAAGGCCATGGTGGTAGCAACTTCCTGCTTACCGGAGCCCTTACGCACGCTCTTCAGTTTGTCAATAGCCGGTGCCTGAAGCGGGGTGAACGTCGAACGACGCTCTGGCAAGAAGCCACCGAGTTCTTTACGGCGCTCCAGCATGTACTTGATTTCTGGAGCGTCCTCACCTGGGTGGAAGTAAGGAGGCAAGTAAGGATCCTTCTCCAACTCTTCGTCAGAGATTGGGATGTCCTGCTTATCGCGGAAGTTCTTTAAGTCATCCAGGGTCAGCTTCTTCATCTGGTGGGTCGCATTACGACCCTCGAAGTTGTGGCCCAGACCGTAGCCCTTAATGGTGAACGCCAAAATAGCGGTTGGCTTGCCGGAGCCCTTGCCTTCCATGACACGGGAGTAGGCAGCGTAAATCTTGCGGTAGTCATGGCCACCACGGCGCAATGCCCAAATCTCATCATCGGTCATATCTTCAACCAGCTTCAAGGTGCGCTCATCGCGGCCGAAGAACTTCTCGCGCACGTAAGCGCCGTCATTTGCCTTGAAGGTCTGGTAGTCACCATCAGAGGTGGTGTTCATGATGTGGACCAGCGCGCCGTCCTTGTCTGCTTCGAGCAGCTTGTCCCAAGCGCGGCCCCAAACAATCTTGATGACCTGCCAGCCGGCGCCACGGAAGAAGGACTCCAGTTCCTGAATAATCTGGGTGTTACCACGAACCGGGCCATCCAGTCGCTGCAGGTTACAGTTGATGACGAAGGTCAGGTTGTCCAGCTCGTATAGAGCTGCTTGGTGGATTGCGCCACGAGATTCTGGCTCATCCATCTCGCCGTCGCCCAAGAACGCCCAGACATGCTGGTCGGACGTGTCCTTGATGCCGCGCATCTCTAGGTACTTATTGAAACGAGCCTGGTAGATAGCGTTGATTGGACCCAAGCCCATGGAAACGGTTGGGAACTCCCAGAACCAATCCATGCCGTGTGGGTGTGGGTATGAAGGTAGGCCATTGCCTGGACCACGGGATACTTCCTGACGGAAGCCGTCAAGGTCATTTTCATCAAGGCGGCCTTCCATGTACGCACGTGCGTACATACCTGGGGAAGCGTGGCCCTGGAAGAAGACCTGGTCGCCGCCAGAAGGATCATCCTTGCCGCGGAAGAAGTGGTTGAAGCCAACCTCATACAAAGGTGCCGCACCAGCGTAAGTGGAAATGTGGCCACCGACGCCAATGCCTGGGCGCTGCTGGCGGTGAACCATTACTGCCGCGTTCCAGCGAATCCAACGGCGGTAACGCTTCTCCAATTCCTCATCACCTGGGAACTCAGGTTCCATGGTGGTGGGAATGGTGTTGACGAAGTCGGTAGACGTCAAAGCTGGCAGTGGTACGCGCTTCGCGGTTGCGCGCTCTAGGAGGCGCAGCATAAGGAACCGTGCACGGTCTGTGGAAGTTTCATCCAGCAAGCCGTCGAGCGATTCCAACCATTCTTTAGTTTCTTCTGGATCGTTGTCGTGCAAGTACGAGGCAACGCCGTCGCGAATGAGTGGGAAATTAGAATCGCCCTGTAGGGCATCCTTTTCAGCCATTCCATGAACCTCCTGGGTTGGGTAAACACATGTTGTTCTCCACGATACTCGCAAGTAGGTTACAACGCGCCAGCGAGGTGGCCTTAATCACTGTCCTAGCACGAAGAATGGGGTGTTTTTGTGTGGTGAATAATTAAAGGGGTCTAGCAAATTCATTGCATATCGATTAACTTTTGCTTGTGTAAGTGAGAAATCTTGCACCTGAAGAGGTAAGGTGCAATGCAATTACGAATCACTTCGTATTCTATTTTCAATAAACAAGGAGGAATACCACGGTGGCGGACGCTACTGGCGTAACCAACAACTATGCAACCATGCTCGGCATTTCAGAGGGCATGGTCGCTCTCGAATCTGGCTGGGACGAAGATTGCGATCCAGCAATCTCTGAGTCGATTGAGGCTGTTCTGGGGGAGGATTTCCTCGAGGAAGAGACTGATGAACTCGTCGACGTGGTTGTGATGTGGTGGCGCGAAGAAGACGGCGATCTCGTGGATGGCCTCGTTGATGCCCTCCGTCCATTGGGTGAAGGTGGCAGCGTTTGGTTGCTGACCCCTGGTGCTGGCAAGCCTGGCACCGTCGCTCCGGGCGAAATCTCTGAATCTGCTCAATTGGCAGGTTTGGTTCAAACCAAGGCTGAGCGCCTCGGCGACTGGCAAGGTTCTTGCCTCGTTGGCCGTGGCTCAACCAAGAAGTAGCTTTAGCTTCATCCGCGGCGCGAATCGATGGTTTAAATTACCACCTTGTAGTCCGTGAAAACCGCGATCTACAAGCCGATTTGTTTAAGTCGCGGATTGTTGGCTAGTATTATGCAAGTGCTCATGAGGAAGCGAAAAGCTTTTAAGAGAGCATGATGCGGCTTTAGCTCAGCTGGAAGAGCAACTGGTTTACACCCAGTAGGTCGGGGGTTCGATCCCCTCAGGCCGCACCAAATTTTAGCAGGTCACAAAGGTTTTGAAACCGGAGTGGCCTGCTTTTCTCGTTCCTGTCTCATCACCGACAGTCCGGGCTATGTGCCAAAATTGCTGTCTGCTATCGGCGTAGGAGAGACACACAAGGTTTTGAACGTGAGGTAATACTGGGCGTGCTTCATTTCTATTCTTTCGTCGGCTCCATTCCTTGCCACATAACATCGATAGCTGCTCGACATCGTTGCTCGGTCTCCGGATTGCTAAAGAACTCGCCACGGACAACAGTTTGGTAATAGAACACGCCGATCATGGCATCGATACACGCGTCTAGATTTAAATCAACGCATATGAGGCCTTTGTCTTGTGCATCCCGCAATACTTTGGCAATCGCTTCACGACGGCGCCTGACATTCGAATTCCAAAATGATTGCTGCAATTCTGGGTCTGCCATCACCATCTCCACGCGCTTACGAAAACGCTGAATAGTAAAAGCACCGTCATTTCCTTGGAAAGAAGGGCCCAGGAGATATTCAATGATTGCTTCCTTGTGACCGGTCTCCGAAGCGAGCACGATATCGTAGTGTCCGATACCCAAGATGGATGAGATCAAGTCATTGATGCTATTCCAGCGGCGATAGAGCGCTGAACGGGAGACACCACTTGCTTGAACCACTGCTTTGACCGTGACGGGTTGGTCTGTATCAATCAGCTTGAGCGTTGCTGCAATGATCCTCTCATCAATTGCTTCGTCTTTTGGGCGGCCAGGACGCTTAATGTCGTCCACGACTGGCTCTTGTGACTTTCTCATGATCTGTGGGTCCTCTAAATGAGTGCCTTCTGGAGGCAGCGTGTTAAACCGGCTGCATTAAGTGGAGACAGGGAAATATTGAAGTTGGTGGCTAAATGCTTCAGCCGACCTTGCGTAAGGGCAGATGGGCGCTCGATGCTTAACTCCGCATTCACAAAGCTCACGGCAGTGGCTGGAGCGGGGCATGAGAAGTCATGGAAGCGACCGGCAAAGCCGTAAGGAATGGCGCCCCGGTGTGAAGGGCTACCACCGAGGTCGCACCGATTAGCTGGCAAGTCGGAGATGCCGCTATTACGGGCAATGTCTTGGGTTATGTGGGATTGTAACTTCATGGCGGGGGAAAAGTCCTTTTGATTTGTCAACGACTTGAGTACTTGGCGGAATTATCTTTTGAAGGCTGTAATAGGGAAATGTACTCAGTCGGGGAAGGGCGTTCTAATATTTCGGTTACCAAAAGTAGCTATTATTATTTAAGTACTCTAGATTAATTGACCCTGGGAAGAAAGTTCTGAGCATTTGCTACGTTCCCAGTTGCCTGGGCGCGGCACACGAAGCTGGCGTACTGTGCTGGAGCTTCTCGGCCAGAAATGAGAACTTCCGAATCCTAGGTGTTCAAGACTTAATTTATGGTCGCGAGGTTTGTGGAGCTCTGGCACCTGACCCCGGGGTGTGTGGGGTGGGCTAGATTGCACGGCAGCGCTTTCTGTGGGTGGAGACAAGTTGATGCGTTGCGGATGAAGGGTTCGAATGTGGAGTATCGCTCGCTGGGAGAGTGTCTAATGGTTTGTGTGTGAGGGGTTTCCCTTACATGAAGGAGATAAACCATAATGGATTCTGTGGCGAAACGAGACCCGGAAGATTCCGCGAAGATCAAAGCAATCGAGCAAAAGCTGCTGGCGAACCCGGAGATAGCCAAGCTTATTGACGAGCTCGGCTCAACAGCAACGGATGCTAATGATTTAGTGCGTGGCTTGTTGCAGGCCTCGGTCACTCGCGGCCTGGAAGCGGAAATGGATGCTCACCTGGGGTATTCCAAAGGCGATCGTGAGGCTAAAGCGGCCGGTGGCGGCGATAATTACCGCAATGGTTCCTATGTCAAAAAGGTTGATTCGAACTATGGTCCGGTTGATGTCACTGTGCCTAGGGATCGTGAAGGCACGTTTTTGCCTACTATGGTGCCGAAAGGCTCTCGGCGGCTGACTGATGTTGATGACATGATCATCAGTTTGTATGCCGGGGGTATGACCGTTCGTGATATTCAGCATCATATGGCCACAGCCATGAAAGTTGATATCTCCCATGAGACAGTTTCAGCAGTCACGGATGCTGTCTTAGATGAGGTCATGATGTGGCAGAACCGGCAGTTAGACGAGTTCTACCCGGTGATATTTCTTGATGCGCTACGAATTAAAGTCCGTGACGGTGGGCGCGTGGTCAATAAGTCCGCGTATTTGGCCATCGGGGTGGATATGGACGGTATCAAACACATCCTGGGCATCTGGTTGGCGAAAGAAGAAGGCGCATCCTTTTGGGCACATGTATGCGCAAACTTAGCTAGCCGCGGTATCCAGGACGTGTTCATCGTCTGCTGCGATGGTTTGAAGGGTTTGCCGGAAGCTGTCGAAGCGACCTGGCCGGATTCGATGGTGCAGACCTGTGTCGTGCACCTGATTCGGGCTGCGAATCGGTGGGTGGCTTATGGCGACCGTAAGGCGGTATCTGCGGCATTAAAGAAGGTCTACACTGCCCCAGATGAGTCAACCGCGCGCGCAGCGTTGGATGAATTCGCCGAATCAGAATTGGGCCAGAAATATCCGCAATCAGTGAAAGTCTGGTCCGATGCGTGGGAGCGGTTCGTGCCGTTTCTGCAGTTCCCACCCATGGCCAGAAAGGTCATCTATACGACTAATTCCATTGAGTCGATGAATAACGAGCTGCGTAAAGCCACTCGCAACCGCGTGCAGTTTACCAATGATGATTCCGCGATTAAGACGCTGTGGTTGATGATCTGCAATATCGAAGATAAACGCGCGGCCAAACGAGCTAAAGAAGGTCGAAAAGCCGCCGCGACCAGCGGAAGACTCATCGAAGGCAGGAAAGTCACCAACTGGAAACAAGCCATCAACCAAATGGCCGTGGCCTATCCCGAACGCTTTACGAACTACCTATAAACACTCAGACCGAAAGCCCCACACACAAAATACTTGACACGCTC
>NZ_JBIMEN010000012.1:0-66305 GCF_043673995.1 Corynebacterium sp. L4757 | reverse complement strand
TATGCCCTGGCCATGGCCGTGGTCGGTCTCATGGAATCGTTGATGACCGCCAAGCTCGTCGATGACATCACCGACACTCATTCCGATAAAACTCGCGAATCCTGGGGACAGGGGGTGGCTAATATTGCCTCCGGTTTCTTCGGCGGCATGGGTGGCTGCGCGATGATCGGTCAAACCATGATCAACGTCCGCGAATCCGGGGCACGTACCCGCCTATCCACCCTGCTAGCCGGCGTGTTCCTGCTGGTCCTGGTCCTGACACTGGGCGATATCGTTGGCATGATCCCGATGGCTGCGCTGGTGGCAATCATGATCATGGTCTCGGTCGGCACGATCGACTGGCACTCGGTGCATCCACGCACCCTTAAACTCATGCCGGTCCCTGAGACCATTGTTATGGCCGTGACGATTATTGCCACCCTAGCCACCCACAACCTGGCCATCGGTGTGGTGCTGGGTGTGGTCACCGCGATGATCATGTTCGCCCGTCGGGTGGCACATATCGTTTCCATTGAAAAGGTCTCCGAGATCGACGGCGATGGCGATGGCCAGATTGATACTCGTACCTACCGGGTGCATGGCCAGTTGTTTTGGGCATCAAGCAATGACCTGGTTTATCGCTTTGATTACACCGATTCTGCCCGTCATATCACTATTGATCTCACTGAGGCGGAGATCTGGGATGCCTCCACGGTCGCGACCTTTGACGCGATTACGCAGAAGTTCCAGGACAGAGGCAAAACCGTGTCCATTATCGGGCTCGACGGTCCCAGTCAGGACCGGCTGAACCGACTGTCTGGCCGGCTTGGCACCGGCCACTAACATCCCCCGACTCGAGCACATCGACTTGGCGCCCCAACTTATAACCGGGGCGCCAGTTTATTGGTGCTGTTGCAAAGTTGGGGCATAGGAAAAGCGACGTGAAATAATCACAGCCATTGGTATCTTCTCCGGTCGTCATTTCCCCCGTGACATCATTCTGTGGGCAGTGCGGTGGTACTGCCGCTACGGGGTGAGCTACCGCGATCTCGAAGAGATGATGACTTCAGCGGGGCGTGCCGGTCGATCACACCACCATCTACCGCTGGGTCCAGAAATACGCCCCTGAGCTGGACAAGCAAACACGGTGGTACCGGCAGGTACCTGACTGGCAGGCCAAGTTCCTGGCGGGTGGATGAAACCTACATCCGGGTCGGCGACAGGTGGTGCTACCTCTGATCTGGCGATCACCGCCGGTGGCCAGACCCTGGACTTTTACCTCTCTCCGAAGCCGAACGTGGCCGCAGCGAAGCGTTTCCTGGCCAAGGCCCTCAGATCCAATGCGTCAGCCGGGTATCCCAGAGTGATCAACACCGATAAAGCACCCTCCCTAGCCAGGGCAATCGCCGAGTTGAAGTCAGAGGGAATCTGCCCGCCAACAGTGGAACACCGGCAGGTGAAATACCTCAACAACATCCTGGAAGGCGACCATGGTCGGCTGAAGCGGATCCTCGGGCCGAAAGGCGCGTTTAAGAACCGGACATCTACATATCGGACGTTGAAAGGGATGGAGGCGATGCACTCATTGCGGAAAGGGCAAGGCACGATGTTTGACCTCACGGGCAACCGAACCCGGACGCGGTGATCGTCAACCGGGTCTTCGAGACGGCCTAACAACGCCCACACGCAGCGGCCATCAGAGAATGAGAAACTGAGTCTTCGCTGCTCTCCGCCCAATTTTGCAACAGCACCCGTGCTGGCGCACCATCTGTTCGTGGATGCGGTTTGCCTCTTCTTCGGTGTCGGCGGCGGTGCCCGCAATCCTCGGCTCCGAGATCCAGGCCAGCCCCCTGGCCATGCCGGACGGGAACGCCCCAACACAGATGGTGCTGTTTGCCGATGGCTCCATCGGCGCGGCCGTCTCCGGGTCGGAGGGGCCCGCCAGATCGACACCCTGCCCGCCACCGCCGGTGAGGTGTTCAACACCGCCGGGATGCCCACCGAGGAGGCCCTGGCCAACGCCGAAGTGCTCTACTGTATCAGGGACCGCGGCGTCGAACTCGACAGTTTCACCTCCGCCGTGGCCGCGGCGAAGTACAATGCGGAGGTTCGCGAGCTCCTCGATGACCGCGCTGTGTTGCTCGGCTACGCCGCTGCCCAGTTAGCCGAGGAGCACCGTGCCTCGACCATCGTGGTCGCCGGCTCCGCGTTCACCGACGATCCCCACGCACCGAAGCTTTTCGCCTCCACGGTGCGCTCGCAGCTGGGCGGTCGTGGTGAGTGCACTGAACTGCGGATGATCCCCACCCACCGCGAGATCGTATGTGCCATCGCACGCGCCGTGGCCCTCGACCCGTTGCTGCGGGAGCCCTTGGAGCTGATGGCGTAGGGGTTTAAAGACGCGCTGTTTCGGTTGTATCGAGGTGTTGAAGGTTGCGTAGGCTCTCAGCCCCGACCCTCTAAGCCCGGGATATTCGGGAAAACACCCGCCCGAGGATCCGGCTCTCGGCGGGTAGGGGAGATACACCAGTCGCGGGCCCGCCCCGCAAGACCGGGATGTCATGTTGGAAGGAGTAGAGCGATTGTCGAAAACGATCACCTGCTCAACATGTTCCCTCTCGCATTAATAACCATTTTTCCCAAGCTGCATTCTGCGGCCCAGTGCTGGTCACCCCGTTTGTGACGTGACCGTCGTCTCCTGTTAACGATGCTGATCTTCGCTGTCTGGGTGCATTTTGGAAAGGAGACGGCCTGTGCGGCAAACAAACCCCCAAGGGCCATGAAACTGCAACGCATAGAACGCGACAGCTTCGCCCGACCGGACCTAGGACCAGGTTCAGGCGGCCACCTTGGCACCTGACCTTCTCCTCTGCGAGCCGACGAGGCGGGCGACCACTGGCCATGCGAACACCAACACCACGAGAACCAGCATGGGCGTGTCACCCATGCGCGCGTAGGGCGTCATGCCAGTGTGAAGTGGAACGGTTGCTGTCAGTAGTTCGCTCGTACCCAACTCGCTGAGCTGGGACACTGTCCCATCAGGTTGGATGACCGCCGAGTAGCCGGTGGGGGCAGCCTGAAGCACGGTGCGGCCGAACTCACTGGCACGCATCCGGGAGGCAGCCACTTCGACCGCGGGTACTTCATCAGTAACGAATGACGAGGCGTTGGTCGGTGCAAGAAGCAGCTGCCCGCCATGGCGGACGGCATCGGCGACCCGGGAGGCGAAGAACACCTCGTAGGAGATGACGATCCCCAGTCGTGGGGTCCCTTCCGGGTCAAGCACCGCTGGCCCCTCGCCAACAATGGCATCACGCGGTATGAATCGCGTGTCCTCACTGAGCCGTTCGAACAAATCCCGCAGGGGAATGTACTCACCGAAAGGCACACGGTGCTGCTTTTCATAGCGGCCCAACCGGGCACCGTCCGGACCCCACAACACCGACGCGTTCCGGAATCCCTCCCCCTCAGACTCGGTAACCCCAACGACAACGTTGGTGTCGAGCCGCCGGGCCACCTCCGCAAAGGCTACATCGATGGAGGACCCGGCAACGGGGCCGTCGACATTGGCGACATTTTCGGGCAGCAGGACCAGATCGGGGCTACCCGTGATGCCCCCCACGGCCTGCAGGTGCCTACGGGTGGTATCAAACGAGCCGGTGTCGATGGCGTGAAGCCCGCGGGGACCTCCCCCTTGGACGAGCACAACATCAAGGGTGCCTTCTGCCGCATCACCCACGGCAACTGGGGCAGCCAACGGCACCGCCAGTGCGCCTACGACTGCGGCCACCGATATTCTCCGGGTTCGTCGCGGACCGAGGATGACAGCGGCGACACCAGCACCCGAGATTGCAGCCAATGCGGTCACCAGCAGGGACCCACCCAAGGGGGCCGCAGCCATGAAGGGGCCGTCAGGCTGGCTCAACCCGAACGCGGGCAGCGGGAAACCACCGAATGGGAACCGGTGCTGCACCGCCTCCAACACCACCAAGGCGGCAGGCGTGAGCAGCCACCACCCCGACCAGTTCTGACGGAAAGTGATATCGCTGCGCGAGACGGCGGCAACCAGCGTCAATAGCAGCGCTTGGAGGGCCACAACCGCTATGTATCCGGCCACATTGAAATCGGCGAGCCAATCCAGGGCAATAGCGTAGTGAACCACCCCGCACAATCCACCGAGCCAGAAACGGTGGCGGAGTGGCTGGCCCGCCAGGGCCAGCATGAACACCGCCACGCCCACCGGGAATAACACCCACCAACCACGGGGCGGCAGGGCCAACCACCACACGAGCGCGGCTGCCCCCATCAAAGCGGCGCTGACGGCCAGCCTGCCCCAACTGTCACCAGCTCTCCCTCCCGGGGGTGGTGAGACCGTCGCGGTCCGCTTGCTTGTGATGGTCACGCCAACCTCGCTTCTCTTGTGACACCGGGTGATTTCTCATCCGGAACCTGGATGCCCAGGTTGCTACTATGTCACATAGTCGACTACGTAATATAGTAACCTCATTTCGATCGCGGGCCATGGCTCCTGCCGCAGGATGAGCACATGACGCGAGGTGCCGATTAAACAAGCGCCTAGGGATATGGGGCAAGCAACAACACCGTCGGCGGGCCAGAGGCCACAGCAGGGCCGACAGTGCTTGCCGAGAAAGGCAACCGCGCACAACTGCTGGAGGCAGGAGGAGTATTTGGGATGAATAACAGCATCAAGGGATACCTCATCGGCGGGGTGTTACTGACCATCTTGGTCGTCCTCGCCGTTCCGATCATGCTCAGCGGTCCGGAAGGCCAGGGGTCGGGTGTGGTCCTTCGATCGGAGGAGCCGGAGCCTGATCCGGTTGACGGTATCGCCCCGAATCCGGCCGAGGTGCCCCAAGGGGTACGGCCCAGTTGTGCCGGACAGGGTGCTGCTGGCGTGGTACTTCCCTGTCTGGGGGCGGAAAATGGTGATACTCCGGCTGATGGTCAGCCTGAGGGCACCGAGGCGAGCGTGATCAATGTCTGGGCCTGGTGGTGCGAGCCCTGCCGGGAGGAGCTGCCTATTTTTGATGAGTTCGCCGACGCGCACCCGGAATACGACGTGGTGGGCGTGCATGCGGATGCTTATCCGGCCAACGGCGTGGAGATGCTTGACTCTCTAGAGGTCGATCTTCCCAGCTACCAGGACAGTGACAATACGTTTGCAGGAACACTCGGCTTGCCGGGGGTGGTTCCCATCACGGTCTTGGCGGTCGATGGGGAACAGGTCGCCGTGTTCGCGCAGACCTTCCAGTCGGTGGAGGAACTCGAGCAGAAGGTCGCCGAAGGACTGCTTGGCCGAGGGGCATGAGCCTTCCAGCCGCCGATAGGCTGCCGGCGGCTGGGAAGGGCTACAGCAAGGTGGCGCCGTATTCCACGGTCCATTGACGCACCCAGTTGATGAAGTAAGCCCAGGCTCCGCTGAGCAGGGCAATGCCGACGAGGACCATCAGCGCGCCCCCGAGTATCTGGATCTTCCGGGAGTGACGCCGCAGCCAGTCAATCGTGCGCATGGCACGGGCGGATTCGAAGGCAACCAGCAAAAACGGTAGGCCGAGTCCCAGGCAATAGCCGATGATGAGGATGACCCCGCGTACCGCGGTCATCCCCTCGGTGCCGGCGGAAACGGAGATGATCGCCGCCAGTGTGGGTCCCAGACACGGGGTCCAACCCAGGGCGAAAACCCCGCCGAGCAGCGGGGCACCGAGCCAGGTCGTCCACATCTTCGGGCTCAACCGGGTGTCGCGCTGCAGAGCGGGCACGAGCCCCATGAACACCAGTCCCATGAGGATGGTGACCACGCCACCAAGGCGCATGAGCGTATCCGCATTGAGGGTGAGCATGCTGATGGCGCCGAAAGCAGTCACCGTGGCCAGTACGAAGACGACGGTGAAACCGAGGATGAACAGCCCGGCCGCACCGGCTACCGCCCACTGGCGTTTCGTGATCACCGGTCCGCGTTGAGCGTCGTAGTCGACCTCGGCCCCAACCACACCAGCGAGGTAGGACATGTACCCGGGGACGAGCGGAATGACGCACGGGGAGGCGAAGGAGACCAGGCCCGCGGCGGCGGCAGCGAGAATGCCGAGCAGCAAGGGGCCGGTCGCAGCGGTGGTGGCGAACTGCTCACCGATCGCCAGCTGCGCCAGCACATCGACGGTCATAGGGGTATACCTCCTCGGCCAGGGTTATAGCGATGTCCAGGATGTCCTCGGCAATGACCTTCGAGGGAGCACCGCGGCCGACCGGTGCTCGATACCCAGGACGCTGTGGGGTGAGATGACCGGGGGTGATTCACCGCGGTCAGCGGGTGATGGTCCCACCGCTTTCCCGGACAGCGTGCGAGGTGTCCTGGGGATCTCGTCGTTTGTTCCAGACAAGAAGGATAACGGCGGCGACAAGGATGATGGCCACAATATCGATAAGCGGGTTGCCGAATAGGGAGGCCGCCTGCTGCAGCCATGCCTGTGTCTCGGCGGGGACTAGTTCTGGTACGCCGACCAGTCCGTTGGTGGTCCAGAAGATAATGCCGACCATGATGATCAGCCCTCCGCTGATGACCGAGGTGGTGTGCCACTGTCGGCCGAGGAAACTAAACCCTCGACCGCGCAACATGCGTTGCCCGCGTTGTCCGATCCGGGTCCACAGGGCGGCGATCACGATCAGGGGCAGGACCATTCCGGCCCCATACGTGCTCAAGATCAGCGCTGAGGAGAAGGCATTGCCGCTGGTGGCCGCGAGGGTCAACACCGCCCCCAGGATGGGTCCGGAGCAAAACCCGGCGACACTGCTCGTCATGCCCAGCAGGAAGCTTTTTCCCAGTCCGGTCGACGCCGCCGCTCGTGACTGCAGGTTGGCTTGGCCGGGGAGGAGTCGGGAGGTGTCAAAACCGTGGCCGAAGATCTGCACGATGCCCAGCAAGATCAGCACAAGCGAGGAGATCACGATGATGGTCTGTCGGTGCGAGACAAACAACTCGCCCAGGAACCCAGCCCCGAGCCCGAGCGGGACGAGCAGCACCAAAAGACCGGCGTAGAAGATGACCCCGTGAAGCAGGAGTCGTGGACCGGCACCTACTGAGGAGGCGAAAAAGGCGGGAAGGAGCAACGCGGCACAGGGGCTCAACAGGGCCAGCACACCGCCGAGAAAAGCGCTCACCAGACCGATGTCCACGTGTCTACTCCTTGTCCGAGAGGGCTAGTTCCACAGCGCCCAGGAACACCTCGGTCGGCTGCGCCCCCATGATGGGCTGACCCCCCAGGATGAACGCCGGTGTGGAGTAGGCCCCCACATCCAGTCCCAACTGTGCGTTACCGGCCACCACCTCGGCGGTTTCCGGGGCGTGGAAGTCGGCTGTGAAGGCCTCGGTATCCAGACCCAGGTCCCCGGCCAGGGCGATCAGTGCCTCGTCGCTGAGTTGTTCTTCTGAGCGGTTTTCACCGTTGTCGAACAAGGCGTGGTGGTACTCCAGGTAGGCGTCGTCGCCCTGGAGGGCGGCGGCGTACGCGGCGCGGGACGCGCGTTCCGAAGCCGGCCCGAACAGATTCAGATCACGCCACTCGATACGCAGGTCCCCGGCCTTGACATACTCCATCATCGCCGGCAGGGTCTCTGCGCTCCATTTGGCGCAGTAGGGGCACTGGTAGTCGGAGAAGACCACCAGCCCCACCGGTGCATCCACCGGCCCCACCGCCAAAGGATCCGCCTCATCCCTGGTCTCCACGGCGGTGAGATCTGGTCCCGTAGGCTCCTGCGCACTCGACCCCTGGGAGGGGGCTTCCGGTCCCACCTGTGCTCCTGCTGCAGTCTGCGGACCGGCTCCCGCGGAACCGGTGTCCCGGCTCATGACCGCAACGATGCCCACGAGCGCCACCGCGACGGCGATGACGATCACCGGAACCACCCACGTATTTTTGTGGGACCTGCGGGTGTCGGATCCTCGGGTCATGTGACTTTCCCTCCATGCCCCCCTGTAGGGGCAGCTCTGCTACAAAACTAGATCAACTATGTCACATAGTCGACTACTTCTCATAGTTGACTACGTGGAGTAGTTGGTCTGTGGCAGACTGAGGGACATGGAAAACTCGACAGCTCTGGTTCTCGAGCGCCCCAGGCAGGGGCGTCGGGATGCGCTCACGGCATTGTCCTGGTGGACTCCCCGCCACGTTATGATCGCGCTCGTTGCTGCGGTGGTAGTCGCGCTCCTCATTGGCCTGCCCAGTGTGCTCATCCCGAATCCGTGGTTTGGCCGGGAGATTCCTACGGTGTGGTGGAACTATCCCGTCTGGCTGGTGACCTCGGGGTTATCCGGCATGCTCATCGCCACATACGTGACCACTGACGAGTCGGATGCCGGGGAAGAGGGGCGCAGTGCGCGGCGGTCGAGTCGCCTGGGACTGGCTGGCGGGGCGCTCGCCTGGTTCGCCGTGGGGTGCCCGGTCTGCAATAAAATTGTGCTCTTGGCCATTGGTTACTCCGGAGCCCTGACCTGGTTTGCCCCCGCACAGCCCTATCTCGCGCTGATCGGGCTGGTGCTGACTGCTATCGCCCTTATCTGGCGGCTCCGGGGGCAGGTATCGTGTCCGATGCCCATACCACACAAGGAGTCAACTAATGAGCACTGAGCGGGGAATTCCGGCCCTGGGACCGCTGGAAGAGCAGGTGATGCACATTTTGTGGAATCACGGGCAACTAACGGTCCGGGAGGTCATCGACCACCTCCCCGGCGATCCGGCCTACACGACGATCGCGACCGTCCTACGCCACCTGGGAGGCAAAGGAATGGTCACCGTCGTCAAAGACGGGAGATCGGCCAGGCATGCCGTCCAAATGAGCAGGGAGGAATACACCGCCGGAATCATGGACCAGGCCCTTGAGGCCAGCCGGAACCGGACCGCATCAATCCTCCACTTCGTCGACACCATCGGCGAGGACGACCGTGCCCTGCTTCGGGAATATCTGCAACGGCAGGAAGGGCGACCATGATCACCGCCCCGATTCTGTGGGCGGCCTTTGTCGTCGTGATGCTTCTTGTCGTGGGCCTGATCGGACCGGTTTTCCTGCGTAAAGCCGCCCCCGCTCTGGCGCGGGTACCGCGGGTGGCGATTGCCCTTTTGGCCGGGGGTATCCTCATCTGGCCCGCAGCGCTGTTGTCTCTGGGTCTGATCTTTGCCTGGGTGGTTTCCGGGCCGGTGATCTTGCCTGTCGGGGCCTCGGAGGTGTGCCGGCAGTGCCTGGCCGCCTCCAATCCGTTCACCACCGCCCCCTTCGATACGCGAATTCCCTCCGCCGTGCTCATCGCCGTTCCCGTGCTGGTCGGAGCCATCAGCGCCGTCGGTGTCATCGCGGAATACCGGGGCCGAGTGCGACGTTCCCGGCACACGGCATCCGTGGTGCTCGACGGCTCCACCCGGCAGATGATTCACGGGCACACGGTGGCGGTGGTGGCCGATGACCGCCCCTGGGCGCTGACTTTTTCCTCCCGGCAGGGTGGTATCGCGGTGTCCACCGGGACGCTCGACCGGTTGGGTGGTGACGAGTTGGCGGCTGTCCTCGCCCACGAAGCCGCCCACCTGCGGCAACGCCACCACGTGGTCTCCGACCTGGTGGCCAGCATCGCCGCCCACCTGCGCTGGGTGCCTTTTATCCGGGAGGCGGCCGCGGCGCTGCCGGCCTATCTGGAAATCGCGGCAGATGAGCGGGCCTGCCGACAGGCGGGAACCCCGGCTATGGTCCGGGCCCTCCTTGTCCTCGGCGACCGCACGACACCGGCGGGAGTCGCTGACCCTGCCTCCGGTCCGCTGTTGGCGGCCGGCCCCGATCGCATTCCGCACCTGGTCCGCCCCGAAGTCGGTAGGCGGGGATACTTTCCGGCGGCGGCAGCCTCCGCCCAGCTTCTCATCTTGGGTGCAGTCAGTGCCGTCGTCCTCGCGTCCTACACCGGGGCGTTACTCAGTGGCTGCATCTAGCAGATTCCCTGTCTGACCTGCCTTGGTCTCGACCGGTTGAGCCGACGGAGCTTTTCGGGTTCTTGAGGCTTCCCGGGCAGGGGGACATGTGACTCGCTGGAGACGTCTTGGTGCTACAGGGGCAGGTCTTGCATGTGCATCGTCAAAAAGCGAGCGAACAGAGCCCGCACGGGGCGTCTGAAGCTACGTTCTTAGGGGAGCTCCACCATTGCGGAATACCCCGTGGGGTATTATGGTTGTGGTGTATGACCGAGGAGAACTTCCCCGGTTGCCCCCGATTTCCTGTGAAGGAGAAACCATGCTTATCGAGCGCATCTACGACAAGGACCTGGCTCAGGCCAGCTACTTTATCGGCTGTCAGGCCAAGAACACGGCCGTGGTAGTCGATCCCCGCCGAGATATCGACGTCTACCAGGCAATGGCAGAAAAGAACGGTATGACGATCGTCGCTGTGACCGAGACCCACATCCACGCCGATTACCTCTCAGGCACCCGGGAGCTGGCCGCAGCCGTTGGGGCGGATGTTTATGTCTCGGGTGAAGGCGGCCAGGACTGGCAGTACGAGTTCGACGCCAAGCGGCTGCACGATGGCGATGAGATCCGGATCGGCAACATCACCATCGCGGCCGTCCACACCCCCGGCCACACCCCGGAGCACCTGTCCTTCCTGGTCACCGACGGCGCCTTCGCCGACGAGCCCGGGTACATGCTCACCGGTGACTTCGTTTTCGCCGGGGATCTGGGCCGACCCGATCTACTGGATGAGGCCGCCGGGGGTGTGGACACCCGTTTCGAGGGAGCCAAGCAGATGTTCGCCAGCCTGCGGGACAAGTTCCTCACCCTGCCCGACCACATCCAGGTCTTTCCCGGCCACGGGGCGGGCTCGGCCTGCGGCAAGTCACTGGGCGCCCTGCCGTCGACCACAGTCGGCTACGAGCGCAAGTACTCCTGGTGGGGTCACTACCTGGCCGACAACGACGAGCAGGGCTTCATCGATGAGCTGCTCGACGGCCAGCCTGATGCCCCGGCTTACTTCGGCAGGATGAAGGTGCACAACCGCCGTGGCCCGGCCATCATGGGCGAGCGTGCCCCCCTGACCGAGCTGGATACCGCGACCGTCGCCGCCCAGCTGGAGGCCGATGAGGTGACCTTCGTCGACACCCGCTCCGCCGATCAGGTCCACACCGGCACCGTCACCCGGGCCCTGAACATCCCGGCCGGGGGCTCGGTGGCCACCTACGCCGCCTGGGTCGTCGACCCCGACAACGACGACCGTCCGCTGGTTCTGCTGGCCGACGACCAGGAGTCCGCGCAGGAGTTCTGGGACCACCTGGTCCGTGTCGGCATTGACGCCGTCGCCGGTTACGTGACCGGCCTCGAGGGTCTGCCGCAGACCACGCCGCGGGTGATCGGCCCCGCCGAGCTCGAGTCCTTCGACGCGGTGATGCGCCTCGACGTCCGCGCCAAGAGTGAATACGACGACGGGCACGTCCCCGGGGCTACTCAGCTGCATGGCGGGCGGGTGCTGTGGAACCTCGACCAGCTTCCCGAGGAGGGCACCATCGTGACCTACTGCCAGAGCGGTACCCGCAGCTCGGTGGCGGCCAACGGACTGCGCCATGCCGGCTATGACGTGGTCGAGCTGAAAGGCTCCTACGAGGCGTGGCGTGACCACCAGGCCAAGGTGGGCGCCACCCAGCGCTAAATCTGAGACCGCGACAAAAAGAGGGACCGTCCCATCGGGGGCGGTCCCTCTTTCGATTCAGCCTCGTTCCTTCCCGGAGAAGGCTGTGGGGATTAAGCGAGACTAGGTGGCTCACGCTCGCTGGGAGGTGAATTCGTGCCCAGCGGCACCACCGCGGTCCCGTCCTCTACCTCCCACGACACAGAAGGACGGGGCGAAACCAGGCGCCGGCATCAGGAGTGCTCAGGCCGGGATCATGGCACGCACCGGCGGGTGTGTCTCGTACAGGCGTACCGCCACCACCAGCGCTGAGACCGCGCTAACGGCCGCAGCCGCCCACACGGCGGCATGCAGGCCCACGAGGTCGGCGACCATCCCACCGAGCAAGGCGCCAGCCGCATAACCGAGGTCCCGCCACACCCGGTACACCCCCACCGTGCGGCCACGCTGGGCGGGGTGGGCGACATCACCGACCACGGCCAACAGGGTGGGATAGACCAGAGCGGTGCCTGCCCCCAAGACGACCGCGCCGATCGCCCAACCGGTGAAACCGTCACTGAGAGCGATGACCACCAGTCCAAGAGCCTGGGTGGCCATGCCGCTGGTGATGAAGGGTTTGCGGCCACACCGATCGGAGGCCGCACCAGTGACCAGCTGCCCACCCCCCCACACTCCCGGGTAGAGGGCGAAAAGCACCCCGATCTGGGTCAGGCTCAGCTCTGCGGTGGCAAACAGCAGGGGGAACAGGCCCCAGGACAGGCCGAAATTGAGGTTGTTGACCAGTCCCGCCTGGCTGGCGGCGGACAGGGCTGGTTCGCGGATGCTGGTATCGAGGAAGATATCCCGATTGGTCCGTACCGGGATAGGGGCATCAGGGTCGGGGTGGTTGGTTCCAGCGGCCTCCAAGGTGGCGTGGTCCCGGGTTTCACGCACCCACCAGGTGCTGATGCCCAGGGCGAGGACGGCATAGGCCAAACCCAGTAGAAACGGCACTGGGCGCAGTCCATACTGCTCGGCGAGGTGGCCGGCGAGCAGGGAGGTGACCGCGACCGCGGCGTAACCGGCGGCCTCGTTAAGCCCCATCGCTAGGCCCCGATGGGCAGGTCCGGCCAGATCGATCTTCATGACCACAGTCGTCGACCAGGTCAGACCCTGGTTGATCCCGAGTAGGATGTTGGCGGCGATCACCCACCACCAGGTCGGGGCGAGGATGAGCATCACCGGCACCGGCAGGGCGATCAACCAGCCGATCAGCAGGACCGGTTTGCGTCCGTACCGGTCCGACCACGTTCCGGCAAACCAGTTGGCGGCGGCCTTGGTCACCCCGAAGGCGGCGATATAGGTGAACACGAAGGTGTAACCGGTCAGGCCGAATTCGTGCTCGGCGAGTAGGGGCAGCACGGTCTGTTGTTGGCCGACCATGCCGCCGACCAGGGCATTGACCACCACCAGGAGGGTGAACTGGGTGGCGTTGGCCCGCAGGCCCAGCACGGGGACCGGTCGTGGACGAGAGAACATGGAAAACTCCTGTCAGGGGCATCGAGGAAGGCGTGCGGATCCGCCGGACCACCGCATGGGTGAGGTGGTGGTGTGCGCAGGAAACGCCAGCAGGACGTGTTCTCGGTTCCGTGGCCATAAGGTCGGTGGCACCTCGGTCGACGGATCGGGAACACGTCCTGCTGGGTTGAGTGGGCGAGTGCACCTGTCGGTGGTGGCCGCGGGCGCCGGAGATGGGGAAGTGGTGGGTTCCTACCGGGTTGCGGCGGTGCTCCGCAGGGGGCAGGCGGGAACGGTGAACCAGCAAACCGCTGCGGCGACGGCCACGAGAGCGGCAGCGATAGCAGCGACCCCGGTGGTGGCGAAGAGCTCCTGAATGAGGACGAAGACGCCCATCACCAGGACGAAGACGCCGAAGCCCTTGCGCAGCAGTGCTTCAGGGATACGCCCGGCCAGGCGGGATCCGAGCAACGAGCCGAGGACGGCGGCAACGGTGACCGCACCCACCAGGGCCCAGTCCAGTTCGACGGAGGTGAGGTAGCCGGCCAGGCCGGCAAACGACTTCATGGTGATGACCACCAGGGAGGTGCCCACGGCCACCGGCATGGACAACCCACCCAGCAAAGCCAACGCGGGGACAACGAGGAACCCACCCCCCGCGCCCACCAGACCGGTGATCACGCCGACGACCAGACCGTCGAGGATCACCCTGCCCAGGGGCAGGTCACGGTCCTTGGTCTCACCCGCGGAGCCCTTGCGGCCGCGGATCATCGCGATGGAGGTGGCGATCATCATCAACGCGAACGCGATCATCAACACCACGCTGGGGATGTGCCCGCCGAGCAATCCGCCGCCGAAAGCACCCGCCATGCCGGCGGCGCCGAAGATCACGCCGGTGCGCCACTTTACCCGGCGGTTGCGCGCGTGGTTGATCGCGCTGACCGCGGAGGTCACGCCGACGACGAACAGGGAGGCGGCGATGGCTTCCTTCGGGTCGAGTCCAGCAACATAGGTCAAGATGGGCACGGTGAGGATCGATCCGCCGCCGCCGAGCAGGCCGAGCGACAGGCCGATCAGGATCGACAACAACAGGGTGAGGATGAGCGTGATGGTCATGGGGTGTCCTAGTCGGGTAGCCGGGGCCTGGGTCAGCGGGTGGGTAGGCCGGCCCGCTGCCAGGCGGTCATCCCGCCGGCCATGGTATCGGCTGTGTACCCCGCCTGGTTGAGGGCATCGGCCACCGCCGCACTGCGGTTACCGCTACGGCACACGACAATAATGGGCCGGTCCTTATCAAGGTCGCCGAGTCGGGAGCCCAGTTGACCCATCGGAATGTGAAGGGCACCGGGGATCATGCCCTCGGCTACCTCGAAGCCCTCCCGAACGTCGAGGATTTGATCCTGGGTGTAGCGCTTCTGGGCGTCGGGGACGGTGATTTCTGCCATGGTCGTTCTCCTTATGGCGCTTAGGGGGGTAGAGGGTGGGGATTAGGCTAACGGGTGGGGGATCTGGTTGATGGCCTCGGCCGCGGTGGGAGCAGCGGTGGTCTTGTTCCAGGGCATCACCGACAGGGCCTTGCCCATCGCGCAGGTATTGGTCACCCCGGAAAACGTCAGGCCGGCGCCAATGGCTCCGGCGACGGTGCGCAGTTTCGGGGAGAGGAACTTACCGCCCACCAGGCCGGTGACGACCAGGGAACCGGCGACCAGACGCACCTGACGTTCGAGGTCCCAACGCTGGGCACCTCGGACGACGTCACCGCCGGCGGCGGCGAAGGCGTTCACCCCACCGGTGAGCACATGGGCGGTCTCCACCCCGGCGGCGCCGAGACGTTGACGGGCCTGCTCCGCGCGGACACCGGACTGGCAGACCAGGATCACGCGCTCACCGAGACGCTCGGCGAGCTGTTCGGTGTGCTCGGAGACTAGCGACAGTGGCACGTTGTAGGAACCACGGATGTGCAGGGCCTCAAATTCAGCCGGGGAGCGCACGTCAATGACAACGAGGTCCTTGTGGTCGGTGATCCACTGGCGCACGGTGGCCGGCTCGACGGTAGTAATGGTGGTAGAAGGCGAGTTCATGGAGATCCTTTCAAGGCTGTTACTGGGAGCTTCACCCAGTCTGCCATATACCCCCCGGGGTATGCAAGATACGGGTGCGGGTATGCAAAATGCCCCTCTCCGTATAGGGTGAAAGTACGTTTCCACCCTGCACAAGGAGTCCTGATGCAACTCGAATCCAGCGAAATGAAGCCGGTTATCAACCGCCTCAAGCGCGCCCAAGGGCAGCTTTCTGCCGTGGTGCGCATGCTTGAGGAGGGGGGCGAGTGCAAGGAAGTTGTCACCCAACTCTCGGCGGTGACCAAGGCGCTCGACCGGGCGGGTTTTGCGATCATCGCCACCGGACTCGAGCAGTGTTTGGCCAACCCGGAGGAGTCGATGGACAAAAAGGAAATGGAGAAGCTCTTCCTCTCCCTTGCGTGATCCGCCAGCCACTGTCAGACTGGGGCGTGATGTCAGTGCCGAGTTCACCTATGTTTAAGGAGTCAGAGCATGTCCTACACCCACAGTGTCACCGTGTCCCTGTCCTACGAGGACGCTGTCACACGTACCCGTGCGGCCCTGGCTGAGCACGGATTCGGCGTACTCAGCGAGATCGATGTCCGTGCCACTTTCGATAAGAAACTCGGAACCGACGCCGCCGAGGCAGTGGGAGACTACGTCATTCTCGGCGCCTGCAACCCCACCCTGGCCAGTAAAGCCCTGGCCGCGGAACCGGAGCTGGGGGCTTTGCTGCCGTGCAACGTTGTTGTCCGGCGGGGCCCAGGGGATGACGGGACTACCGTCGAGGCGATCGACCCGCAGACCATGGTGAAACTAGGCGAAAGTGACCAGGTCCGGGAGGTCGCCGCCGACGCTGACGCCCGGCTCCAGGCAGCGTTGGCCGACATCGCCGGGGGCAGTGAGTCCGGCTCCTGATCCGGTGGCCAGTTAGGCCACGGCCCGGAAACCAGTGAGAAAATAATCCCGACCCCAGGCAGGGGCATGATCATCCCGCGTTGACGAGTGGAAGATCTTGCCGGTAGGAAGTTCCCCCCCCCGGAGCCGGTGAATCCGGGGGGCAGGCGTAGCAAAGCAGGCCCGCTTCGCTGTGGCGGGCACCATTACGTTTCTTTCACCTGCCCTGCATGCGTTTTCATGCCCTAGGCAGTAGGGCCGCTTCCACTGGGCGGGTCACCGGACCCTCTCGACTGCTAGCTGGTGCCTTACGAGGCGGCCCGCTCGACAATGGCGATGATGTCCTGGTACTCAGCTTTGAGCTGATACTCGTTCAGGCGCAGTATTCGCCATGTCGATTCGTCCAGGCGATCGAGCTGCCGACGGTAGTCGGCGAGGCTGTCGCGGATGACCTCCGGCGGGGGTCATGGGGACTGGGCCCGAACCCCGGAAAGTGGACACGCTTGGTGCCGGGCTGGGAGCATTCAGGACAGGCGTCGCTGACGGCCACAGGTGCGGCATCGATGATGGTGATGTTTCCAGCATTGGCGGCACCGGTGATCGTCAATCCGATCTCGGCGGTCCGGCAGATGGTGTCGGTCACGAGGTTGCCACTAGAATGCACAGTAGGGTCCTGGTTCGGTTGGATGAAAGCGTCGTAACTCTCATTTTGTACCGGCCAGGACCCCTACATGTTGTGCCACCCCGAACCCCGCCCCGCGGTCAACTACGCACTCCGAAACGCGAAGAGCCGGTACACTCCGGTCCCATGGACTTTCTGGATGTGGGACGCATCATTATGGGATTGGTGTTGTTGATTGTGGGCGGGGAGTTGTTGGTGCGAGGTGCTTCAGTGCTGGCCCGCCGGGTGGGAATCTCCTCTCTGGTGGTCGGGCTGACCGTGGTAGCAGCAGCCACGTCCGCACCGGAACTGGCGGTGACCATCGGGGCCGTCTGGCAGGATGAACCCGGGCTGGCCGTCGGCAACGTGGTGGGTAGCAGTATCGTCAACATCTTGTTCATTCTCGGCCTCTCCGCCCTGATCCTCCCCCTGATCGTCACACGCGGACTAGTGCGATTCGACGTTCCCCTCATGGTCGCCCTGTCGGCGGGGTTGCTTGTGATGGCCCTTGATGGAGTAATCAGCCCGGTCGACGGTCTGATCCTGTTCGGCGTGGTCGTCACGCACACGGTGTGGACCATTGCTACCAGCCGTCGCAGAACACGATTACCGGTCGGTGCCGCAGAGTCCGCCGCTGTTTCGTCTACCTCCGACGTCGGGGATGGGGATGAAAAATCACCCGTCGCATCAACTACCAAGTCCCTCCTGTTCATAGTGGGCGGGATCGCGCTGCTGGTGGGCGGGGCCACACTACTGGTCGACGGGGCGGTCAACATCGCTACCGGGCTGGGTGTTAGCAGTCTCGTGGTCGGATTGACCGTCGTTGCTATCGGTACGTCCCTGCCTGAGCTGGTGACCTCCATTACCGCGGTGCGCCGTGGCGAACGGGACATCGCGGTGGGCAATATCGTGGGCAGCAATATCTTCAACATTGGAGTGGTGCTCGGACTACCCGCCCTGATTTCCCTTGAGGGCATCCCGGTGTCCAGTGCCGCAGTGGCCTTTGATCTTCCGGTGATGCTGGCCGCCGCGGCCGCCCTGTTACCTGTTGTCTTCACCGGATTTGTGGTGTCCCGGTGGGAGGGGGCCACTTTTCTCGGACTCTATGTGGCCTACACGGGTTATCTTGTTCTTGCGGCTACCGAGCACGATGCCCTGAAGGGGTTTACCGCCGTGATGGCGGGGTTCATCCTCCCGCTGGTTATTGTCACGCTGATCGCCTTCACCTCCTATGAGATTGGACTACGCAAGGGGAGAAAAGACCTCGCACGTACAGACCCGTCTTGATCCCAGCCTTCCGGATCTGAGGGGGACGGCCTCAACTTCCCTGTGTTTAGAACGACCGAATATGAACCAGGGGAAGGCCCTCCTGTGCTCCAGGGTGGCCTGGGTTATGGTCTTGTTGGTCGGGCCGGAGCTCCTCCGGATAGGTCGCCCTGGGCTCACCTACGCACTCCGAAACGCGAAGAGCCAAGATATCTCGGGAGCTGCCAGGGTCCCTATGGAATCACCAGCAAAGCACTACAGCCCTAGAAGGGATCTCCAAGCAGCAAGGAGACAATACTCGACTACGGGAAAGTTATTAAGGCCACTTTGCAGCAAAAGTCAGGACAAAATGCGGTTGTAAGCCCGAGCACGGTGTTCTTAAATGATGGAACACGTCTTGACTTCCGGACTGCGAGCAGGTCTGGTGGATACACAATTGATATCAACACAACCACGCACACAAAGAACTTCAAGGTCCATGTTGGATGCGGGGATGGGGGAGTGGATCTACTCTCGCGGCACCCCAAAACAACTGTTTACCAGGTGAAAAGCTTTAACTCTCCGCTGTCGCTCGTTGATTCTAGGCCTGTTGATCATTGAGGTTTACGCCTAATGACGTCGGGTATTCGGGCAGGGCCAGTAACCCATACTTCCGCTCCTGGCCACAGTGCGTTGACAGTGCGACCAGAGATCCGGTGCCAGTGGCGCAGTGTAGCGACATCCAGTAGTGGTTCGAGATGTGAAGCACGGTTTCTCGCGTGCAGCAGGGTTGAGCACCAGTAGTAGGCCGTGCCCGCTGAAGCATTAAATCCTTTACCTGTACCGCAGATGTTTGTTTTTAGATTTATTGCCTCGTTCCAGATGTCAATTTGCGGAGCGGTGGAGCGCCCGCCGAGACTGATGGGTTTTGGAATAAGATGTCGCCATGTCCCGAATGTTAGGGATGCCACTAGGTCATCATGGGTGGGGGATAGGTTCGTACGGTTCCCTTGAGGGTCTTTCATGCCTCCCTGTGCTTTGGCTTCCCACCATTTTCCGTGTAAATCCCCTGGCTTACGGTGGGGAGATTTTGACCAGTTTGGGGGCGGAGTGGGTCGAACAATGTGAGAAAGTGGTACTTGGGGTCTGGTGATCCATTCATGGGTTCCGCCTTGGATGGTGTTCCATTCTCTCAGCTGTTGATCAATGGTGTCGCGAAGGGCAACCTCAACGATAGCTAGAGTGCTGGTCACCGCGGCAGCTACATCGATGTTCCATTGATACAGGGCAAGAGCTTTCTCCGGATCTTGGTTTGCTGCGGCGAGATAGGTCTGGAATCTCGGGGTAGGGATGTTATTGATGAGTTGTTGGCGGGTTGAGGCTCTCATGCTGGTTTTCTATCTAGCTTTCGCGGTTTTCAGGTTTGCGTCATTGCGGAGGGGGAGGTAAAGTATTTCTTACTGAGCAGGAATCACCTGCAAATTAAAAGAAATTCTGGTCCTGAGCTTATAGTTCAGGGCCGCTTTTCGTTTTTAATGACAACCGTTGGTCTAGTTTGCAGTATTGTGCATTATGTCTTACGTCCGTCGTGAACAGCTTTTTGTTTTTACTTAAGCTGGGCTCCCGGGGCGGCTAACAGTACACGACTAATTTCCTTCGCATTAAGGTTGGAACGGGCGCCTCGACTCGCGGCCTTGCGCCATGCCGGCTTAAATTCTGCAAGCATGGCGCGATAGGTCGGTAACATCTCACTGTGGGAGTTGCCACCTTGAGTTTGAAGGAACTCTTTCTGTTCCTCCCAGCGGCAAGTTTCGACAAGATAGCCCACGTAGCCAGCGAGCTTGGATTCAAGATCGATTTGGTAATCAAACCCTCGGAAAGAACCGTAGTATTCAGCGTCGACAACACCGGTCTGTTCCCAACCGTTTCTACCAAGGTCTTGGATGCTGTATTTAATCACCCGAAACATGTCAAGGATGTCCCACACAAGCTTGCATTCCTCATAGGTTAATCCGTCATTGGCGCCGGAAAATATACGGGGATATTCTCCTGCATACCCGTATTCAAGTGCTTTCATCGTGCCCTGGATGGATTCCGCGTCATATAGCTCGTCAGGTAGGTCACCGTGAGCGGCGAGTAAAAGTTGACACCCCAGGGACAAGGTCTTGCGTTCAACGACGCTTAAGGAAAAATTCTGCTGGGGTTGCCTTTGGAACTCTTCTTCGTTGATCTGCCCGACTTGCGCCTCGAGGATTTGGCGAAGGTAATCGCTCTGGGATTGGCCGTTTCCTTCGGCCTCCTTGGTAATAAGGGCCTTGAGCTCGTCGGGAATGCGGATGGTTATGGATTTCATAATTTCCCTCAATTCGCTATGTATTCAAGTCTTACAAATTAAGATACGCGCTTACGTTACCAAAGAGCAATTATGCCCGGCTGGAGTACACCCCAAAAGAACAGTTTTTAAATTACAACCCCCCTCGCAAACTTAATGTTCACTAGGGTTGTGTTATGGATAATGGAACAGAACCGTCACTACCTCTAGACATTCCTGAACATTCCGAGGTTATTTCCGGGAAAAAGGTCGGCTATGCGCGGGTTAGCTCTAAAGATCAGAATCTGGAGCGGCAAACCGCAGCGTTGAAGAAAGAAAAGTGCTTTCGCATCTTCGACGATACTGTCAGCGGTTCGTCCACCGACCGTCCTGGGTTGGATGGGGCGTTGAAGGGCCTGACCCCCGAAAAGTAGACAAGTTGGGGGCAGTTATGCTGCCTTGTTCAGTGTAGTAGATCGTGACTCAAACACGTCAGGTGGTATCTGTCCGCACCATGAATGCCGGCGTCGGGTGTTGTATCTGATGCACCAGCGGAAGACCTCTTGACGACATTGCAGCGGATTGGCAAAGACTTTCCTATCGCGGATAACCTCTCTTTTCATCGTGGCATTGAAAGATTCCGCCATAGCATTATCAGCGCTGGTACCGACCGCGCCCATGGACTGGGTCACTCCTAGAGCCTGACAACATGAGTTAAACGACGCTGACGTGTACTGGGTGAGTTCAACCGGTCGATGCAACACCGGTCTGTTGAAGTAATCGTAGCTGCTCGGCAAATACTTCCGCGGGCGTACGCCAGCCGAGAGCTTTCCGGGGCCGGTTGTTGAGCGCGAGAGCAACTGCTTCGAGTTCCTCGGCCGACCACCGAGACAGGTCGGTGCCTTTCGGGAAGTACTGCCGCAACAACCCGTTTGTGTTCTCGTTCGTCGGGCGCTGCCAGGGCGAGTGGGGGTCGGCGAAGAACACTCTCGTGCCAGTATCGAGGGTGAACTGCGCGTGCCCGGAGAGCTCTTTCCCGCGATCCCAGGTCAGGGTCTGGCGCAACTGGAGAGGCAGAGCAGACAGCGACGTCGCCAGTGCGGCGTTCATCGCGAGAGCCCCATAGCCGCCCAGCGCGGGACCGTTTTTCACTACGGGCTGCTCGTCCCAACCTTCTAAGCGAGGCAGATGCACTAGGATTGTGGAGCGGCTGGAGCGTTCGACGAGGGTCCCGATCGCCGAGCGACCGGTGCCGATTATCAGGTCGCCTTCCCAATTCCCGGCAACCGAGCGATCATCGGCCTCAGAGGGTCGTTTAGAGAGCACCACATCCTCGGTGACGTGTCCCTGTGGCTTGTTCCGTGACCGTTTCCGCGGCTGGCGCAGCGCCCGCCCGGTACGCAGGCAGGTTACCAGCTCGCGTTTGAGCGCGCCGCGTCCCTCGATGTAGAGCGACTGGTAGATTGCCTCCGGGCTGATACGCATGGACTCATCATCGGGGAAATCGATCGTCAATCGGTGGGAAATCTGTTCCGGGCTCCACGCTAGCGACCACCGTCGGTCAGCCCGATGAGGCTTGTTCAACCCCTTCCAAGGCGAACGCCGCTGGCCCATCGACCACGGTGCCATCAATCCGGTGCACCTTGCCTGCGAGACGGTCCTGCACGTACTGCCGCAGCGCGTCGTTTACGGCTAACTTCGCGGCTTTCGGGCGCTTCGCGGTCTCCTGCGCCTTCCACTGCGCCACTAGCGCTCGATACTCGGACCTTCCGCCCCTAGTCGCTGCGTTGCGGCGCAGTTCTCGGGAGAGCGTTGCCGGGTCACGCCCCAGTTCACGGGCGATCTCGCGCACGCCTTTGTCTTTGGCGCGCATCAGTGCGATCTCTTCACGCTCTTCGAACGACAGGTATCGGCCCGATGGTTCGGCCAGACTCAGTGGTGGCATACCGCCAGCGTGGCGGAACCAGCACATCCCGACGGGGACGGACACGCCCACCGCGTTCGCCGCTTCCGCCGTCGTCACCCCGGTCGCGATCAGCCGCCAGAACTGCCGCTGCACCACCCGCGACGGAGAAGGCCGTCCAGGCGACCGCATCGGCGGCCGCAGCGCCCGGTCTGCCCGCCACTGCCGACGAACCCTCTCGGGCGCATCTCCGGTCTTCGCAATCCAGTCTTTCCTCGCCACCAAACACCTCCGTTGTCAAGGTGTTGCGACGACCGATTGAATCCACCCTGCGCACCGGCATCGGAGTGATGGACAATGCCGGTGGCGGTGAAGCCCATCCGCGTCCGTTTCCGGCTGAACAACGCGTGTTCCAGGGCCATGAGCACCATCCGGGTGACCACCCAGCCGAGGATCATCCGCGAGTACGCGTCGACGATGAAGGCGACGTAGCAGAATCCCTTGCTGGTCCACACGTAGGTGAAGTCCGCGATCCACCACTGATCCGGACGCGTCGGATGGCTCCACCGCCGGTTGATCAGGTCCGGGTGCCGACGGTGGGCAGGGTGGGCCACGGTCGTTTTCTTGCAGTGCATCCCTCGTGAGACACCGTGGATGCCGGTGATCTTCATCAGCCGTTCGACCTGGTCACGCCCGATGGTCATGCCGTCGCGTATGGCGGTCTTCCAGAGCTTGCGCCGGCCGTAAACCTTGCGGTTTCCCTCCCACAGCCGAAAGATGCGGTGGGCATGGTAGGCCTCATCCAGCTCAGCTTCTGAGGGGCCGAAGCCGCGGGCCTGGTGGGCGTAAAAGGTGCTCGGGGCAATCGCGATGCCATGGGCAGTCAAGGTTTCGCAGATTGGCTCGACCCCGAAGCGCTTCCGGTAGGTGCGGATGAACTCCACGATCACCGAAGTTTGCGGTCGAGCTCCGCCTGAGCGAAAAAGCCGACTTAGACTCAACCCGTGAGTGCAACACCATCTCCGCCCACCTCATGAAGGGGAGAATCAGATGGCCACAATCGGACGGCCAGGCTTACCCAAAGATCAACGCCAGAAAGTCTGGGATCTATGGAAGACCGGTTCTTCCCTCAGCGAAATATCACGTGAAGTCGGTTCCCCGCCAGGATCAATCTTTTCCATTCTCCTGCCCCGGGGAGGGATTTATCTTCCCGCGCAGAAACACCGCCCAGGCTCTCTTACGCTGGCAGAGCGTGAAGAGATCTCCCGCGGTATAAGCGCCGGGATGTCCTGCCGCGCCATTGCCCGGATGCTCAACCGCTCGGCGTCGACCATCAGCCGCGAAATCAACCGCAACAAGGGCCGTCAGGCTTACCGCGCCATCGATGCCGATGATCGATCTTGGCGCCGTGCCCGACGACCGCAACGCTGCACACTCGCCAAGAACCCGGTCCTGCGCGGATACGTGGCCGCGCGCCTGCGTGAAGACTGGTCACCGGAACAGATCGCCGGACGACTCAAGATCACCTACTCTCCCACCTCGCGGATGCAGATCTCTCACGAGTCGATCTACAAATCACTGTTCATCCAGTCCAGGGGTGTGTTGCCGAAAGCCCTGCAGAAACGTCTCCGTTCCCGCCGGCCGATCAGGAAGGCACGCTCCAACACGACCAGTGGGCAGTGGCGCTCCCAGATCAAAGACGCCGTGCCGATCTCCCAGCGCCCGGCGGAGGGAGATGACCGGGCCCAGATCGGGCACTGGGAGGGAGATCTCGTCATCGGCTCCGGTCAGTCGCAGATCGCTACGGTGGTCGAACGCGCGACTCGGTTGACGCGGGTTGTGCACGTCCACTCCCGTCATGCGGCATCCGTGACAGCAGGACTCGTTCGTGAATTGCGGCATCTGCCGGATAGGGCGAAGCGGTCGTTGACGTGGGACCGGGGAATGGAATTGGCCGGTCATAAAGAAGTCGCTGCCGGTACGGGGATGAAGGTGTATTTCGCTGATCCTCATTCCCCGTGGCAACGTGGAACAAACGAGAATACTAACCGGTTGTTGCGGCAGTACTTTCCGAAGAAGTCATCGATGAAGGGCTTCAGTCAGGCCGATCTTGATGAGGTCGCTGACAAGCTCAACAACCGTCCCCGCAAGGTTCTCGGGTTCCGTACCCCCCGCTGAGCAGTACGAAGTGATGTTGCGTTGACGGATTGAACCCAAGGACGCCGTCTTCAAAATCTCATTGGCACGTCGCAGCTTGGCCACTTCCTTGGCCTGCTCGTCGTAGGCGGCCTGGAGTTGCTCGTAGGACAAGGAACTGGGCTCAGGAGCTTCGGCCTGCTTTTCCTGTTTGCGGATCCAGTTGCGCAAGGTGGATTCCTTCACGCCGAGAAGCTCGCCGATTTCCCGGCGAGCACCTGCCTTGGAGATGTCGCCTTCCTCCAGGCGTTCGAAGTACATGCGCACCGCGCGGTCCTGCGTGGCTGCGTCGTACTGACTGGGTCGTGCCATGCTGATCTTCCTCCTAGGGTAAAACCTAGTCTCCGACCAACCCAGGCCACCTCACACCATCTGAATCCCTCATCTGGTCAGGATTCGCAATGATGACTGGAAACCGTCAACCTTCCGCTTCCGATTCGTTGCTTGCCGGACGCAAAGACATGAAAAGCGCAGTCGATATGGGCTCAAACGATACCTGTTTCGAGCGCGATGAGTGCGATGTTGAGTGCAATGATTCCGGCAGTGACGAGCCAGCCCATCGCCGTTGTCCACCAAGTATTTACCGCGGATCCCATGAGCTTTTTTCGCGAGGTCAGCCACACCAGAGGAACGAGGGCGAACGGGATCCCAAAGGAGAGGATCACCTGACTCAGCACCAGGGCATACGTGGGGTCGGTACCGATCGCGAGCACGATGATGGACGGGATGATGGTGATCAGACGTCGGGTGAGGAGTTTCAGGCGGGTGCGGAAGAGACCGCCCATGATATCGCTCCCAGCATAAGCGCCGACAGCTGTCGAGGCGAGACCGGAGGCCAGGAGTGCGATCGCGAACATCCACCCGGCCGTAACTCCAAGCGCATTCTGTATGGCGGCGTGGGCACCTTCAAGGGTATCGGTGCCCGATACCCCGGGAAGAACGGTCGCAGCAACGAGCAGCATCACCAGGTTGACGGATCCTGCGATCGTGAGCGCGATCGTGACATCGACTCGAGTGGCTCGAATCAGCCGCGGCAACGGATAGGTCTTATCGATTCCGAAGCGGTCACGGGCAAGTGAAGAGTGGGCGTAGATCGCATGCGGCATAACCGTCGCCCCCAAGATGCTCGCTGCAAGCAGCACCGACTGAGTACCATCGAACCGAGGAATCATCCCCTCAAGGACAGCACCGGGTTCGGGCGGCGCCAGGAACAGGCCGTAACAAAATCCGACCACGATGACCATCATCAGGCCGATGATCGCGAACTCGAAGGTCTTCGCGTCCCGCCTAGCCTGTACCAGAAGCAAGATAGTGGAGATCAAGCCCGTGATGATCGCCCCCATCACGAGTGGAATGTCGAACAGGATCCACAGGGCTACCGCTCCGCCGATTACCTCGGCAATATCAGTGGCGATCGCCACGAACTGCGCCTGCAGTCCGTATAGGACCCGACCTGGTCGGCTCTTGATGCGCTTCCCCAGGAGCTCAGCCATGCTCGACCCCGTGGCCAAGCCCAACTTCGCGGACATGTACTGGATCAACCAAGCCGCCATATTGGCCGCAACAATCACCCACACCAGCAAGTACCCAAACTGCGCTCCTGCTGACATATTGACCGCCACATTGCCCGGATCAAGGTAAGCGACCCCCGCCACCAAGGCAGGGCCAAGCAGCCAAGCGGTCTTGCGGCCCCGGGTTTTGGGCTCGGCGATTCCGGCACTCATCTCGTTGTCTCACACCTTGTCAAACAGTCGTTACAAAAACTTCGTTCTGTCCAGCTTTACTGCGCTGCCTGGTCAACCATCATCGTTTTGTCCGACGACCCGGGACCAGGCCTCCGGGCCATTCCAGATGCGCGGGCCAAATAGCGCGTTGCCCTCATCGTCGGTCTCGGGCCAATCCATCAGCAGCTCCTCAGGGAGCAGCTCGCCGACGGCCGCTGCCGGTCCCCGCCCGGGCCCACCATGAGGGCCACCTCGGCCTCGGGGGCGATGTGGGCGACGGCGTCGGCCAGGTAACCGGTGGTGGCGTACACCTCGAGGAGGGCATCGCCATCCGTGGCCACGGCGGTGGCGGTCAGCAGGTGTCGTCTCCGGGTCACATCAACTCTCCTAGGTGGAAATGAATATGAAAGTTCATTATATTGAGCTTTCGGTAATCCTAACCATGAACTTTCCGCTCGGCAAGTGGGGTTCCACCCCCGACGGGGTCCGATAAACTGGGGAGCATGCACGTAAGCGACCTGCCCGACCGATCACAGGACTATCTGAAGGCGATCTGGACCGCCACCGAGTACTCCGGCGGATCCGCCCCCCTCGGGGAACTGGCCGCTCGAGTGGGACAGAAGACAACGACCGCCTCCGAGGCGATCCGGCGTCTGGCCAACAAGGGGCTGGTCAAACAGGAGCCTTACCGCGGGGTCATGCTGACCCCGGAGGGGCGGGAGCTGGCGGTGGCCATGGTGCGGCGCCACCGGCTGCTGGAGACCTTTCTGGTCCGGGTGCTCGACTACACGTGGGATGAGGTGCACGAGGACGCGGAGCTTCTCGAACACGCCGTCTCGGACCGGTTCCTGGCACGCATCGAGGCCCATCTGGAACATCCCGACCGTGACCCGCACGGAGACCCCATCCCGGACGCCCAGGGGCAGGTCAAGAAAGTGGAGGGGGTCAGCCTTGCCGCGGTCGGCGAGGGAGAGTCGGTCACAGTCGAGCAGATTGATGACCGGGACCCGCAGCTGCTGCGCTACCTGGCTGACCATGGAATAGTGCCCGGCACACGCCTGACCGTGCCGGGCGTTCCTGTGGCGGGCATGTTACGGGTGAAGGTCGGTGACAAGGAGGTCACCATCGCCGAGACAGGCCTTGAAGATATTCGCGTTCAACGAGGTGACTGAGACATCTGCTGACTTGGATCCCGACGCCGAGATGAAACTGCGTGTCTAGAAATCCAGGAAGCGATACGCGGGCCCGAACCCCGGAAAGTGGACACGGGGATTTAATCAAGATGCGATAGTTAGTGTAACCGATCCGGCGGCTTCGAAAACATTCGGCGAACGGTAGCCGCATCCCCTATCATCCTTCAGGCATGTTGTTTCACCATCAATCCTTAAGGGGTATCGCTAGATGTATTCCTGCTATACATCGGCATTTAGCCGGTGAAAGCCCGACTATTTCACTCATCTTCTCTATCCCACTTAAGGGGGAAACCATGCGCTCGAAAGTATTTGCGGTAATAGCTTCGGCCCTACTGCTTAGCCAAGCAGGAATTGCTGGTGCAAACGAGGCTTCTCAAGATTCCAGCACGACACAAGTAGCGGAAGCCTCGGCTCCGCTCCCGCCAGATTTTGACACCCTCGAACCCGCCGAAGATGGACCAACCATAAAACCACAGTCAGCTAATGGCTCTACTTGGGCTCCAGGAGGCTTAGGGGCTGCAAATACACTCTTCGTAACCGGCAGGGGGACATGGGTTGACAATATTGCTATGTCATATGTAGTTGGGACAAAGCCCGATAATGCTTGCGTTGATAAGTTTGAGATAGCCTATAGGGAAAAAGGGCAAAGAAAGGTCCGCACATCTGGACCTAATTGTGCTATCTACCGCACAACACATACTTTTCAGGTAAAGAGGAACCTTGACCCAAATACCAAAGTCTGTGGTAGGGCACATGTGCGTTCCGCAGGTCCAGGAAACTGGGCCTGTATCACCATTAAGCCTTAAGGAGAAGTTATGGGTGAGCTTTTAATTATAATTGCTAGTTTGAGTGTCACTCTTCTAGTTCCGGCGTTACTGATAGCGATCCTAGTTATTCTCCTTAGGCAGAATAAAAAGTAGGTTCCAAAACTTCCCTTTGAACTCCGCACGGATTGCCAAGCCCGCCTTGGGCTTGCGTGGCTCCGTGTCGGAGTTTTGAGCGTTGTGCCACAAGCGGAGGGGATTGCTCGCGCAGCAGAATTTATTGAGATCTCCGGGATTGAAGAAAACTGCTTTAGAGGTTGGTGACTGTAAGTGAGTAAAGTATCTGAATCTGCATTTAGCAGCGCGGGCGGGTGGCTAGTCTCGTTTGTCATGCTCTATGTTGCCATTGCTGTGTCGTTTACCAGTGTTGAAAGGACTCCGCTAGTAGTTGGTGGCGTGGGTGTTTTTCTATTTATGTGGGCTATCGAGTCCGCCCAGGATAAAGACTACAAAGGAGGCGGACTTCCTTTCTTTGCTGGAGTAGCAATTGTACTCAGCGCAGTTACCGCAGCAGTCGTACTGTAAAGCCCGTTCGTCCTGTGCCTCATATACGGTCGCTACGTCTGGTACGGTCGCTACGTCTGGTACGGTCGCTACGTCTGGTACGGTCGCTACGTCTGGTACGGTCGCTACGTCTGGTGTACATTGGAGGTATGGACAAAGCCTCCGCTGGTGTAGTCCGATAAAAGGGAATACCCCGCGTGCGTCAACACAAACGGGGCATTCCTGAGAGCTAGAACAGTCCGAGAAGTTGTAGCTTCTCGATCCACTCTGGGCCGTGCTCGATAAGAGCTACGATGACCGGAATGAAAGGCACTGCCAGTATGCCCACTGGTGGTGCCTTCTTTTCGTTCTGCTCCTCTTCAGCATCATAAGAATCCATTTCTGGACCTCCTTGCGTGAGGATATTCGTCTTCGGCTTTCCACACCGTGCAACGTCTAACCCTCTACTTCGCAGTGGAGCTAGCCGCCGCGCGAAGCCGAAGGTTGCCTGATGTCCCGAGTGCCTGCTGATACTTCTCGCCTGGCAGACCTCGGGCGGCAACATCTCTACCTTACTAAAGAGAAACTATTAGATAGGAAACCGCTTATAGAGCGCACTTCCAACTCTGTTTGAGGTAGTTTTGCCGGATTGTTCAACCAACTTTAGCTTCGCTGGTCTGCAGTAATAGATGAGTTAATTCGCTGTATAGTCGCGATATGGACGTTTTCGATACTCTCGTGGCTCAATTCGGGGCGGCAGCTAAAGACAGTCTCAATGGGCCAGGGGAGCCAGAGGCTGCGTTAGCCACTCCAGTAGATAATTTACTGCGAGAGTACGGCGAAAAGATTCTTAGCAGGAAAGTTGTCCTGCATGCCGAAGTTCGGGAGGACTCCGGCACTGTGCGGCCAGACTTTGGTGTAAGAATCGATGGGTTAATGTCTGGCCACGTCGAATTAAAAAAGCCTGAAACATCGCTGGACCCAGATACCTACAGCAAATCCTCGCACAACGGTAGACAGTGGAAACGCCTGAGTAAACTGCCTAACCTGCTTCACACCAATGGTCTGGAATGGCGGTTGTGGCGCTATGGCGAACTCGTGGCCATGGCGCACTTACCGGCGTCCTCGTTAACCAAGTTCAAAGGCGCTATTGCTGCGCCACCTGAGCTAGACACCGTATTGTCGAGCTTTTTGTCCTGGACTCCCACACCGATTACAACAGTTACTCGCCTAGTCGATACCATTGCGCCACTTGCTGCGCTTTTGCGTGAAGAAGTCCTGGAATCACTTCAAGCCAACCGGCGCAATGCAAAAGCTACAGGACGAGAAGAAAACTCCTATCCATTTATCGGCCTGAAACGCGACTGGCGTGCCAGTTTGTATCCGAACGCCACTGATGAAGAGTTTGCAGATGGGTTCGCGCAAACAGTTGTCTTTGCCCTCGTTATTGCCCTATCTGACGGAATGGACTTTAACAATATCCAGCTGCGAGATATTGCCGAAGGACTGCAATCGAAACACAGCCTGCTGGGGCGTTCTTTGGACTTGCTAACCGAGCATATTAAAGGCTCAACAGTCGGGTTAGTCCTAGAGACTATTATCCGCACGCTCTCGGCGACCGACTGGCGAGCTATTTCTGGCGGTAATCAAGATGTCTATCTGCATCTTTACGAGCACTTCCTCAATACCTACGACCCAGCCCTGCGCAAGAAGTCTGGCTCGTACTACACACCCACTGAAGTCGTTGCCGCAATGACCCGACTCACCGACCAAGCCTTACAAAAGTATCTATCCATCCCCGAGGGGCTATCCGCAGACTCGGTTGCTGTCATCGACCCCGCAATGGGTACCGGCACCTACGGTTTGAGTATTGTTCAGCATGTTGCAGCCCAAGCAGAAAAGTACGGACCTGGCGCTGTGGCTGATGCAGTAACTTCCGTGGCAAAGCGCTTATACGGAATCGAACTGCAATCAGGACCATTTTCGGTTGCCGAGCTACGCCTGAGCCAAGCTATCCAAGAATTCGGTGGCCAGCTTCCCGAAAATGGAATGCACCTTTACGTCGCCGATACTCTCGAAGATCCACAGTCGGGAACAAACCGCGAATTAAGCTATACGCTGCAACTTATTGCACAGCAACGCCAGCGAGCGAACCGCGTCAAATTAGAAACTCCTATACAAGTCTGTATCGGAAACCCTCCGTACAAAGACAAGTCCGAGGGCCTGGGCGGCTGGGTCGAAAAAGGTAGCACCAATAGTAACCACACCCCGCTTGATGATTTCCGCAAAGAAGGCAATGGCAGATACGAGTATGTGCTGAAAAACCTTTATGTCTATTTTTGGCGCTGGGCAATGTGGAAAGTCTTTGAAAGCATCCCCCATTCCACAGATGGTGTTGTCTGCTTTATTACAGCGACCGGATATCTCAACGGTCCTGGATTTAAGGGCATGCGTGAATGGATACGTCGTAATACCTCACGCGGTTGGATTATTAATCTCACCCCAGAAGGAAAACAGCCACCTGCAAAAAACGCCGTATTTAACATCGAAACGCCCGTAGGTATCGGCCTTTTTATCCGCAATAAAGAAAACGACGATACTGAACCAGCGGAGATTAAATACATCGACCTGCACGGTACCCGAGAGGAAAAGTTCAGTGCATTAAGCAATCTTGACCTTGACAGCGATAGCTTTCAAGACACTGGCGATAACTGGGATGATGGATTCACTCCCAAAGCCAGCGAACAATGGGGAAACTACCCAGCGCTCAACGATATGTATCCATGGACAGCGCCCGGGGTTAAGCCAAACAAAACCTGGGTGTACGCACCAGAACGCGCCATCTTAGAACAGCGCTGGGATGAACTCATACAAGAAACAAGCCTGGAGAGAAAACGAGAACTATTTAAAGAAACCAGTTCTACAAAAATTGATGCTTCAAAATCTCCCTTGCCTGGCTTAGATACTGAACAAGACACTGGAAAACCTATTATCAACGTGGCATGGCCAAGTAGGCCAGCAATTGTCGAGGTAGGGTACAGGTCGTTCGACCGCCAGTACATAATTGCAGACAGCAGACTTCTTCATCGAGCTAGCCCGGATCTCTGGGCGGCACGTTCACCAGAGCAGATATTCCTAGTTGAACAACATGCCCACTATCCCAAGGCAGGGCCAGGGCTTATGCTCTCCAGTCTTATACCCGATATGGACAAATTCAATAATCGTGGTGGGCGAGCGCTTCCTATGTTGCACCCTGATGGTCAACCCAACACCGCTCCGGGGCTATTAGCAGCACTATCGCAACACTTCGGTAGAGAAATTACGGTGGAAGAACTTACTGCTTATATTGCAGGTATTTCCGCGCACCCTGGATATGTAGAAGCGTTTGATGAAGAGCTGCACTATGACAGTAACCATGTGCCACTTACCGCAGATATAGAGCTGTGGGATAAAGCCGTGGAGATTGGTCAGTTCATTATCTGGCTACACACCTTCGGAGACCGTGGCAATGCCCCCAACAACGCGCAGAATCTGTTTGATGTTGAAAGCACGTTGCCGTTGCCAACCTATGACACTGCCGTTGGTGTTGGAATGCCGGACGATGTTACCTATGACGAAAAGACGCAAACTATTCATCTAGGCAAGGGCACCTGGTCGAATGTGTCACCAGCAGTATGGAGCTACACAGTGGGTGGAAACTCCACCATTAAATCCTGGGTGGGCTATCGCCGTAAAAAACCTAAAGGAAGAAAGTCCTCACCACTCGATGACATCATCACCACAAGCTGGCCAACCCAATGGTCTAGGCAATTTCATGAACTCCTAGTTACGCTTACCCATTTAATTCAGCTCGAAGCTGAACAGAAGGAACTCCTGGAGCAAATCATTGCTGGCGAACAACTAACTAAAGACGAATTAGCCTTTCATGGGGTGCAGTGGCCAGCAGAAAATAAAGATCGGAAACCACACTTTCCAGGCGATCTATTTTAAAATTCTGGCTATTAGACATTTGTTCGAAAGCCAGGAGATTATGTCGAAGCAGTGTGCAACAATAACGTCATGACTCGCCCAATTGATGAGCTGTTGCGCCAAGCTGGTGTGCCGTCGTTAGGGTCAAACAACGGCACACTCAGTGGTGGAGAGATGGCAATCGCACGTATTGTCAGTGCTCTGCGAGCAGATTGGGACAGGCTCGATGGTCAACAACAACGTGCGCTTATTACAGCGCTGGAAGCGTCCACACAGGCCACCGAAGAAGCCGAAGCATTCGTGCTGAATCAACTCAAGAAGCACTAAATCGCTCAAGCCCTGCCTGAGGGGCTAGAGGCAGGGCTTGAGTGTGACAGTGACCGTCCGGGGGGTGTTCCTATATAGTTTGTCAACCTTGTGGGTGTGGGTTGAAGGGGTAATCAAGACGTCTGGTTTGTTTCCGTGGTGTTGTTTTGCGGGCATGGGTAGTAGCCGGTTGGGATTTCCCAATCGGCTTTGCTGGTAGTGGTGCGTTTATGCGGCGGCGACCTCCGACTGGGGCTCGCGGTAGAACTCGTGATTTTTCATCATGGCGAACAAGACGTTGAGCCTTCTGCGCGCTAGGGCTACGACTGCGGCGTTATGCCTTTTGCCTTCGTTTCGCTTTCGTTCGTAGAATTGTCGTGAACGCTCGTGGAATCTGATCGATGCAAAAGACGATTGCCATAGGGCGTTCTTTAATTTCTTGTTTCCGGCGCGGTTGAGCGAATTGGACATAATCGATGTCCCGGATTGGTTGGTCTTAGGTGATAGCCCAGCATAGGAAGCTAGGTGACCGGCGGTAGGAAAATCGGACATATCGCCAACCGTCATGAGGATTTGTGCAGCGGATCTTGGTCCTATCCCGGGCATGGATAGAAGTAGTTGTGTTTGCGGAATTTCGTCGATGAGCTCGGTGACTTCGGCTTCTATTTCTTTGCGATGCTCAAGTTTAAGCAGCGCATCTTTTGCCGACATGGCCACACCTAACTCGGCGTATTTCGCACCTGCGATCTGGACTGATTGGCCAGCAATGGCGGCAAATATTGCGTCAGTAACTGGTTCGGGATTACGTGCACGATGTTTGCGTGCAAAGGCATTAACCCGGGCTTTGCCTAAGCGCTTGATCTTTGACGGTCCTCCGTATTTGGCTAGCAGGTGCAAGATCCATTTCCGGTGAATCATCTGCCCACGCAGCACATGTTCAAATTCGGGATATGTTCCAACCAGTGCGGAACGGATTTGGTTGATTAGCCGCGTATAGGACCGGGTGAGGTCTTCATCGATGCCGTTGAGAACCTTTAGCTGGATGAAAGCTTCTTCTACTCGGTCGACTTGGCGTAGTGATTCAGGAAGATATTTCCCAGCGTAAGCGATGATGTAAGCATCACGGACGTCAGTTTTGGAATTACCAGCATGAATACGTGATAGCTGTCGCATAGCTAGTCCGGGTAGGTAGCGAACGTCTACGCCGATATCTTGCGCGACCGCGACGGTCAGCCGCCCGATATTGTTCGGCTGGTCAACTACGACGAGCGTTTTGGCTTCATTGGTTGCGTAGCAATTGAAAAGCTTCCGCAGCGACTGCTCGTGCTGATTAACGCGTTTAGATAGGACTTGATTGCCACCTGAATCGAGGATGCAGGCATGGTGGAAATATTTGCCGACATCCATCCCGATGACATAGTCGTATGTCATCTTTAACCTCCTAGCGAATTGAAACGAAAATTGGGTCATCTCATCGCTGGGTGTCGGACATACTTCGCGCTGGCATCCACATTACTTTGAGACCTCACACTAGATTGTGCGGGTCAGGTTCCTATTAGCAGTTGAGAGTATGTCACTGCCTTTGGCGGCATCACCCCCCGGATCATTTTCAGACAGGGACAGGAATAAGCCATACCAAAACCAGCGACTAGTTCCATCTCCTCGAAAGGAATAAGGGAACGGAACAAACATAACCCACCCCTGAAACAGGGAATAGACTATGAATCAACGGTTGCCTCAAACGGAACTGCTAACAACGTAATGGGGAGGGAGCGGTCTACAAACTATTCTGCGGAGCTTCGACAAAAGTAACAAGGGCGTGCCCACTCCAGTGAGCATTGACAGTAAGGATGAAATTATTGGGGTTCCTTTGTGAGAGTTCTCTTTAAAGATTCTTTGGTTATCTGTAGTCCTGGAGGCTGTGGTCAGTGAGTAGTCCAGGTTGTCTCGGTGGCAACCAAATCTTTGATTTGGGCGGCAGCACAACCGAACGTTAGTGAGGGCGTGAGCCACGATGGAATCTTATTTACTAGTTAGCGTTAGCGTTGACTGGTTGGTTTACCCCTGCTGGATATAGTTCTACAGTTTATAGTTATAAGCGACCAGGGGAAATAGATAAAATCCCAGTTCAAGCCCTGTGGATAACTGCTTGGATATTGGTAAATATGCGCAGCCGTATTGGTAAATATGCGCAGCCGTATTGGTAAATATGCGCAGCCTGACCAGGGCATAAAGAAAGCGCCCACAAGGGGGCGCTCACTCGTTGATGAGTATTAATCCAGCTGCGGACGTGGCGGTTTTTTCTCAACTGAGGGAGATGTCTTAGTGACGGTGACTCCATCGAGGTCGGCTTTTATTCCACAATTACGCCATATCGCCTGAACATCGTGGATGGCTTTCTTGATTTCGTTGCGGAAGTTCACCCAGTCTTGCCCTGATACTAGCTCTTTGGTGGCGAAGCTTTGTGCCATCATGTCCCAGGTAAAAAGGTAGGAGTCTCGGTTGTTTTTGCTAAGCCAAAACTGCTTGACCGTTAGCCAGATATAAATGTCCATTGACCGTGGCTTGGTGAGCTGGCGTAGTACAGCAAGGTCGATAGGGATGGGGGCTTCGACAATGTGCTGGAAAAATTGTGGCGTGAGTTTGATGTAGGACTCGATGAAGCTTCCCTGATTAGGGTCGCGTGCATCAAACCATAAGTCCCATTCATCCATAATTTGAGTGTGTTTACCACGTGCGCGTACGCCATCGTCCTCTTTGACGGTCACGCGAGCATCAGCCAGGCGCAATAATTGCTCGCGGATATTGGCCAAGTTCCCTGTTGCGCCACCTGTGCCGCGTCCAGTTACTCCGATGGCTTGGAGGAAGTGGTTCATGGAGTGTCCGAGAGGGATGCGGACTGCTTGCTCAAGGTCTATTTTGCCTGCTTTGAGCTTTCCTGCGTTTTCCACGGCACGGGTGACGATGTAGGCCATGATTAGTCGGGGATATTTGCCGTAGGGCAATCCTCCATCGGCGTAGACAACGATTCGGCCTTGTGCTGTCTCTATGACTCGTTTTTCTTCGTCGGTCTTGCGGTATGGAAATAATGCTTGGACGAAGAGTTTGGATGTGTAGCCAATGTCTTGGGCGTTTATAAGTTCTTTTGCTTGATTAACTTCTCGGTCTTGGGCAGTCTTTTGGGCTGCTTGAAGCTGAGCAATTTTTTCTGGTGGCAGTGCCATGGAAGAATCCCTTTTCTGGTGACACTGCTTAACTTCTTGCAAACCGTGTATTTGGTGTATATGAACGAGGACAGAGGGCCACGCCCGTCGCCGGAGTTCGTGGAATGGCTTATGGATCTGCCAGTCAGATGGATTACCGACACGATGGGCGGACTGACTGCAAATCAGCAGAAGACCGCCTTCGGTAACGGGGTCCTGCCACTTCAAGCGCTCGTTGCACTGCGCAGTCTTGCATTACGTATGCAATCACGCTGAGTCGGGCGACCATCAACTGCCGCGCAACGGTCGGCGGAGTTCGGGAACGGTTCGACGGCCGAGCCTCAGATAATGCCTTCGAGGCGTTGCTCGATCTGCGGCTTCGGCATCGCCCCAATGATCTCGCGCACGATTTCACCCTTGTCGAAGACCTTCATCACAGGGATCGAACTGATGTTGTAGCGTGAGGCGATGTCGGGGTTCTCGTCGACATTGAGCTTGGCGATGAGGAGCTTTCCATCCTGCTCAGCTGCAATCTGGTCCAGGACCGGCGCGATCGCACGGCACGGGCCGCACCAGGCTGCCCAGAAGTCCACGAGAACGGGGACCTCGCTCTGGAGCACAACCTCTTCGAAGGCCTGGGTGTCGACGGTGGTGACTTCGCTCATGGGACTGCTTTCCTTCCTATTACACGTCGCGTGCGATAGACCGCGCGCACATCACAACACCCTACCCGGTGGGGGTATTCCCGTGGTGCTAGTTTTAGACCAGTCGCATCGTGGTCAGGCAGGTTTGCGCATCGTCGCCGACGGTCGAAAGTTCGGAGGTGACGGTCTGGCCGTCGTGGGTGATCGAGATCGATGTCTCGATGCCTCGGGGCAGCCAGATCCCGACGAAGCCGTTGTCGAGGGTTCTCAACTCCTCGTCGACGATCGTCTCGCCGGTCGTCGCATCCGTCACCGTTACGGCCACGTCTGCGTTGCGCAGCTCGCCCAGGCATCCGGTCGGGCTGTGGTAGTAGCAATCATGGGTCTGCGACCGATACGGGGCAACGGATACGTAGATCTCGTCACTGGGCAACCGCACCTCTGTCGCGTGCTCGTGCTGATCAGTGAGCGTGACCATCTCCGCAGTGATCGACGTGGTCAAGGTCTCCGTGCGATCGTCCAGCGGGATCGCATCGAGCGTTTCGACCAGCTCCCGCACGTCGAGGCCTTCGAGACCATTCTCGACAAGAATCTCGGCTCCGCTGGCCGAGGTGGCTGAGGGTGAGTCGTTGGCGGCCGCGCATCCGGTGAGCAGGAAAGCGCCGATCACGACGGTGGTTGCAGCGGTTTTCTTCCCGCCGTACTTCGGCAATGACCTGAGGTTTTTCATGGGATTCCTTCTCGTGCCTGCCCGTGGTGCCAATTGGCCATAGTACCCCATAGGGGTAGTGCCTACCTGTGTGATGCGGAAGCGCCCCGCCCGGTACGAGCCCGGGAGGGGGCGCTGCGTTCAGTCGTGCTTGCTGACTTCCGGTTCATGTTCGGCAATGTGCTCGGTCTCGATCTGGAAGGTTGCGTGATGGACGGAGACCTCGAAGTGTCCTGCGACGCAGTCTTTGATCTCTTGGAGCATCTGGGCGGCATGACCGTCGGTGAAGCATTCGTCGTCGACGACGACGTGGGCGGTCAGGGTCGGTAGGCCGGTCGCCACAGTGGAGGCGTGCAGATCATGAACATCCTGGACGTGGTCGAGTTCGAGGATGTGTGAGCGGACTTTGTCGAGGTCGAGGCCCTTAGGAGTGAACTCCATGAGGACGCCGGTGGTCTCGCGCATCAGCTTGAACGCGCGAGGCACGATCAGGGTGGCGATGAACAGTCCGGCGATGGCGTCGGCCTGCATGAACCCGGTCGTGGAGATCACGATCGCCGCGATGATCACTCCGAGTGAGCCGAGGGCGTCGTTGAGGACTTCGAGGAACGCGGCACGCATGTTGAAGTTCGAACCGCGGCTGGAGGCGAGGATGGTGATGGCGATGATGTTCGCGACCAGGCCGATGATGCCGAAGATCAGCAGTTCGCTTGCGGGCACCTCCGGCGGCTCGAACAGTCGCCGGATTCCTTCGATGGCGGCGTACGTGCCCACCACCAGCAGCAGTGCCGACTGTCCGAGGGCTGCGATCACCTCGATACGTCGGAACCCCCAGGTGCGCTTGGAGTTGGCGGGCTTGAGCATCAGCGTCCCGGCGATCAGTGCGACCAGTAGGCCGACGGCATCGGTGATGGCATGGGCGGTGTCGGTTAGCAGTGCGAGGCTGCCGGTGATGACCGAGCCGATGGCCTGGGCGACGACGATCGTCGCGGTGATCGAGAATGCGATCCAGAGTTTCTTGCGGAAATCTCCAGGGTGCCCGGTCTCGCTGGCTGCGGGGCCGTGATTGTGTCCTGCGCCCATGTCTACTTCTTCTCCGTATCTGTCGCGTGGTGGGTATGTGGGAGTCGCAGGTGCGTGCAGAGCAGGGCCTGCGTGCCGGTGGCATCGAGGAGGCATTCGGCAGCGGCGACGAGGGTACGCAGGAGTTCGGGCTGTGTCAGCGAGTACCAGGTGGAGCGCCCTTCCGGGCGCATCGTCGCCAGGCCGCACTCAACGAGAAAGCCGACATGTTTGCTTACCGTGGACTGGGCCAGGCCCATGTGCTCGACCAGATCGCGGACCCGGTGCTCGCCCGAGGCGAGGTGCTGCACGATCGCCAACCTCGTCGGTTCTGCAAATGCCTGGAACAGGTGGGCGTACGCTGCTGTCGCCACCTCGTCGAGGGTTGCCCCCTCTTGTTGATTCATAGTCATATAGCGATTATATCGCTCTATGACGATATTGTCGAGTGTGATCTGTCGCTCGATGCGAAATGAAGCTCAGAGGTTCCGGCGCGCCCGAGGGTGGACTGCCCGCTTCCTGCGACGCGTGCCTTATTGGATTCGGCGGAAAGTGGAGGTGCCTACGGGACTCGAACCCGTGTACAAGGTTTTGCAGACCGCTGCCTATCCTCTCGGCCAAGGCGCCAAGTCGCCGGCAAGATCAGTCGCCCGGCGTGAGGCCGGCAACCAGGTTGAAGGCGCCGGTGAGAATGTTCAGCGACACGACCCCGACGACATCAGAGATCTCACGGTCGCTGTACCCGAACCCCCGAAGCTCGTCGATCTGCTCGTCGGTGATCGACGCAGGCTCACGGTAGACCTGGAGGCCGAGCGCGATCATCGCCGCGACCGGGCCGGTCATCGCCGTACCCTGCTGGGCGAGTGCGATCTCGTTATCGCTGACCCCGAGTGATCGTGCCGCGCTGATGTGCGAGGCCAGGCACATTCCGCATCCTTGCTGCGACTGCACGGCGATCGAAACGAGCTCGCTGACCTTGCGGTCGAGCTTGGCGCGACGCATGGCTTTGCTCAGCTGGAGATAACCGCCGAGCACCGCCGGGGAATGCGCCATCGTCGAGACCATGTCTCCGACCTCGCCGTGCCGCTCGACGAGATCGCCGAGCAAGTCTCGTGAGCTCCCCACTGCGGTCTCAGGGGTCAATCGGGAAAAACGGGGCATAATGCCTCCTTAGTCAGTTTGGTCGCGAGTTCGAGGTTGAACCCGCAGGGATGCGTTCCTGCTGCTGATGCCCGGCATGTACACCGGTCAATAGGTAGAAGTCGCCGGACTCGCGTTGCTGCCGACTCACGATCCCGGCCGCATCCAGGTGCGGTGTGTCATACGTGGCGTGCGCGTGTTCAGCCTCTCTCATAGTCACCAATCCTACCCTTTACCCCTATGGGGTATCAAGTATTATCCGATTGGTTTGAAGGACTCGGAGACGCGTGGCCGGGTGCGGCGGATTGAGGTGAGGCCAGAGACGACGGGTCCGCGCAGGAGTACGTGTCCAGTCGGAAGGGTCAACCGCGTCCAGCGGCCGGCGGTGGAGATCGCGGCCTCTCCTTCGGAGCTGAGGAACCCGAAGACGTAGGCGGCGAACGCGACGCCTTGTGGCAGCGACGCGAGGGCTGTGTCCGGGGTGCCCCAGACCATGCCCCGGATCTTGCGGGCGACATCGTCGCCGGGTTTGTCGGGAAGTGCTTGGGCCACGGCCTCGATGCCGGCACGGACGCTACGCATCAGCGTCAGACTGGACACGTCCGCAATGTATCTCCACCCGTGTTGTGGGGGTTCGACGCTGGTCCAAGCGGGTGCCAGCGAGGTCTCCGGCAGTTCGAGGGACAGGGGGTCGACGGTCGCGGTCAGGGTTTCGACGGTGACGTCGCACTGCAGCTCGGGGTCGGAATGGAGCGTGCGAAGGACGAGGATCGTAGGGGTGCGGTCGAGCGGACCACGGGGCGTTGGTACACCGCACTCATGCGCAGCAGCCCGGCCGCGGCCTGCAAGCGCACGCCGTGGGCGCCGGCTCGCCTGGCCCGTTGAGCGAAAGTGGGCGCATCGCGGGCGGACGGCGTGTCGGTGAGGATCAGGCGTGGAGGGCGTCGTGAGGGCTTCCCGCCGTGTCCTGGAACGCGGCCTCGGGGTCCGGGATTAGGAGCGGACGAGTCGGTTGATGGCGTCGGTGGCTTCCTGTATCTTCTCGACGGCCGCCTCGTCGCTGAGCTTCGCTGCGTCGAGCACACAGTGCTTGAGATGATCGTCGAGTAGACCGGTCGCGACCCCCTGGAGGGCGCGGGTCAGGGCGGATACCTGGGTGAGGATGTCGATGCAGTATTTCTCTTCATCGATCATCTTCGCGATCCCTCGGGCTTGACCCTCAATGCGCTTCATACGGCCGAGGTAGCGCTCCTTGTCGTTGATGTATCCGTGCTGATGAGAATCGGTGTCGACAGACATGGGCATGTCCTTACTTCTGGCGTTCCAGGACGGAACGCGTGCTGGCTTCGGGTGTGAGGTCGATGCGCCGCAGGAGTTGGGCGTTGAGCGCGACGACCACGGTGGAGGCCGACATCAGGATCGCGCCGATCGACATTGGCAGGACGAATCCCACCGGTGCCAGGATGCCGGCCGCAAGCGGCACGGAGATGAGGTTGTATCCGGCGGCCCACCACAGGTTCTGCTTCATCTTACCGTATGCGCGTCGTGAGAGCTGGATGATGGAGAGCACCGACCGGGGGTCGGAGCTGGCCAGGATCACCCCGGCCGAGGCGATGGCGACATCGGTGCCGGCGCCGATCGCGATGCCGACGTCGGCCTGGGCCAGTGCCGGGGCGTCGTTGACGCCGTCGCCGACCATGGCGACCTTCTTGCCCTCGTGCTGCAGTTGGGCGACCTTGGCGGACTTGTCCTCGGGGCGGACGCCGGCGAAGACGCGGTCGATGCCGAGCTCCCGTCCGACCTCGTTCGCCACGGCCTCGGCGTCGCCGGTGATCATGACGACCTCGACGCTCAGGGCGTGGAGGGCGTCGACGGCGTTGCGGGATTCGGGGCGGATCTCGTCGGCGAGCTTGAGGCCGCCGACCACCTGGCCGTCGCGGAGGACGTGCAGGATGATCGCGCCCTCAGAACGCCATTCCTCGGCTGTGCCGACCTCGTGCTGGCCGGTCTCCTCAAGCAGCCGGGGGCCGCCGACGCGGACCTCCTGGCCGGCGACAGTCGCGGTGACTCCGACGGCGGGCGAGGATGAGAAGCCGCTGGCCTGCTGAAGGGCGAGGCCCTTGTCCTTGGCGGCGGCGACGATGGCCTTGGCGAGCGGGTGCTCGCTGTCGGCCTCGGCCGAGGCCGCGAGGGCGAGGACCTGGTCGGCGTCGAGGTCGCCGGTCGGTTCGACGCCGGTGACGGTGGGCTCGCCCTTGGTCAGTGTGCCGGTCTTGTCGAAGAGCACTGCGTCGACCTGCCGCATCGACTCCAGGGCGAGGCGGTCCTTGACCAGCACGCCGCCGCGGGCGGCGCGCTCGGTGGCGATGGAGACCACGAGCGGGATCGCCAGGCCGAGGGCGTGGGGGCAGGCGATGACGAGTACGGTGATGGTACGGACCACGGCCTCGTCGGGCATGCCGATGAGCGTCCAGACGACAGCGGTGACCAGCGCCGCGCCGAGAGCGAACCAGAACAGCCAGGCCGCGGCCTTGTCGGCGATCCGCTGGGCGCGGGAGGAGGAGTTCTGGGCCTCGGTGACGAGCCGGTTGATCCCGGCCAGGGCGGTGTCGTCGCCGGTGGCGGTGATTTTCACCCGCAGGCCGGAGTCGGTGGCGACGGTGCCGGCGGTAGCTGTCTCGCCCTCGCCCCGAGAGACCGGGCGGGACTCGCCGGTGATCATGGACTCGTCCATGTCGGCGCGGCCGTCGACGATGGTGCCGTCGGCCGGAACGCTGCCGCCGGGGCGCACGATCACGACGTCACCCACAACGAGGTCGGCTGGGGCCACCTTAACGACGTTCTCGCCCTCGACGCGCTCGGCCTCGTCGGGCAGCAGTGCAGCCAACGAGTCGAGCGCCGAGGTGGTCTGGGCCAGGGAGCGCATCTCGATCCAGTGGCCCAGCAGCATGATCACGATCAGCAGCGCCAGCTCCCACCAGAACTCCAGCTCGTGATGGACAAGCCCGAGGGTCGCGGCCCAGGAGGCGAAGAAGGCCACCGTGATCGCCAGAGCGATGAGCAGCATCATCCCGGGCTTGCGGGACTTCAACTCGCTGACGGCGCCGGTGAGGAAGGGCCTGCCGCCCCAGACGTACATGACGGTGCCCAGTACCGCGGCGACCCAGCCCGCCCAGCCGGGGACCTCGTAGCCCAGCAGCATGGAGAACATCGGCGAGAGGGTGACCGCGGGGATGGCGATGACGAGGTTGATCCAAAACAGCCGGCGGAACTGGCCAACGTGGTCCCCGTGGCCGCCATGGCCGCTGTGATCTCCGTGGCCGCCATGGCCGCTGTGATCTCCGTGGACACCGTTCTCATCGAGGCCCGTGTGGTCTGAGTGCTGCCCGTGGTTCATGGCGTGGCCCTGGTGTCCAGTGTGCTGGCCCTCGTGCGTGCCGTGCGCCTCCGCCGAGGCGTGTGCGGACACAGACCCGTGGTGATGCTCGCCGTGAGCGGGTGCATCGGTTCCGTGACCGTGGTGCTGGTGTGAGTTCGGGTCCGTCATCGTTCTTCTCCTTCGTCATCGAGCCATGCCGCTCACCCGGTCGCCGGGCAAGCGAACGTCGGCTCAGGGCGCTGGTTGGATCTCGCTCTCGACGACCCACTTGTGGTTCGTCATCTTCATGCCGTCCGTCTCGTAGTCGACCATGTAGACCGTCTCATCGGTGGACGAAGCGATGGTGGCCCTCGCGCCCTCCATGCCCTCCATGTGCTTGGCGAGCAGCGTCACCGCTGTGCCATCGGTCAGGCGCTCGTCGCCGGCATCCTCGATTTCTTCCTGCACGACCCACTTGTGGTCCGTGACGGGGTCGCCGCCACCTGCGTTAGTGTAGTTCACGGAGTACGTGTACGTGTCGAATGCGCCGGAGATCGTCGCTGTCGCACCGTCCATGCCTTCCATGTGGTCGGCCGTGAGCTGTACCTCTGTGCCGACCGGGTATGTGGGGTCACTGGCTTCGGCGATACCCTCGGGTGCCGGTCCGCCGTCCATCGGGTGCTCCATCGAGTGATCCATTTCCTCATCTCCGCTTTCTGCATTGTCGCCGCCGTGGCCCTGCTCCTCAGTAGCCGAAGGGTCGGTCTGCTGGTCTTCGTCTGCTCCGCTGCTGCAACCGGCGAGCACGAGTGTCACTCCGAGCACTCCTGCTGCCAGCCCTGCTCGCAGTCTCCTCTGCATGTCAGCTCCTTTCATCATGACACCTACCCTATACCCCCCAGGGGTACTAGTCAAGGATTGCGCGTTGTACCGGCGTGAATCGATCGAATTGTCCTTCTCAGAGGGACTGCTCATGTTGGATGGGCAATGCGGCGATGAGGGGATGGTCGAAGCCCGCCGGTCCGATCTTCGCGGCTCCACCGGGAGAACCAAATTCGTCGAAGAACTCGACGTTGGCCTTGTAGTAGTCAGACCATTCGTCGGGCAGGTCGTCTTCGTAGTAGATGGCCTCGACGGGACAAACCGGTTCGCAGGCTCCGCAGTCAACGCATTCGTCGGGATGGATGTAGAGCGAGCGTTCGCCCTCGTAGATGCAGTCGACAGGACATTCGTCGATGCAGGCGCGGTCCTTGACGTCCGCGCAGGGAAGCGCGATCGCATAGGTCATGGCTGCTCTTCTTGGTCGGGTGCGGTTCGGCGGCGAGAGTCGGTGGGGAGTTCGGAGAAGTCGTCAGTCTCTGCCGGATCTGCGGCCGGCTAAGGAATGCGCAGGCGTAGGACGGTGGCTGCAAGGCTGAGGGCGATGATGATCGCACCGAGGACTGTCATCGTTCCTGACAGGGTGAGTACCGGCACGAGCAACCCGGCGACGATGGTGGGCACGCCGAATGCCAGGTAGGCGACCGTGTAGATCACAGCCATCACGGCGGCGCGTTCCGACGATGCCGTGTGGGGCATGAGTGTGCGCAGCACCCCGAGGAACGCTGTGCCGAACCCGGAACCGACGATCGCGACCGACACGACGTAGGCCGGGTAGGAACCGAGTGCGAGGGCGACGATGCTCGCTGCGGTGCCGAATGCCAGGGCGCTGGTCGCATACAGGCTGATGGTGCGGGCGGAACGCCGCTGCAGGACGGACGAGGCGGTGATTCCGGAGATCGCCAGTGCGAAGATGACGATGCCCGCGTGGGTGTGCGTGGAGCCCCCGAGCTCACTGCCGACGAGGCCGGCTCCGAGCGCGAGGAAGAGTCCGTTGGTCGCCCACCCGGCGATAATCGCGGGCACACCGGCGGTGAACATGCGGCGCAGGTGCAGTGGCACCATAAACCGCGGGCGGAGGTCGCCACGTCGTATCCGGGTCTTGGGGACCAGTTCCGGTGTGCTCCACACCGTCGCTGCCACGGTGAGGAAGGCGAGCACGAGCGGGCCGAAGACCGCAGCTGTCGGTTCGGGGGTGAGATCGAGGAGCAGCGCAGCACCGAGTGCCCCGGTCCCGAGACCGATCATCGGCCCGATCGTGTTCCACAGGGCTGCGATGTTCGGATGCGACGGCGGCTCGAAGTCGATCATCATCGCCGACAGGGCCGGGATGAGCAGACCCGCTGCGAGTCCTTGCAGAGCGCGGGCGACCAGGAGTGTCGCGAGGCTGTCGGCGAACCAGAACATGGCCAGGCTGAGTGCCAGCGCCAGGGAACCGGCGGTTACGACCGGACGTCGGCCGATGTGATCGGAGAGCGGTCCGAGGTAGAGCAGCGCGGCCAGGAGGGTGAAGGTGTAGACCGCGAATACGAGTGTGGTGGCGACGGGGACGAGTCCGAGCTGTTCTGCGATCTGGGGGTAGAACAACGACGGCGCGCTGGCAGCCGCCATCATGAGAATGGTCGCTGCCATCGCGAGCGCGAAACCCCGCCGCGGGATCTGCCTCGTATAGTCGCCCGCCATCGTCTATGCCTGCAGGCCGTGGAGCTGCTGACCCCACTGGTAGACGGTGCCGACCGCGTCGATGCCGGTGACGCCGACGACGGTGCCGTCGGTCTCGTGGCGCACGATGAACTCCTCGCCGGCTTCCACCTGGGCGTCTGCACCAGCGGTGTACCCGACTCCGGAGATCATCTGACCGTAGACCAGCGCCATGTAGGGGCTGCGCGGCAGGTAGGTGCCCGGATCGTCGCTGATGTCGAGGTCGTGCAGTGCGGCCTGTGCGGCGTGCGTGCCCTGCGCGGCGGCGTCTTCCCAATGGTCGATGCGCCAGACGCCCAGTGCTTCGTCGTGATGCGTAGCTACACCTCCGGCGGCGTAGACGTGGTCTGCTGCGGCACGGAGGCGATCATCGACGTCGATGCCGTTCGTCCACGGCGACGGGGCTGCGGGCGTCGTGCCGAGCGCAACGAGGAGTAAGTCGGCCACGATGCGTTGATCGTCGTCGAGGGTGATGGCAACACCGGATTCTGTTTCGTCGACATGCTGGAGAGTGCGACCGAATCGAGTCTGCACCTTGGCGGCATGGTCAGCGGCGAGGCGCTCAGCCACCGGCGCCCCAAACGCTCCGATGCCGGGAACAGAACTGCGAGAGACCAGCATGACCATGTGTCCGTCGGCTTGCAGCGACGAAGCGGTCTCGGCTGCGATGATTCCGCCGCCATAGATCGTCACTCGCGCCGGCCGTGCCAGGCTGGTCAGCAGATCGCGGATACCCATGGCATCTTCCAAGGAGTGCAGAGCAGTGACCCGGCCTTGTCCGACGTCGTCGCCTTCGAGTACACCCGCGGGCAGAGAGCGGGGCACGCTCCCTGTCGCGACAATGAGCGCGTCGTAGGAGACCTGCGCGCCGGAGGTCAGTTGGACCCGCTTCGCCGTAGTATCGACATCGAGCACGGTGTCGGCGATGACCTCAATCTGAGGTAGCGGGAGCTTGATCATCTCCGGCGGGGTCGGGCCGAACGCGATTCCTTTGATGAGCATTCGCGTGTAAGGCGTCTCCCCGGTGCGGGTCACCATCGTCACCCGGACGTCGTCACGTGTGGCGAGAGTGCGGGCGGCTGCGGCTCCGGCTGCTCCTGAACCGAGGATGAGGACGTGTTGTGTGGTCATAGGGAAACTCCTGGGCTGCAGGTCGTGATCGATTTGGTGTGCGGGCGTCAGGAGCGAACGAGACGGGCGATGGCCTCGGATGCCTCGCCGAGCCTCTGCTCGCTGACTGGTCCACCGGCGAGGGCGGCGTCGAGGACGCAATGCTTGAGGTGATCGTCGAGCAGTCCGAGGGCGACGTTTTCGAGTGCCCTGGTGGCTGCGGAGATCTGGGTGAAGATGTCGATGCAGTAGCGGTCCTCATCGATCATCCGATCGATGCCGCGGATTTGGCCTTCGAGGCGCCGCAGGCGATTGCGGTACGTCGCCTTGTCGCTGATGTATCCGTGGACGGACGGATCGCCGTCGCCTCCCGCCGGGCAGGTGTCGATGTGAGGTTCGGTCATTGAGGTCGGGGTGGTCATGTCGGTTCGCTCCGATCAGGTGCCGGGGTGGCGGCGGAGGGCCGAGGTACCCCCGACAGCCGGGGGAGCTCACCGGAGGTGTTTTTGTTCCGTCCCGTCCCCCATGGCTCCAAGCCCCCCTCGCCGTTCCCCCCCCCCCCCCCCACGCTGGTGGATTACGCCATGTTGGCGGCGTATTTGGCGGGGTCCGAATCAAATGCGGGGCCGCAGCCGGCGCAGCAGAAGTAGTAGCGCTCGCCCTTGAAGTCGCGGTAGAGGCCGGCGGCCTCGGCGGTCTTCTTGCTGACCGGGGTGCCGACCATGACCGGGCAGGTGGTCATGTCATCGGCGCCCCCGCCGAGCAGGTTCTCGCGTCCACCGTTCTCGGCGGCGGGGTTAGTCTCGTTCGTGCTACAGCAGTTGCTCATTTTCTGGTGTTCCTTCTGTATCGGATTCGTATGGATGGGTGGGTTCTGTATCGGATTGGTATGGATGGGTGGGTTCTCGTTCGTCACTTCGTGGCGACGCTCTTGAACCCGCGCAGGCGGAGGCTGTTGCCGACGACGAAGACGCTGGAGAACGCCATCGCCGCGCCTGCGAGCATGGGGTTGAGCATGCCCAGCGCTGCGACTGGGATCGCGGCGGTGTTATAGGCGAATGCCCAGAACAGGTTGGTCTTGATCGTCGAAAGTGTCTTCCGAGACAGACGGATCGCGTCGACCGCGGCCCGCAGGTCGCCGCGGACCAGGGTGATGTCGGAGGCCTCGATCGCGACGTCCGTGCCGGTGCCCATCGCCAGGCCCAGATCGGCCTGCGCGAGCGCGGGGGCGTCGTTGACGCCGTCGCCGACCATCGCGACGATCTTGCCCTCGCCCTGGAGACGGGTGACGACGTCGACCTTGTCCTTGGGCAGCACCTCGGCGATGACCTCCTCGATGCCGACCTCGGCGGCGATCTGGCGGGCCACGGCCTCATTGTCACCGGTGAGCAGCACCGGGGTCAGGCCGATCTCCTTGAGCCCGCGGATCGCCTCCGCGCTCGTGGGCTTGACGGTGTCGGCGACGACGAGGATGCCGCGCGCAGCACCGTCCCAGCCGATCGCGACGACCGTCTTGCCTTCACCCTCAGCTTGAGCCTTCGCCCGTGCGACCTCCGGAGAGAGCTTCTGTGACCAGTCGGCCAGCAGCGACTCGCGTCCGACGACGACCGGGGTGCCCTCGACGATGCCCTGCACGCCCTTGCCTTCAACATTGGCGAAGTCCTCGGGCGTGGGCAACTGGCCGACTTCCTGGGTGGCGCCCTTGGCGATCGCCTGCGCGATCGGGTGCTCCGAGGAGTCCTCCAACGCACCCGCGAAGCGCAGCAGCTCGGCACGGTCCACACCGGATTCGGTGATCACATCTGTCAGGGTCATCTTGCCGCTGGTGACGGTACCGGTCTTGTCGAGCACGACGGTATCGACCTTGCGGGTGGACTCCAGCACCTCTGGGCCCTTGATGAGGATGCCCATCTGCGCCCCGCGGCCGGTGCCGACCAGCAGCGCGGTCGGAGTCGCGAGTCCCAGCGCGCAGGGGCAGGCGATAACGAGCACGGCGACCGCTGCGGTGAACGCGGCGGCGACGGGGAATCCGGCTCCCAGCCAGGCGCCGAGGGTGATGAACGCGACGACGATGACGATCGGCACGAACACGCCGGAGATCGTGTCAGCCAGACGCTGCACCTCGGCCTTGCCAGTCTGCGCATCCTCGACGAGCTTCGCCATCTGCGCAAGCTGCGTGTCCGAACCGACACGGGTCGCCCGCACGACAAGGCGGCCGCCCGCGTTGACGGTGGCACCGGTGACCGAGTCGCCCTCGCGGACCTCGACCGGTACGGACTCGCCGGTGAGCATGGAGGCGTCCACCGCGGAGGAGCCGGAGACCACGATGCCGTCGGTGGCGATCTTCTCACCCGGACGAACGATGAACTCGTCGCCGACCTGGAGGTCAGAGGTGGGGATCTTCACCTCAACGCCGTCGCGGAGCACGGCGACTTCCTTCGCGCCGAGCTCCAGGAGGGCGCGCAGCGCGGCCCCGGCCTGGCGTTTGGAGCGCTTCTCGAAGTAGCGGCCGGCGAGGATGAACATCGTCACGCCCGCGCCAACTTCGAGATAGATGTTCGCCGCGCCATCCGAGGGAGCGATCGTGAACTCGAACGGGTGCGTCATCCCGGGTGTGCCAGCGGTTCCGAAGAATAGTGCGTAGACGGACCACAGCAGTGCGACCGAGGTGCCCATCGAGATGAGTGTGTCCATCGTCGCGGTACCGTGCTTGAGGTTCGTCCATGCGGCCTTATGGAACGGCCAGGCTGCCCAGATGATCACCGGGGCGGCAAGCGCGAGTGAGGCCCACTGCCAATATACGAACTGCAGTGCGGGGATCATGGCCATGGCGATCACGGGAACCGTGAGCACAATGGCGCCGACTAGCCGATGGCGCAGCGAGGTGAGCTCAGTGTCTTCCTCCTCCCCGGCCTCGGTCTCCGACGTGTTCGCCGTGGTGCCCTTGGGCTTGGGCAGCGCAGCCGTGTAGCCGGTCTTCTCGACCTCGGCGACCAGCAGGCCCGGATCGTAGCCGGCAGGCACGGTGACCTTGGCCTTCTCGGTGGCGTAGTTGACCGTGGCCGCGACGCCCTCGAGCTTGTTCAGCTTCTTCTCGATCCGGTTCGCACAGGAGGCGCAGGTCATCCCGCCGATCTCCAGCTCGATGTCCGGCCCACCGATGGGGGGCGCTAATGTACTCATCCTCTTCCTTCTCTCTTCATCTCTCGTGCGACGCCAGGCCCTGCGGGTCAGTGGCCGCCGGTATGCGAATCGTCTGTCTGCGAGCCGTCACCATGCTCGGCGTCGATCACGAACTCGGCGGTGTGCACCTGCCCATCGACCTGGAAGTCCAGGTAGAGCAGGTAACGGTCGGCGGTCGGGGCCTCCGCTGCGAATCCGATCTCGGGTCCGGCCGTGTCCCTGGCCTGGGGCTCGTCGCCCTCGGCGTGGACGTGCAAGTAGGCGAGGTCGCCTTCGCGCAGCGCCACCAGGTGGCCAAACGCGCCCAGGTAGGGCTCCAGCGTGGTCACCGGCTGACCGTCGCGCTCGACCGAGATGGTGAGCTCGCTTGAGGTGCCGGCGGTAAGGTCGCCATTCAGGGAGACGGTGTATCCGTCGACCTCGTCGGTGGTCTGTGACTCGGTCTCAACAGGGGCGAAGTCGCCCGCCACCTCGACGGCGCGAGTCAGGGTGATCCCTTCGGCTCCCTCGCCCTCGGGTGTGAAGTCGGCGTACACGCGGTAGGTGCCCGCCTCGTCCCAGGTCCACGGCACCGACCAAGTGCCTGTGCTCGTGTCAAGCTCGGGGTGCACGTGCTGGAAACCAGTACCATCGGTGCGAACGGCGATCAGATGCAGGTCCTTCTCGTGCGCGGTAGTGTACTCGGTCACCGCTTCGCCGGACTCGTCGAGGATCTGGAAACTCAGGTCTCCATCCTCGCCTGCAGCCGTGGGAGCCTGGACTGGGGAAAGTACGAAGCCGTCCGCGCTTGCGGAGACCCCGTTCAGAGTGGGCTCCGCAGTTTCTTGCGCAGCGCCGCCGTGTCCTTCACCGTGTGTGTTCACGTCACTTCCTTCTGCCCATGCTGCTACGAAGCTGTCAGGAATGACGGCGCCGGCAAGGCCGAAGGCCCCGCCGAACGCCACCACCAGCCCGGCCCCGTAGAGCGCAAGCCGTCCTCCGGCCTTCATCAGACACGCACCGCCGAGTAGCCGGCCTCCTCGACCGCCGCGAGGACCTTGGCATCGTCAATCTCGCCCTCGGCGGTGACGTTAAGCTTGCCGGTCTGCGCGCTGACCTGGATGTCCTGGACGCCGGGGATCTCACCGACTTCCTCGCGGACCGACATCTCGCAGTGCCCGCAGGTCATGCCCGTCACCTGGTAATTGTTCGAAGCCATTATGTATCCTCCTTGTGTCTCTGTAGTACCCCTACCGGGTACCTGTACAAGTCAACAGTATACCCCTGGCAGGTATTCCGCAAGAAGGGGGTGGTCGTATGAGCCACATCGCACGCGTGCTGCAGACGATGGCTGGAGCGTCCGACATGCGCCTCGTGGCGAAACGATGCTGCGGGGCGACCCGCTGGACGGTGTCGCTGCGCGTCGGAGAGTAGTGGTCCCGGTCTAATGAGAACCGTGGACTTCCTTGCCACGTCGGCGAAGGCAGTGACGACCGGTACGGGCCGGACACCACCAAACACCGATCAGTCGCTGGTGCTCATGGTACGAAGCCGGCCATGTCAACTGGATTCGCAGGCGTTCGAGATTGGTGAGTGGAACAGACGAATCCCAGCTGGAGTGCTCAGTTACGCCGGAGACAGTTAGCAGCCCCTGTGCAGGCATTAGTCAGGAAAAATAACCCCTCACAGGTTGCTGGCACTGACGCTTTTAAAAACAAAGGGTTCGGCGCCCTCGTGCAGGCGGCCCGGGAGTCTCAGGAAGTCTTCGAAACCATCACGGCAGATCCAGGCAACCTCAATAAGTTCCTGGAGGTGCTAGCGCACATGATTGTCGCCGCCAAGGACGAGCAGCAGTCAAAGTAATCATCACGATAGGCACCCTGTATTAGTGATTACCGGTAGGGGTGCCCTCATCTAGTAGTTACGTGGCGAGAACGGATGATTACCGTAGGAGTTGCACTCTTAGTACTCTGAAGTGTTCGTATTCGATTGACTCAGAAATCATTAACGAGTTCTAGCCCTGCCTGAGGGGCTAGAGGCAGGGCTAGAACTTATACATAGTGGCCGTTCGGGGGAAGCGGCCTATAACCATTGTGCGGAGCTTCGACAAAAGTCACAAGGGATTGTTCACTCCAGTGAGCATTGGCAGTGAGGAAGAAAGTACTGGGGTTTATCTATGTGGTTTCTCTTTAAAGGCTCTTTGGTTATCTGTAGTCCTGGAGGCTGTGGTGCTTGGAGTAGTCCAGGTTGTCTCGGTGGCAACCAAATCTATTGATTTGGGCGGCAGCACAACCGAACGCTAGTGAGGGCGTGAGCCACGATGGAAACTTATTTACTGGTTAACGTTAGCGTTGACTGCTTGGTTTACCCCTGCTGGATATGGTTCTACAGTTTATAGTTATAAGCGACCAGGGAAAATAGATAAATCCCCTGGTCAAACCCTGTGGATAACTGTGCTTGTATGGGAACATCTGCGCAACTGTATGGGAACATCTGCGCAACTGTATGGGAACATCTGCGCAACTGTATGGGAACATCTGCGCAACCAAAAATACTGTATGGGAACATCTGCGCAGCCTGACCAGGGCATATGTTTATATGGGAACATCTGCGCAGGAACGTATGGGAACATCTGCGCAGCCTGACCAGGGCATAAAGAAAGCGCCCACAAGGGGCGCTCACTCGTTGATGAGTACTAATCCAGCTGCGGACGTGGCGGCTTTTTCTCAACTGAGGGAGCCGTCTTTGAGACAGTTACTCCGCCTGTTGAGACTTCAATACCAGCATCTGGCCAAACCAGAATTACGTCTTGAATGGCAGCTTTTAATTCTCGCCGAAAATCGGCGAGGTTTTGACTGCTTGTGAGAGGTTTGGTGGCGAAGCTTTGTGCCATCATGTCCCAGGTAAATAGGTAGGAGTCTCGGTTGTTTTTGCTAAGCCAAAACTGCTTAACCGTTAGCCAGATATAAATGTCCATTGACCGTGGCTTGGTGAGCTGGCGTAGCACAGCAAGGTCGATAGGGATGGGGGCTTCGACAATGTGCTGGAAAAATTGTGGTGTGAGTTTGATGTAGGACTCGATGAAGCTTCCTTGATTGGGGTCGCGTGCATCAAACCATAAGTCCCATTCATCCATGATTTGAGTGTGTTTGCCACGTGCGCGTACGCCATCGTCCTCTTTTACGGTCACGCGAGCATCAGCCAGGCGCAATAGTTGCTCGCGCACAATCGATAGAGTTCCTTTTTTCCCACCGGTTCCTCGACCGTGGATGCCGATGGCTTGGAGGAAGTGGTTCATGGAGTGGCCGAGAGGGATGCGCACTGCTTGCTCAAAGTCTATTTTGCCTGCTTTGAGCTTTCCAGCGTTTTCCACGGCGCGGGTGATGATGTAGGCCATGATTAGTCGGGGATATTTGCCGTAGGGCAATCCTCCATCGGCGTAGACAACGATCCGTCCTTGTGCTGTCTCTATGACTCGCTTTTCTTCGTCGGTCTTGCGGTATGGAAATAATGCTTGGACGAAGAGCTTGGATGTGTAGCCAATGTCTTGGGCGTTGATTATTTCTTTTGACTGCTCAAGTTCTTGGTTCGCAGCAGCCTTTTGGGCGGCTTTTAGTTGTGCGAGTTTTTCTGGTGGCAGTGCCATAAGGGAAGTCCTTTCTTGGTGCCACCGTTTAACTACTTGCACACCTGCTTGTGGTGTATGCTTATAGTCAAACGGTGGAACCGTTGTATGAACCCCTCGCTAGAGTGCCAGCTCTATGATGCGGGGGGTTACCCATTTCTTGGGTAACGTGCGCGCCCCGGACTCGAACACGGGATGTATGCCTTTCGCGCTTCTTTCTCCCCATTAAATCACAGCAGTGTTATTTTCAGCTTCTATTATGCGGCTCGGTGTGGCGTTGAGTCTTACAATGCGCAGATCATAGTTGCTGGATAAGGCCGATAGCATAGAGTCAGCTGTGCTTTGAAAATCGGATGTGTAGTAGATTCCCCTCGATTTGGTTAAAGCTCAGGGGCATTGATATCTGTAGCGTCCATCGTGAAAGAAGCCCGAGAAACTAACCCGCTAAATCACAGCGAATACTCCGCCGACCTCGAAGAAATCGACGCAGATGAAGAAAAGTTAATAGCAGCGGATTATTCTGCCGGTATCAACGGCGAGAACCCCGAAGAAGCCATGGTTCCTGGCGCTGATGAAGTGGAGTCAGAACTCGTCTCCGCAGCGGTGCTAGATGAACTTGCTGAGGCAGAACAGGCTGATTCCGCAGAGCTATAGCTCAGGACTTTCTCCAACACTAGGCTCTGCTTCTTGGCTGGTGACTTGTTCTTCTGGCCAAATGTTATCGGCCCCTGCGTAGTGAGCGCGTCGGGATGCTTCGGCGCGCTTTTCGCGTTGAGCGTTTAGCTCGCCCGCTACTGTTGCTAGTTCTTCCGGTACCGTTGCGTCAAGCTGACAATCTACAACCGTGGCCGACTTAATATCAGCGCCACTCCAGTCAGTGTTGGTCAATGCTGTCCGCTCTAGGTGTAGCCCAGCAAGCTCGGATAATCCGAACTGAGTCTTATCCGCAGTGGAATTGACCAAGCGCAAGTTACGAACTTGAGCCTTGGTGAAATCAGCGCCTGTCAGTTCACAACCGACAATTTGATTGACGGCAAATGGTGAGTCACCAACACCGATTCCTACGTTGCGCCAGGACGTGGAACTCAAGTCGCAGTCCTCAAACATGGTGCGGTGAATATCGGCATCATCAAAGACTGCTCCAGACAGATCACAGTCCACAAACTTCAAGCGGTCTATCTCGACTCCGCGCAAATCTGCAAAGCGCAAATCTCTACCGCGGATTTCGCCACTTTCGGGAAGTGGTGGGTCTACTGGACGTAGCTGACGTGGTTTGTCCTCAGCAAGGTCAATGCGTGCGGCTTCTGCCCAGTCATAGAGCTGCCCATCATCATTATCGTGACGTGGCGGCAATACAACCAGTTCAGGAGTAGCTTCTGGGCGTTGTTGTTCTAGTCGATGCTGGATAACTGCCCCGACATCCTCAGCACCTTCTAAGCCATCGGTGGCAAAAGATAGCTCGCGCAGACCGTTGACACCGGCCTGGTTCAACCGCTGAATCGAGGTAGAAATACGTTCCACGGCCTGGTCATGATCTAGACCATTGGTCATAGTTGCAGGCAACTCACCTAGCGCACGGATAACGGCAGGTTCGACTACTTCGCGTCGGTAATCGGTGTGCAGCATATCTGCGGCGGTAGCAAATAGCTCGCGTCGCTGCTGCGTGCTTTCTGCCTTGTTAACCAGTTCTCGATGCTGATCACTAGCGCTTCGCTGGCCAGAATCGCGCAGCACAATGCGCTCTAAAATATCGTTGTAGTCCGGCTTATCCTCACCAGACATATGCCAGTGAGCTTGTTCTGCGTCGAAATCAAAGGGAAGATCATCGGCCACATAGACGTGGTTTTGCCACTTGGCGCGCGTCATAGCCACATACAGCGCGCGGCGATCGGTTTCTGCTCCCACAATCGCCCGAGCATTTTCCACCGTAATGCCCTGCGCGCGATACACAGTAGAGGCATAGCCTAATTGCACGTGTTCCCGAACGTAATCAGCAGGCAACACCATGGTTTTGTTCTTGCCGTTTAGCTCTTTAACCGCCAAAGAACCATCATCTAAAAGGCCTGCAACTTCGAAACGCTCACCATTGAGCACGCGGCGACCGCTTGGCAGCGTGTCATTTTTGCGGGTTAAAATCGTATCGCCTAGGTGCGCGCGGGCATCATCAGCCAGTGCAATTCCAGAAGATAAAGCACGGACAACGCCACGTTTTATTAGCTCGGATTGAATCAAGTTATTCGCGGTTGCGACATCTTCTTTGCGACTAGCAATCACGACGGAGTCAATCTCGGCACCAAGGTCACCAAGGTGTGCTTCAACAGCATCAGCGATCATGTCCTGGCGAGCACCACCATGAACCCAACCGCGTTGACGGTAGAGATCCAGTGCAGTTACGTCACCGTGACGCAGCCGTGTGGAGGTATCTGCCTGCTCAACATCGGCACCCATGCGCATTACAGTGTCGAGTTCGACCGCATTAGATTGGCGCACCAGCGTACGGAAGAGTCCACCAGTTTCTACTGCGTCGAGCTGGTGTGGGTCGCCCACCATGCGGATCACTGCGCCTGTTTCATCGGCAATTTCCGTCAATGCCGCCAGATCTGCGGTCGTGGCCATGCCCGCTTCATCAACCAGCAGCATGTCCCCAGGGTTAATTTCTATGCCCAACTTCGATGTATCTCGGGGGCTATCTCCGATGATTCCGCGCCAGCGATAGGTTAACGCGGCTAAGGTTTGTGCGGTAATATCCGCGTCTTGTCCAAGCTGTCGGGCAGCGCGTGCGGATGGTGCTAGACCTATCACCTGACGGTTCTGATTCTTCCAAGCGTCAGCCACAACCGCCATTGATGCAGTCTTACCAGTACCAGCAGGACCAACCGCACACGCTAATTTCTCGCCAGTAACAAGCAAAGAATGTGCCATCTTTGCCTGTCCATCATTAAGCGCAAAGCCGTGCTTTTCCACATTTCGTTGCAGCGCCTGGTCGACTGCTTCATCACTTATGGTGTAACCGGTTAGCTCATTAAGACCTGCCAGAACCTTATTCTCTTCGGCCAAAGTAGCATGCGCGGTATAGGTAATACCGTTGTGCTCGGCGGTGATCAATTGTCCATCTTCGCGCACTAGAGCGGCAGGAAGATGAGAAGAATCAACTACACCTAGCTGGGTTAAATGATGCTTCTTTGCATGGTCAATAACCTCATAACGCACCCGTTCAGCATGGCTATCGTCGGCAAATTTCCACTTCGTCAGGTGCATGGAGACACTGGTTTCTAGGTGGCGGATGTTAAATTCTGCACGTCGCTGGCGGGTATCTTCGACGGCATTGTCTGCTAGTTCAGCAATGGCAATTGCGTAGTCCTCTGATGAAATATCGACAGGAAACTCACTCCGAACGGCGTAATCCTGGCTCTTCTTACGCAATCTATCAAGGTCAATTTGTTCACCATTGCCAAGCGTTTCAAGCCATTGTTTACGGTGATCCGCCAGTGACTGGGCGGGCTTTTTCGCGTCGCGGGTTTCCAAAATTGCCGCTTGCCACAGCTTGTTGCGGGTACGCATATCTGGAAAGTGACCATGGGTGGTGCGGTACTTTTCGGCGTATTCTTCATACACCGGACGTGCCCCTGCGCGACGTTGGGAAGCACTGTTAATCAGTTCTTCATCAATGCCTGCAATCTCCCACACGGGTGCTTTTCCATCGTCAGAAGCGCGCTCGTAGAACTCTAAATCAAGCTCACGCCCTAACGCTTGAGCCATCTTTACTTGATAGCGCTGACCGATACGAGCGGAGTTTTTCAACAGATAACGAGCATCAAGCGACCGCCACTTATCCGCCTGATCATCATCTAAACCTTGCTGCCCGCGCTCTGCTTGCACCTTATTAGAAATCAAACAGTGCGTGTGCAAATCGGGATCACCAGCACGAGTGTCATAGTGCATAAACGTCGAAGCAATCATGCCACGAGCTTTAATAACCCTCTCGCCACGGGCACCAGTGCGGGTAAAAAGAAACTCTTCTTCTACCTCGGCGAGCGTTTCTTCCACAGCTTTTTGATGAACATTCTCGATAGTTTTCCGAGTGTCATCATCCGCTAAAGCCCACACTAAAGACACCGACTTTGCCGGAGAAAAAGTTAAATCGACACCAGAGGTAGGCTGCTTAACCCGGTTCTTCTTCTCATTCAACCACGCCAAAACATCACGCTCGGGTGCTTCAATCGCACCGGTTTCTTCTAAGTAAAAAGGTGTCGAAATCTTGAAAGCAATACGGTTTCTTTCCTCAGAATTAGCGCGTCGACCGTTCTCATTTCTAAAAGACTTCTCAGCTTTTTTCACCGCATCTAAGACCGGTTCATTGCCCGTAAAGTACGGATAAGTGCGACCAAGTTGTACGTCTTTAAGCTCCGCTCCATCATCGATCATTGCGTCAGCATCCGGGTGCATACCCTCGCCATACAACGCAGCCATCTGCTCATCAACAACCGTAGTTCCAGCAATTGCCGTAGTATTTCCAAGACCTTTTAGTCCCTTGCCGAACCAACGACCAGGCGGAGTACCGTTGGCATTGTAGTAATCCCCCAGGCGTATTTCCGGCGCAGTTTCATCGTCATGAGACGCCACAGAATTCATCAGGTAGGCATAGCCTTCCCCCGCATGAACGACCCTCATAGACAACATGACAATCATCTTATGCGTCAAAAACAAAGCAATCCAGCTACCACCATTCGCGAGCCTGTGAGCGGCAAAAACCGAAAGTCAGATTATCTGCAATAGGTGTGTAACACCGAAGTGGGCGTCGCTAAGCGAAACAACGACGGAAACGAGTTTGTCTGCCAGACAAACAACGGGAGAAAAACAACGGCTTAGTGAGAGAAAGAGAAAAAGTCCAGGCGTGAGAATTTTGGAGACTTAGCCTAGGATGAACATCAACTAATGGAGAAAAGAATATCGGCCTCGAGTTAGGTTGTGTTGCGTTGTAGTGTGGGGTCATGGCTACAGTAAAAAGAAATTCTCGTGCATCCATTCGTAAGCAAATGAACCAGAAGGTTCAGGCAGTCCTCAAATTGAAAGTGGAGCAATTCACCGAGATTGCCGCACAAGAAGAAGCAATTGAGTTGGCGACGATTGAGTCCGCGAAAGCTATCCGGAAACTTCAAGACAGCGGCGTAACAATGGACGAAGCGGCAGACTCCACGGGTCTAAGCGTTAATCGCCTGCGGGCGATCATCAAACGGGCAGAGGAATTGGAGCGCCTGGAGGACGAGGACGATTCATCGGAGTCAAATATGTTGGATAATTCTTCGGAAAATATCTAGCTTGTGTCTGGTAAATACATTCCGTTATTCGAACTCGCAGGAGAAGAACGCACCGCGACTCCTCTCCCCCGTGTGCGTCGTGGCGTTACCTTTGATTCTTCCTTGCGTCCCGATGAGAAATCTATTCGCCGGTTTTGGTCGAACGTGGTTCGCGGCCCTGGATCAGCGTGTTGGCTGTGGGTCGGCCCAATTTCAACGCCTGACGGGTACGGCCGTTTTTCGTGGCAAGTTGGCGGACACCGGCGAACAGTCTCTGCCCACCGATTCGCGTTGATGATTGCCACTGGTAAAGAAATTCCCCAAGGCTTAGTAGGCGAGCATTTCTGCTGCGAGCCGCTGTGCGTGCGCGCTGGTTCGTATCACGTTCGTTTGGCTACGCAGGCTGAAAATATTTCTTGGGCAGTTGACCGTGGCAGGCATGCTGGTAGCTCTCCGGGATCGGGAAGTGCCGGTCGTGCCTTGCGTTCGCAGTTAGTGCGAGACGCTGTGCGTGACGGTTGGGACGAGGATTCCTTGCAGGCTGCGCGCGATTTCAACGTGCTCGACGACAATCAGTCGCGACTCTGGTAGCCGAACTACAAGTAAGCGCCCGGACACGTCGTGTCCGGGCGCAGCTTATTTTTTCGGTGGTAGCTATTGTTCCCCGATTTCCTCTGACTCCCTTCTAAGCGCTCAATGTAGTAGCAGCCGCCTTTTAACTCTTCAAGTGCGTTGGCTTCGTACACCTGATAAGTATCTTGTCCGCCTGTCCGTCTTGTAGGTATTCAATCTGGCGGCTAAGCCAGTTGTGCAGTCTTAGCCAACGATTGTTTTCGGCGTTAGGCGTTGTCCTCAATTACGGTGATGGAGTTTTCGCTGGCTTTCTTTCTTATTTGTTTTCCTTGTTAGGTAAAGGTGAGCCAGTCGCCTTTCACTTCATACTCGCCGCTATAGGTGTGCTCGGTGAAAGTTCTTGAACGCGCTCCCCCGCTCCATTCCTTCCATGAGATGCTGCCGCGCGCGGTTCGCGGTTGTGTTGCGTTTTTTCGTCTAGCTTTCCATTCTTCGGCAGGTACAAGTTCGCGGATTGCTTTTGCTGTCACGCCTTTATAGCCCTGGAGCAGCTGCTCGCTTGTTGGCGACCAGCTGCTCCAGGGCGTTGGTTTGCGTTGTGCTCGTCTGCCCTAGTGGTGTCGTGGTGTGGCGGCGATTACGACTTGACTCCATAGTTGTGGGTCTTTGATGTATTGGCTCCCGGTGCTGTGGGAAATTTTTCCTGTGAGAACTACGACGATGGTGTCTTGTTCGATGGTGACATCTTCAATGAGAAAGTCGCGCACGACATCTTGGACGTATAGGTTGAAATAGTTTTGCATTTCAAGTGCGGCTTCTTTGAGGGTGTCTCCAGTGGTATCGAGTAGCGATACTGGGTGGCCGTTTATATCGAGTGCCGTCGCGCCTTGTAGATCGTCTGTAATCACGGTTTGTATGGCGGTGATGTCGTGGGTGTGGGTGGTGATTTCGTCTAGGTCGATGGGGTGGGTTTATGTTGTGGTGGCCATGTCTGGCCGTGGTCGGTTGGTAGTGCGCGTGGTGTGGGGGAATGCGCGCCCCTCCCGGCAGGTTTAGTGTGCGTGCCGCGCCTGGGGCTGGGCGAGTGGCCGTGCGCCGAGTTCTGCTTCTAGGAGGGCTAGTGCTTCTGCCATGGAGGGGTGTTCTTTGGTGGCCATGTCTGGCTCCTTTGTGATTGGTGTGGAAATGTCTTTCCACGTGGTCGGTGGTTATCGCTTGTGGGGTGTCCCCCGCTGTGTGCGATACCTTTATCCTACCATGGTTGCAATAATTATTGCAACCATGGTTTTGCCTATTTTGCCAGTATATTAAAGGTATTGCCCCGGACTTTGTCCGGGGCATGGGGTTTAACTGGTGGCTACTTGTTTCCAGCCTCCGCCTAGTTCTTCTAGCTCTTCGATGACGTGGCTGCCGTCTGGATTGATGGAGTAGTTACGTACGGTGTGGTCATCAATAACGTCTACCACTCCGATAGTCCCGTTATTGAAGTGTGTCAGGGAGAAGTGTGGGGCGCACATGGTGTCGATGACTGCTTTTTGTGCAGCGCTGACGGTGAACGTTCCGGTAACGAGTTCCATTGTGATGTCCTTTCGGTGGGTGTGGGTTAGATTTTTTGGGAGTATCCGCATGGGCAGTTGGTGCGGGCCTTTGAGTCGGCGTAGGTGATGCTGGGGTCGTGGCTGATGTAACCGACACCGAGGGGAGCTGGTTTGTGACAGCGTTTGCAGATGCAGCCTTCTTTGTCGGCGGTTTCTTGCGCTTTCATTTGGGCGCTGATGTCAGCCAATCCTTGGTGGATGCTGTTGTGGATTATGTCGTGGACGTTAAATCCGGTGGCCATGTCTGGCTCCTTTGTGATTGGTGTGGAAATGTCTTTCCACGTGGTCGGCGGTTATCGCTTGTGGGGTGTCCCCCGCTGTGTGCGATACCTTTATCCTACCATGGTTGCAATAATTATTGCAACCATTCGTTTGGTCATTTTCGCAGGTAATGACACAATTAGCGCACTTCGTGCGTCGGCTCCGCACTGGTTTCTCTCCTGGTCTTTTTTGGCTTAATAAGGTGCTTTGCACCATTGCTGCCGCCGACTGGAGGGCAAGTAATCGTGGAATAAATAGCGCAGCGGTTTATGCCGCGAAAGTGCTTGCCTGTAGGGAGGTGGCAGCTACAATGCCCGCAGGGCTTATTAAGACTAAAAAGGCTTTCCTGCACATCTTGGGGGTTGTGTTCCACGGGAGTTATCCACGAGTACCGCTGGTGCGGTCAGGCAATGATTGTGTGTGGAAATTCCCGCAGCGGATGCGAGGAAATTGGAACACTGCTAACTAGTTTTCTACTGCTATCAGTACTCCTGTTTTACTTTTTGTTCGTGTAGTTTTCAGGGAAGATAAAAAGTCGCACTCCCTGCTATGTCGAGTTAGCAGGGAGTGCGTTTGTAAGTATGGTTGCAATAATTATTGCAACCATACTGGAGTGCTTTATTACTGGTAGTCAGTCTTCTTGCTTTTTGGTTCGCCATTTATGTTGGCGTTTCCAGGCGTTGGTAAACATTTGTGTCACGGATATGTTTTTCCTAAAGCTCATCTCTCGGACGTTGAGGAATTCTTCGGTAGGAATTCGGATCTGCACCCGTTGCGGGTTGAGAATACTCTTTGCCCCCTTACGTACTATCGGGGCGTGCTTGTCGGGTGTGTAGATTTCACCGCCTTGCGGGTCAACACGTAGGGCATTAAGTAGCTGGCGTCCTGGCGCTACACCTGTCTCAGCTTTGATTTCTTGCATTGCTTCGTAGATGTCCCCTGGCAGTTGCACGGTGGTAACCGACATGGCACGAAGTTGCGCGTAGTCGTGCGGACTTCTTTTTGCCGTGGTGCTTAAAAGTCGGTTTCGAGAGTCAGGGATGTCTGCGGCGGTTGGTGAGACTTTTTTGTCTTGTTTTTGTTCTTGTTCTTGTCTGTTTCGACGTTCTGCCAGTCGCCGGGCGGCAGCACTAGCACGGTTACTCTTGTTAACCATTGAGCAGCTCCAGGACTTGATTAAGTAGTACGTCGTGCCCACGTAGGTCATTGAAGTGGTTGCGTGGCCACGTACCTTTGGCGCTTTGTAGGTAGGTACTTTGAGCAATGGGTGGCCACAGTGATGGCTCATTCATTTCGTCAAATACTGCGCGAGTGTTGGGGATGACATTGGCTGATTTTTGCCAGCGCGTGAACATGATCTGATAGGGAACTTTTTCCGCTTTGAGCATGTCGGTGGTATTCATGACGTTTTCGATTTCACCAGGGCTACCAGGCGTGGGCACAAGGACAAGGTCGGAGAGTCGGGCGACTTCCGAAATCATGGAGTGATCGCTTGGCGGGCCGTCCACGATGGTGAATTGGTCTTTAGGTAGTGCGCGTAGCTTGCGGAGGATTTGTGCGTGGTTGCCGGAGTGAAGCTGCATATCAAGGTAGGGCTTGTTTGGATCTTCGTTGTGCTCGGCAACGGCATCTTCGTACCAGATGCTTAGATCGCCTTGGTTTACGTCGGCATCGACAATATTGACGGGCATGGTGATTTTGTCGGAATAGACTGCGGCTGCGGCGAGCCACATGGTAGTCATTGACTTACCTACTCCGCCTTTCGCGTTCAAAATACTCACGGTTGGCATTGCGATTCTCCTTTGGCCATGTCTGGCTTGGTTCGGTGGTTGTCCAGCTGTTTTAAGCTGTCCCATCACCCTACCATGGTTGCAATAATTATTGCAACCATGGTTAAGGCCTTCACCGCAGTGTGCGAGTAGTGTCTGTTCATTGCCTTTGCCTTGCATGTCGCGTTATAATTAGGTTGGTCGGTGGTAGTCCTTGTGGGTTACCCCCCCAGTCTCGGGGATGCCTGAGGCTTAGCCCCTGGGGATGCCTAGGGGCTTTTTTAATTGTGCGTGAGCTTCATTGGATGATGCGCGCCCTGCCGTAGTTCGACCTAACCGCTCCTTTGGATAATGATTGACACAGTGGACAAAAGGGGTTGGGGTACAGATTCTTATCGCTACGCCATGGTTGCAATAATTATTGCAACCATGGTGTGTGTTATTTGCCTGGACTTAGGCGCTTTTCAATTGTGGTGATGAGGTCTAGACCTTTTTCCAAGTCCTGGGGCTGTTGCTGTCGGGCGAGACTTTGCTGGGCGGCGTAAATGATAGAACGCAATTGGCGCATTTCCGAGAAGAGTGGGGAAGTGGACGGTAGGAGTTCCGCGAGTTCGGTGAGGGTTCGTGCGGCGTTGTCTGCCGCGTCCTTTGCGTCTGCATAGTCGCGTGTGCGTGCGCAGGCGATGATAAATACGTAGTGAACGTGCGTGTTGTCGATTGCTTGGTGGGCAGAGTTTTCCATCAGTAATCCTTATTTTGCAGGAGCTATTCCATGAGTGCCAGGAAAGTGCACAGCCCATTTTTAGAATAAGGGTATGTGCCATGATGAGTCTCTAATGATCACGAATATCACGTCAGCTCCTGCGCGGAGAAAAGTGCAAAATATTTTTGAAGATCAAATTCCAGATGCCGACTGCTCTCCCCCCCAACTTTGCAACAGCACCAGTCCTCTGCACTATCGCCATCCACTCCGGAGAGGCCGCGGGCGTTCGTCCACTTCATCTGGAACGCGACTCGACAGAGCACATCCAATAGGATGGTCTTTTTCTCCCTGCGAAGGATGGGGGCAGTTTAGGGTGCCAGGGTGTTGACCAGATCGAGGAATTCCTCAGCGTAGGTAATTTGCTTGCGTAGCTTTTCATAGCGGGTGCGCGTCTCCTCACGAATGTCGGCAAGGGTGGCCTTGGCATTACTCCGTGCCTGCTGCGCGGGATCACTGTCCTGCCCGCCATCTGAACTATGAAGAATCTCCGCAGCTTCCAGGAATTCCCGCATCTGATCCAGAGTAAACCCCAGCGGTTTCATCCGTCGCACCAGCAAAACACGACGTACATCAGCCTCACTATAAAGCCTGAACCCACCAGGGCTACGCCCCGATGGGCTAATCAGGCCGACGTTGTCATAATGACGCAAGGTGGGAATCGACAACCCCGTCTGGTCAACGACCTCGCCGATCTTGAAATTACTGTTTTGCATTGCCTGTTCTCCTTCACGGTGATGTTACCCACGGGTTCCTGTGCCTGGGTTGGCGGTTGAGTAAAACTCCCGCTACCATAACCACCATCACCAACCCTAAAGCTACTAGAGGGTTGGATTCCTTTTGGGCGTTCGCCCAGTTACCTATCCCCTCAAAGATTGGACATCTATGACTGAAACTAGCACGGAGGCCCCCCACCCCCTCCTGAGTCCAGACGGCGCTGATGCCCCTACCGGGATCATCGCATCCTTCCGTTACGCATTTTCTTCCCCCGCCCGTATCCGTATAGAGATTCTGGCCGGACTGGCGGTATCCCTGGCGCTGATCCCTGAGGCCATTGCCTTTTCCATCCTTGCCGGTGTTGACCCAGCCGTGGGTCTGTTTTCCTCGGTAGTCATGGCCATTGCGATCGCCTTTACCGGTGGCCGCCCGGCAATGATCACCGCCGCCACCGGGGCTATTGCCCTAGTCATTGCTCCTGTGGCGCGTGATTACGGGATGGATTATTTCATCGCCACCGTCCTGTTGGGCGGTGTCCTACAAATCGTGCTCGGCGCCCTCGGTGTGGCGAAACTTCAGCGTTTTATCCCCCGATCGGTGATGCTGGGTTTCGTCAATGCACTGGGCATTATGATTTTCACCGCCCAACTCGAACACCTCATTGACGTGCCTTGGATGGTCTACCCACTCGTCGGCTTGGGTGTGGTGATCATGATTTTCTTCCCCAAGCTCACCAGTGTGATCCCCGCCCCGCTGGTCACGATTATCGTGCTCACCGGTTTGGTCATTGCCGCCGGTTTGACTGTCCCGACGGTCTCGGACATGGGCAAGATGCCGGAGACCTTACCGTCCCTGTTTATTCCGAACGTGCCGTGGACGTTGGAGACCCTGCAGATCATCGCGCCTTATGCCCTGGCCATGGCCGTGGTCGGTCTCATGGAATCGTTGATGACCGCCAAGCTCGTCGATGACATCACCGACACTCATTCCGATAAAACTCGCGAATCCTGGGGACAGGGGGTGGCTAATATTGCCTCCGGTTTCTTCGGCGGCATGGGTGGCTGCGCGATGATCGGTCAAACCATGATCAACGTCCGCGAATCCGGGGCACGTACCCGCCTATCCACCCTGCTAGCCGGCGTGTTCCTGCTGGTCCTGGTCCTGACACTGGGCGATATCGTTGGCATGATCCCGATGGCTGCGCTGGTGGCAATCATGATCATGGTCTCGGTCGGCACGATCGACTGGCACTCGGTGCATCCACGCACCCTTAAACTCATGCCGGTCCCTGAGACCATTGTTATGGCCGTGACGATTATTGCCACCCTAGCCACCCACAACCTGGCCATCGGTGTGGTGCTGGGTGTGGTCACCGCGATGATCATGTTCGCCCGTCGGGTGGCACATATCGTTTCCATTGAAAAGGTCTCCGAGATCGACGGCGATGGCGATGGCCAGATTGATACTCGTACCTACCGGGTGCATGGCCAGTTGTTTTGGGCATCAAGCAATGACCTGGTTTATCGCTTTGATTACACCGATTCTGCCCGTCATATCACTATTGATCTCACTGAGGCGGAGATCTGGGATGCCTCCACGGTCGCGACCTTTGACGCGATTACGCAGAAGTTCCAGGACAGAGGCAAAACCGTGTCCATTATCGGGCTCGACGGTCCCAGTCAGGACCGGCTGAACCGACTGTCTGGCCGGCTTGGCACCGGCCACTAACATCCCCCGACTCGAGCACATCGACTTGGCGCCCCAACTTATAACCGGGGCGCCAGTTTATTGGTGCTGTTGCAAAGTTGGGGCATAGGAA
>NZ_JBIMEN010000011.1:0-4328 GCF_043673995.1 Corynebacterium sp. L4757 | reverse complement strand
CCGGTGGCCAGACCCTGGACTTTTACCTCTCACCAAAACGGAATGTGGCTGCGGCCAAGCGTTTCCTGGCCAAGACCCTGCGGTCGAACGCGTCAGCCGGGTTCCCGCGGGTGATTAATACAGATAAAGCACCGTCTCTAGCCAGGGCAATCGCCGAGTTGAAGTCAGAGGGAATCTGCCTGCCGACAGGGGAGCACCGGCAGGTGAAATACCTCAACAACATCCTGGAAGGCGACCATGGTCGGCTGAAGCGGATCCTCGGGCCGAAAGGCGCGTTTAAGAACTTAGACATCTGCATATCGGACGTTGAAAGGGATGGAGGCGATGCACTCATTGCGGAAAGGGCAAGGCACGATGTTTGACCTCACGGGCAACCGGACCCGGACGCGGTGATCGTCAACCGGGTCTTCGAGACGGCCTAACAACGCCCACACGCAGCGGCCATCAGAGAACGAGAAACTGAGTCTTCGCTGCTCTCCGCCCAACTTTGCAACAGCACCGTCACAGTGCAGCTACATGAGATCGGGGATCTGGTGCACAGGGGAAGCCCCACCGGGAAGACCTGGAGGAAAACCGGCGGGGCTGGCTGTGGCGATTGTGTCGTTAGGCGCTCAGCGTCTCCTTCGCGGCGTCAGCAGTACTGACGTCTGCCTGGTCCTTGTCTTTCTTCAGGGTGGGGCGCAGCAGCAGCATGGCGATCGCGATGACGATCAGGACGCTAGCTTCGTGGACAAGCATGCCAATCGACATGGTCACCCCACCGAGCAGCACACCGACCAACAGGATCGCCACGGTGGCCAGGGCGATGGCGATATTGACCCGCATGGTGCGTACCGTGCGCTGGGCCAGACCCAGGGCGTACGGCAGGCGGGGGAGCTTGTCGGCCATCAGGGCGATATCGGCTGTCTCGATGGCGGCAGGTGAGCCAGCGGCCCCCATCGCCACGCCGATGTCGGCCTGAGCGAGTGCCGGCGTGTCGTTGACACCGTCGCCGATCATGGCCACGGTGCGGCCCTGGGCCTGCAGGTCCTTGACGATAGTGAGCTTGTCCTCGGGCATGAGTTCGGCCCGGACCTCGTCGACCCCGAGTTCGGCGGCGACGTTGCGGGCCACCCGCTGCGCGTCACCGGTGGCCATGATCACGCGCACACCCTTGTCATGCAGCGATCGGATAGCGGCCGGTGCGTCGTCACGGATGGTGTCGGCCACGGCGACGATGCCGATGGCGCGTCCGTCGACACCGACGTACATGGCGGTCTTGCCCTGGTCATTGAGTTCAAGGATGCGGGTGGTGTCCGGGGCGTGGTCGAGCATGTCGGCGGAACCGACGGCGACGGTATGGTCGTCGATCTTCGCGATGATGCCCTTGCCGGTGACCGGTTTGGCTTTCTCGACCATTTCGATGGTCAGTCCCTTGTTCTCCGCGCCGCGGATGATCGCCTCGGCCAGGGGGTGCTCGGAGGCGGTTTCGGCACGGGCGGCCAGGGTGAGCACCTCATCATCCGAGTAGGCAGAGTCGAGGACGTCGACGTTGGTCAGCTCGGGGCGGCCGTTGGTCAGGATGCCGGTCTTGTCGACGACCACGGTGTCGACCTTCGCGGAGGTCTCCAGGTATTCGCCACCCTTGATGAGCACCCCGTCCTTAGCGGAGCGTCCGATACCGGCGACAATCGAGACCGGGATGGAGATGACCAGCGCCCCGGGGAACGCGACGAAGACGTCGCAGGCGGCGATCTCCGTGTAGTCGATGCGTGTGCATTCGCTGGGTTCCATGAACTCACGGCCCCAGTGCTCTCTGCGGTGGGCGCAGTGCACATCCCACCCCTGCGCTTCGAGCCGGTCGATCTCGGCCTGTTCCAGGGCCTTCGTCGTCGCCATGACCTGTCCTCCTTCATGCTCGCCCGACACCTTCCATTCTACCGTCCAAGGCCGACACCGACCAGTGACTCCACCCGTGAGACGGGCACTTGCTCCATCGGGCACAGTCGCAGCACTGGATAGGTGCGCAGCCGATCCCAACACCAGCATCCCGCAGCGGGCAATCCGCGCAGGGTGTATCTGTGACGGCACTCTGGTAGATTCGGGTTGCACCGAGGGGTGTCCCGTCAAGGGGCTGAGATACCACTGGACGTTGTCAGCGTGGTGACCCTAGAACCTGATCCGGATCATGCCGGCGAAGGGACTGGTCTAGCAGGGCTTCTTTCCTTCGCTGGCCTCCCCATTAGGAGGTTACAGTGTCCCATTCTGTTGTCGGCCCCGCGACGTCCTCAGTCGAGGTGCGCCCGAGGGTCGCGGTCATTTCCGTCCTCATCAAAGATGACCATGTCCTCTTGGTGCGTCGCGCGAACCCTCCTGATGCAGGATTCTGGGGATTCCCGGGCGGGAAGATCGAATTCGGAGAAACGATCACCAAAGCCGCCGAACGCGAACTCGGTGAAGAAACCAGCATCATCGGTCAGGCGACCGGTGTTTTGACTTCCGTTGACGCGTTCAGCCGAGACGAGACTGGACGGTTGGACAGTCACTACGTGCTTATCGCCGTGCTCTGCCAGTGGCGCTCGGGGCAACCCCACGCTGGCGACGACGCCCTCGAAGCACGCTGGTTCCCCCTCGACGAGGTCGACGAGGCCCGCCTGACTCTGAGCAAGGATGTCGCCGAGGTCGCCCGCTACGCCGCCACACAGCAGCAGAAGGAAGTGCACGCATGACGATCAAGAACGTCCTATCCATCGCAGGCACCGACCCCACTGGCGGGGCGGGCATCCACGCCGATCTCAAAGCCTTCTCAGCGAGGGGCACCTACGGTATGGCCGCGATCACCGCGGTCGTGGCACAGAACACGCGCGGTGTGCGCTCGTTCATGCCCCTTGATCCCTCTTTCGTCGGTGAGCAGATCGATGCAGTGTTCGACGATGTGCGCGTCGACGCGGTAAAGATCGGTATGGTCGCCAACGCCGCGATCGCCGAGGTCATCGCCGAGCGCCTGCAATACCACGAAGCCGAGACCGTGGTCCTTGATCCGGTGATGGTCGCCAAGAGCGGCGACAGGCTGTTGGACGACGATGCGGTCGCAGCCATCCGAGACACGCTCGTGCCACTGGCCACGATCATCACCCCGAACCTTCCCGAAGCCGCCGTGCTCCTCGACACCACAGATGTCACCCGCTTGGGGCAGATGGAGGACCAGGCCACCGGGCTGCGTGGCCTTGGCTGTCAGTGGGCGCTACTCAAAGGCGGGCATCTCACGAACGAGACGGTCAGTGTCGACTACCTCGCCGGCCCCGACGGGATCTCCACCTACACCTCTCCCAGGATCGAAACCCTCAACGACCACGGCACCGGCTGCACCTTGTCCTCGGCGATCACCGCACTGCTACCTGACCACACCGTGCCCGAAAGCGTTGAACGGGCGAAGACCTACCTGCACGGCGCTCTCGTTGCCAGCGACCGCCTCGACGTCGGCCAAGGTCACGGTCCCCTGCATCACTTCCACCAGCTCTGGCCGCGCGGGTAGGGATGCAGAACAGCCCCTCCTCGTTCCGATCGGTAGAGCTAACCACTTCGACTCATGAAAGGAGCCGTGACGATGACGCGAAAGATGTTTCTCGCCGGCCCGTTCAAAGCTCTCGTCGACGCCGACACCCATGTGATGGGCGACGCCGCGATCGACAAGTACACCTCGATCATCGACTTCTTCGAAACCCAGGGGTGGGATGTGCACTGCGCCCACCGCAGAGAGCACTGGGGCCGTGAGTTCATGGAACCCAGCGAATGCACACGCATCGACTACACGGAGATCGCCGCCTGCGACGTCTTCGTCGCGTTCCCCGGCGCACCGGCATCCCCGGGCACGCACATCGAGATCGGGTGGGCCTCCGCCTGGAACAAACCCATCGTCTTACTCCTCGACGAGGGAGCCGAGTACGCGTTCCTCGTCCGAGGCCTCTCAGCGGTCGCCGACGTCCAGATGATCACCATCGATCCCGAGCAGCCCACCGGACCACGCATCCTCACCGCGATCGAGCACGCGCAGGCAGGAGCCGTCAGTGAAGCCTGAGTATCCCGACCTCCACACGCTCTACCTGGATTCCCTGCGACAGGTCTACACCGGGTTCGAATACCAGAACAGTCCCCGCGGGCAGGACGAACGCGAAATCATCGGCTACACCGCACGCCTGACCAACCCGGCCCGGCGGTACTGCTTGGCCAGGTCTCGTCGGCAGAACATCATCTTCAACTACGCCGAAGCACTGTGGTACCTCTCAGGGAAGAACGACCTCGACTTCATCCGCACCTACGCACCCTCGATGAGCCGGTACAGTCCCGAC
>NZ_JBIMEN010000010.1:0-69396 GCF_043673995.1 Corynebacterium sp. L4757 | reverse complement strand
GGTCAGTCCCTTGTTCTCCGCGCCGCGGATGATCGCCTCGGCCAGGGGGTGCTCGGAGGCGGTTTCGGCACGGGCGGCCAGGGTGAGCACCTCATCGTCCGAGTAGGCAGGGTCGAGGACGTCGACGTTGGTCAGCTCGGGGCGGCCGTTGGTCAGGGTGCCGGTCTTGTCGACGACTATGGTGTCGACCTTCGCGGAGGTCTCGAGGTATTCGCCACCCTTGATGAGCACCCCGTCTTTAGCGGAGCGTCCGATACCGGCGACAATCGAGACCGGGATGGAGATGACCAGCGCCCCGGGGCAGGCGATGACCAGCAGGGTCAAGGCCAGTTCCACATTGAGGGTGATCAGGCCAACGGCGAGGGCGGCGACCATCACACCGGGGGTGTAGTACTTCGAGAATTTCTCCAGGAACGTCTGGGTCTTGGCCTTATCGTCCTGGGCGTCTTCCACACGGTGGATGATCTTGGCCAGTGTGGAGTCCGAGCCGATGCCAATCGCCTCGATGCGCAGCACACCGGAGCGCAGCCAAGTACCGGCGAAGACCTCCGAGTCCTCGGCCTTCTCAGCGGGTACGGATTCCCCGGTGATGGTGGCCTCGTCGACCCCGCCTTGACCGGAGAGCACGCGTCCATCGACGGGGATCTGCTCGCCGTTTTTCACGAGCACGACGTCGCCGGGGGCCAGTTCCCAGATCTCAACGGTTTCGGGCTCACCGTCGCGCAACACGGTGGCGGTCTCGGGGGCAGCGTCCACCAGGTCCGACAGTGCCTTGCGGGTGCGGTTCATCGTGGCCTTCTCCAAGGCCTTGCCCAGGGCGAAGAGGAAGGTGACGGCGGCGGATTCCCAGTAGTTGTTGATGAACAGCGCGCCGATGGCGGCGACGATGACCAGCAGGTCAATCGAGATCATCCTAATGCGCAGGGCCTGGACGGCGGAGACGGCGATCTGCCAGCCGGCGACCACCGCGGCGGCGATCATGAATCCGTCTGACAGCCACCCAGCGGGGGTGAGCCAGGACAGGATAATCAACAGGCCTGAGACGGCGACCACGCCCCAGGTTTTCCAGGTCTTCATGATGGGTGTCCTTTACTTTTTGAGGGTCTTTTTCTTGTGACACTCATTAAGTTAGGACAATCCCGGAGAAACTTCCTTGACCTGGATCAATTACCCACACACCTCCGACCTGACGTGGCGTCGATCATGCTCCTTTCCCGGGTACTCGGATAGGGGGTGTTTAGTAGGCCGAGGGTTTGGCGGTACAGCCGGCGTCCATGAGAGGGCCGGTGTGAGTGCTCAGCCATTCCCGGATCGGGTGGCGGCCGTGTGGGTCGGGCGCCGCAAGGGAGGGGAACAGGGCGAGGTCGTCATCTACGCGTCGCTGGTAGGCGTCACGGGTCTCCTTGAGATGTCCTAGGTGGATAGTGTCGTCCTGGCCCGCAGGACGACACACGCGGTACAACGCCGCCACACTGTGATAGGCGGGAGTAGCCGTTGCGTATGGCACCCTGGATGTCGCCTGTATTCAGGGCTCGAGTTCTTGCGAGAAGATTCGGTTCCTGTCGTTCACGGGTCGGTGTGGGCATGAGGACAGCGCGGCTCCCACTTCGGAAAGATGGTCCAGTCGCTAATGATCGTGGGCGTTGACAATGGCGTTGACCTTGGCATCCACAGCCTCCAGTGTGCTCAAGTCCAGGCGGGCAGTGTCGGTGTCCACGCCGTGCCCCTTCATCAGGAAGTCCAGCTTCGGGTGCAGCTGGGCGAGGGTATCGTTCGCCATGCGGGAGGGGTCACCGCCGTGGGCGGCGCATAACGCGTTCGCCTTGGCGTGCAGTGAGGAGACGGATTCGAGGTCCAGATCCGACTTGTCGAAGTTCTCGACCCCGTGGTCCTTGAGCAGGAAGTTCATCTTCTCGTGGAGACTGGCGAAGGTCACTTCGGCCATGGTGGTGTCCTTTCATGATGAAGATCAGGTGTTTTCTGTGATACTCATTAAGTTATGAACAATCCGGAGAAAGTACCTTGATCCGCATCAAGTACCCGCAAAGTGAGATCTGGAGCGCAAAAAGACTGTGGTGCTCGTAGCCCGGGGGCACAGATGGCCCGCCGACAATTTCTGGTGCGGGCGGGCTTGTGGGGTCGGGAGTGCGTCAGATCGCCGACGGCTTGGCGGTGTAACCGACCTCGGCTACCGCGGTGACCAGATCACGTACGGAGACCTTCTGTGGGTCGTGGGTGACCAGGATGCGTCCGGAGGAGAACTTCACCTCCGCATTCTCCACGCCGTCCAAACCATTCAGCTTGTTTTCGATCTTGGCGACACAGCTCGGACAGGTGAACTCATCAGAGCGCAAGGTGGTGTTCTTCAGCGTGGCGGGGGCAGTCATCGTAACTAGGTCCTTTCATCTTTTATCGTCATGTTCCTGTGCTTGCACCTTTAAAGATACGGTCCTTTCCGGGTTAATTCCTTGACCTGGATCAAACAACGACAAATCCCTCCTACCAGGAAATTGTCCTGGGAAAGAGAGAGGGATGTGGGCGTTTAGAGGCCGGCGACCAGGTCGGCCAGGGCCTGGTGGTTGGTAATGGCGATCCATTCGCGGCCGGAGTCGATGACACCGGTTTTCTTCATCCGCGCCATTGCCCGGGAGGCGGACTCGACGGTGGTGCCGGCCATGCCGGCCACGTCGTCGCGGCGCAGGCGGACCTGCAGCAGGCTGGATCCGTCTTGTCGGATTTGCCCGAGCTTGGCGTCCAGGTGTTGGAGGGCGCCGGCCACGCGCTGCTCGACAGTCGAGGTGGTCTGTGCGGTCTCGCGTTCCCGGGACCGGACCAATTGGTCCTGCTGCATCCGCATGATCGCCAACGCCAGTTGCGGGTAGGCGTCCACGACCTCGGCCAGGGCCTCGGCGGGCAGGTAGAGCGCGCAGGTGGTCTCAATCGCCCAGGCGGAGTCGGTGGCTGGGGAGCTATGGGTGTGCAGTGGGCCGATGACATCCCCGGGGGCGGCGATGTCGACGGTGATTTCGCGGCCATCGATGGTGTCCCGGGTGATCCGGGCCCGACCGGCGGCGACCATATAGCTGCCCTGAGCCTGCTCGCCGGCTAGGAGGATGGGATCACCCGCGGCCCAGGCCCAGGAGATCAGATGCTGGTCGAGTTCCCTGTGCTGTTGTGGGTTCAGCTTCTTGGTCAGCGGGGAACGGGCCATGACCTGCATGCGCACGTCCAGAGAGCACTGGTGGGGTTGGGCGCAGTTGTGACGGACGGGATTGCGGGCCATAAGCCCCATGCTATCAGGCCCGTAGAGCAATGACCGCGGAAGCGGAGGAACAAAAGCCTCCGACACAACCGACAGCCGCGCCCCCTTCACCACTCGCTGCCTGAGGAGTGGGCAGTGGAGGTGATGTCGGTGACGGTCCTGATGAGCTCGTCCACAGATACTTGTTGTAGGTCATGGAACACCACGAGATGGCCGGGCGGTACTACCACTTCGACGGAGGCCACCCCCTCCAGGTCACTGAGTGTGGTCTGGGCGATGGCCAGGCAATTCGGGCAGAAAAACCCCGACGTGGACACGGTGGTGTGCTTGAGGATGGGAATGGTCATGACAGTGGGGTCCTTTCATCGGGGGCACGTGGAATGGGTGCGTGATAATGAAAATACGGCTATATCCGGAGTAATTCCTTAACCTGGATTGAACAACCGGAAAAGGGTCCCGACCGGTGGGAGCAGCTGCGCATGACGGTGCGGGTCGCGGCATACTGGGCCCGCGCCGACCTTCCCGGAAAGGGCCACGTCCCCTTTTCCTCTTACTGTCACATGCAGTAGTTTTTATGTTTGACCATAGAAACATGAAGCAAGGATCTGCCATGAACCGATTCGCCGCCCTTCTCGCTGTCTGTGCGCTCACCCTGGCCGGGTGCACCTCCTCGGCGGCGGACCCCGAGGAGGCGGAGTTTCTGGCCTCGGTCGATCTGGCAGGTATGGACGCGGTGGGGATCATCGACTACCTGGACGCTCTCCTCGTGGAGGCCCGTCCGCAGGATCTGATGGCCGTGGTGCGCCCCGACGAGCTCGTTCTGACCACTCCTGACGAGGAAATCAGCCTGGATATGCCCGCTGCCTCCGTCTATGTGTCCGTGGCCCCGTTTATCAACCAGACCCATGACTGCTTCTACCACAGCCTGACCACCTGCCTGGGCGAGCTGCGCAACGCACCCGTGGAGGTAGAGATCATTGAGGACGGCACGGGTGCGGTGCTCGTCTCGGAGCAGGCAACCACCTTCGACAACGGGTTCATCGGCTACTGGCTCCCGCGCGATACCGCCGGCACCATCGAGATCACCCACGGGGAGTTCACCGGCTACTCCTACTTCACCACCGGTACGGACGGAGCCACCTGCATCACCGACCTTCGCCTCAGGGCCTCCCCACTGCCGCAGGTTTAACCGGTACTAGCCGGTTTTTCGGGATTCATGGTGCGCAACCGTTGAGGCGGTGTGGGATATGCATGTCAGGGGCCTGCCGTCCCCGAAGGGTGACGACGGAGAAAAATGCCTGCTCCTGCTGGGAACAGGGGCAGGCCTCACCTAGCGCATCGAGAGGCCCTGGGCACGCTGTGGCAAGCGACACCGACCTTAGCGGCACGAAGGGGCCTGCGCGATAGATCCCCCAATGTCGGTGGGGTCCTTCGTGACCACTTCTTTCACTCTTTGATCCACGTCATGGTCTCGCGGTGATCATCTTCCTACCGTGACAGACAAGGCCGCGAACGGCCGTGACCACAGGAAAGAAATTCACGAGGAGAGGAAGCACACGATGTCGAAGGTATACGTGTTCAACGAGTACGGCGGCCCGGAAAACCAGGAACTGATCACCCGCAACACCCCCCAGCCAGGCCCGGGAGAACTCGGGGTCAAGGTCCACGCGGCCGGGGTCAACCCGCTTGATTGGAAGGTCCGTTCCGGGGTTGCCGGAACCCCGCGAGAGCTTCCGGCACCCCTGGGCGAGGAGGCCTCCGGGATCGTCACCGCCGTTGGAGACGGTGTGGAGGGCTTCGCGGTCGGCGATCAGGTGCTCGGCCTGGTGGCCCCCGGCGTCGGCGGATATGCCGAGGACACCCTGCTGGTGGCAGAGAGTACCGTGCTCAAGCCGGAGGAGATCTCGTTCACCGACGCCGCCGCGATCCCGGTCGCTGGGGTGAGCGCCTACGCCGGCACTCACCAGGTGGAACTTGAACCAGGCCAGTCGTTGCTGATCAATGGGGCCGGTGGTGGGGTCGGGCTGATGGCCGCGCAGATCGGACGGGTCCACAAGTTCCAGGTCGTCGGCGTTGACCACGAGGACAAGCGCGAGCTCATCGAATCCACCGGTGCTATCTTCGTCGCTACCGGCGACGCCGTCGCGGAGCAGGTGCGTGCGCTGCTCCCTGACGGTGTGGACGTAGTCTTCGACCTAGTCGGCGGGGAGGCGTTGCGGGTGGTTGCTCCCTTGGCGAAGAATCCGGCGCATGTGATCTCGGCGGCTGATGCTGCCACCGTGGAAGAACTCGGTGGACAGGTGCTGCGCCGCACCCCGGAAATGGTCGGACAGATCACCGGGGTGGTCCAGTACGGGCTGGTCGCCCCGAAGGTCGATACGACCTACCCGCTGGAACAGGCCGGTAAGGCCCTGGCCCACGTTGAGCAGGGCCACGCCCGCGGCAAGATCGTCCTCGAGCTCATCACCTCCCAGGACTAACCAGACAACCAGAACGACCGCGGAGGAGAAAACCCGCGTAGGCGCAGCCAGCCGGTTGCGCCGCTTACTGCGGACACTCCACAGTAAGCGGGGGCTGCGATGAGGACCCGCAATCTGTTCTGAGCATCTGCCGCGGTCTTGCCTGCGAATAACAGGGCGCCCCGGCCCCTGCCAGCAGAGGCTTGCAGCCTGTGCCGGCAGATTTTTCGCTCCGTGCTGCTGATCTCCCCGCCCTGCGGCAAGAAGGAGTCGCGATTCCTTTCTCCAGGCTGCTGCACCTGTGTTGCCGGTGATGCCGATCCCGGAACCAACATTGATCTAGATCATGGATGGATTCTCGGGGGAGTCATAGGGTTTTAGTAGCAGGTCGGGTAACTACCGGCCGGAGAAGAACTCCACTGACAAGAACATGATCATGCAACTGCTTGGACAAGCACTCGGGCTGGGCACTCTTGGCCTGGTCGCTGGCGTCACCGGCGCGGTGATCGCGGCACCAGCGACCCAGAGCCAGACCTCCACGCTGACCAGTTATGTCCAGCACTTTGCCGCCGGTCTGATCATCGCCGCAGCCACCCTCGACCTCCTCCCCGAGGCCCTCCACCTGGGCGGGGGATGGCCTCTGATCGTCGGTTTCGTGCTGGGCACCGCCTTCATGCTGGCACTACGCTCCCTGCTCACCCGCGTCGGACACAGCCACCACCCCGGTGATGATCCGCACCACGACCACCACGGCCATGATGACGCCCACGGGCATGACGCTCACTCCTCCACCACGGCCACCGGGGTGAACCTGCGGCTGATCGTCGCCCTCGCGGTCGTCGTCCTGATCGACGGCGCCATCATCGGCGTCGCCCTCTCCGCCGGTGGGGCTGCGGCCCTGCTGATCGCGATCGCCCTGTCGATCGAGCTGCTCTTCGTCGCCGCCTCCACGGCAGGATCCACCCGTGCCGGCGGAGGCAGCCTGGGCACGGCGATCGGGGTGGGCACATTCGTCGCGGCCATGATGCCGATCGGCGCCGTGCTCGGTGCCCTCGTCTTCGCCGGGGTCTCCGCCCCGGTGCTGGTTGCCGGGCTGGCCTTCGGAGCTGCGGCGCTGCTGTTCACCGCCGTCGCCGAGCTACTGGTCGAGGCCTACGAAATCAAGGAGAGCACCGGCACCATCGCCATGGCCGCCGCCGGTTTCCTGGTCTTCCTCCTGCTCATGATGCTCATGTGAGAGGCAGCCGAATTCTGAACCGAGATGGGCCGGGCACCCCGGGGGTGCCCGGCCTCAACCGGTGTTCCACCGATCGGCCAGCGATCCGAACAGTCGTTATCCGGAGTGGTCGGAGTGCAGATCAGCGGAGATCACACGGAAGTCGCCCGCGCGGGCCAGCGCCTGATCGATGATGGCCGGGTCCGGGTTGACGGAGGCGAGGTGTTTGATGATCAGGTCGGCGTGTTCATCGCCGGTGATATCGAAGGCCGCCTGGCCGAGGCCGTGGTCGGCGAAGATGTCGTAGAGGGACTGCAGGGCCTTCTTGACGTCCCTGTCGGTACGCACACCTTCGACCTTGAACCGGCAGGAGACGATTTCTGATGGCATCGGTGACTAGATCCTTCCGTTGAACGCCTGGAGGGCGGAGTCCTCACGGGTACCGCCTCTACCATCACCATAGTCGGCATAGTCTCGGATCCAGCGAATTGAATTGATCCACTTGACCATTTTGTAGCCGTGGTTGGATTCCACCCGTAGGCGGGCGGGCGCCCCGAGGTGGGTCTCCAGCGGATTTCCGTTGCGCTCATAGGCGATGATGGTGTCGTCCTCGTAGACGGTATCCAGGTCGAGGGCGGCGTAGAACGGCTCACGCGGGCGGTTGTCGTACATCTTCTGGGCCAGACCGTAGGAGTCGACCAGCACGTAACGCGCCCCATCCGGTTTCGGACCGATCAGCTCCATCAGGTCACGTAACCGCACCCCTGTCCACCGCGAGGTCGCCGACCAGCCCTGCATACACGTGTGTACGGCGACATACGAGGTCTGCGGCAGCTCCCGCAGATCGTCGAGGGTGATGGTCTTCTCGGTGCCGTTGAGATCGTCGCCGAGGGTGATGGTGTATCCCTCCCACTCGTTGTCGCGGGCGGCGATCCACTCGGGGGATTCATCATCGGTCGGCGGCAGGCCATTGGTCCAGTGAAATTCTGAGATGTCCTTGTCCGTGTAGGTGTTCTGCCTGCTCATCCGGGGACGCAGTCGGTTGAGGAAGGTTTTGCGTCCGATCTCCGTGATGCTGGCGGTAAACCGCTGGGCGCGGGCCCGGTCAGCCAGCGACCAATAGCTGAGCACGATCCAGAACAACACCACAATGACGATGGTGGTGATCACGATGATGTAGGCCTGCGCCGCACGGTCAGTGTTTATATCGCCGAAGACCATGTGGACCATGTTGTAGTCGCCATGGACCAAAAAAACCAGGCCGACGTGCATGATGACAAAGCCCGTCATCAACACCATGGCGATAAAGTGCAGGGAACGTGCACCCTGGTGGCCGCCGAAGAGTTTGACGTACCACGGGAAGCGGGACCGGATGGCCGGGGCCATCGCTATTCCGGTGAGGATGAGAAACGGCGCCAGGATAAAGATGACAAACGTGTAGCCGAGCATCTGTAGGGAGTCGTACGGCGTGAAGTGCTCGATGCCCGGGGCACGAAAGCCGAGGTAAACCTTCAACGTCTCCCACGCCTCGGGGAAGACGTCCCAGGAGGTGGGGATAATGCGCTGCCACAACCCGGTGGCAAACAGCAGAACGACGTAGACGATGCCGTTGAGCACCCACAACATCACCGACATGCCGTGCCAGTGCCTGCCAAGGCCGATGTTTTCTCGACCGGGCAGCCCGATCAACGGCGACAGTGATTTCTCATCCATCAAGGAGGTATAGACGCCTTCCTCCTTGGGCAGTTTGCGTTTGGTGAACCGGAGCCATTCCGTGCCCGGGGCGCAGTCATTGCGCCACCACAACCGCGGCATGGACGACAGAATCTCCCACCCGGAGCGCAGCAGCATGCCGATGAGAACGAAATTGATCAGGTGCGTGGCCCGCAGCCACAACGGAAAATCTGGGTTGATCTCCACGGATTACTCCTTAGATTGTGACCATCAATAGCTACATACAATGGAAAATTACGTATGATGCGTATCACTCTAACCTGAAAAGAAAGGAAAAATAAGGGACAATCCCCGCAGAGGGGGTAGCCAAGCGGTGCCAGGAGCAGTGCCCGAGACGCCGTGCCATCAACGATGGCTCGCTTTCCCCGATGCTGTGTCGTCCTACAGGCCGTTAGAATCCAGACTCGCGGGCACTAGCCGCGCGACTGCCGACAACCGCACGCCGTGTACCGGAAGGCTTGGAACGCCTAAGGTGTTCCTCATGGCAACAGATGACGTTAGCAAGGCCTACAGCTCACCGACCTTTGACGCGGAGGCACTGCTCGGAACGGTAATCTCGGCCGAGGACCCCGACCGAGCGCTCATCGAGCCCTGGGCCGCCAACGTCGACGGGGCGATCCTCGATGTCGGTTCTGGCACGGGACGGTGGACCGGTCACCTCGCGAGCCTCGGACACCAGATCGAGGGACTGGAACCGGCAACACGGCTCGTGGAGCTCGCTCGCCAGACACATCCCTCAGTGACCTTCCACCACGGCACTATTACCGACCTCTCAGACTCGCCGAAGCGCTGGGCAGGCATCTTGGCCTGGTACTCGCTCATCCATATGGGACCTGACGAGTTGCAGGCAACACTGGCTTCACTGCGCGCGGTGGCCGAGGACGACGGTGTCCTCCTCATGTCCTTCTTCTCCGGACCCCGTCTCGAACCGGTGCAGCATCCAGTGGCCACCGCCTACCAGTGGCCACTGTCCGAGCTTGCCCAGGCACTAGAACACGCTGGCTTCGAGGTCACGGATAGCCACTGGGATCCTCGGTTCCCCCATGCCTATCTTACCGCCGAGGCCAGCAAGCAGAATCTCGCCTGACAGTGGTGGCCTACTCGGTAGTCGTCTTCCCAGAAGACATCTCATAGCACCAGTGTGGTCACCTGCCGGAGGAGAAACGAGTAGTCAGCCGGACCATAACTGGCGACCGGCTGGGGCAGCGGTCCATCCAGGCCCCGGATGGTCTGCAAGGAGGTCGGCGCCGATCACTTCGTCCAGGCGTCGACGAAAACGCCCAGCCACCACAAAACCCGCATTCCCCCTTTTCTGTCCCGAGGCACCTCAGACTGCGGCCCCGAACAAAACACCGACACCGTAGGTCACGGCCAGGCCGAGGGCACCACCGATCACCAGGCGCCCGCACGCGCGCATTGGGGAGGTACCCGAGATCTGGGCTGAGATGAACCCGGTAACCGCCAGGACCAGCAGCGTGACTACGAAGACCACGCCGGCGTCCCAGCCTGCAGGGGCGATGAATACCGACACCATCGGCAGCAGTGCTCCGAGCAGGAAAGCCACGGCCGAGGAGAAGGCGGCGGCCAAGGGGCTGGTCATTTGCTCCTTATCAATACCGAGCTCGAGCTGAAGGTGGGCGCCCAAGGCGTCACCCTGCCCGATCTCGGTGGCCGCCTGGTTCGCTGTCGCAGGGGAGATGCCGTAGGAGTGTAGGATCTCCGACAGCTCGACGTGCTCGGCCGTCGGGTCTTCGGCCAGCTCCTTCGCTTCTTTTGCGATGAGCACCCGTTCGGTATCACGCTGCGAGGAGACAGAGACGTACTCACCGAGAGCCATAGATACCGCTCCCGCGATCGTTGAGGCCAAACCAGCGCCGAAAACGACGGTGTCACTGGCGCCGGTGGCGATCACACCGAGCAGTAGCGCAGCAATGGAGACGATACCGTCATTAGCACCCAGCACACCGGCACGCAGAGTATTCATACGATTGTGGTGGCTGGGTACGTGCGGTTCGTGCAGGGGGTGAGCGGTGTTAGTGGAGATGATCATCAGTCCTTTATCGGCGCAGGAGACCCTATAAGCACAGCCTATCAAGGGCCTAGTTTTCCCACAACGAAGCGGAGCCAACCCTCACCGTCTTTCGGGGCTAATCTCTTCGTTGACACGTCCCGTTACTCTCCGGGAGATCTCCTGGAACGTGGGCTCCGGCCTCGAGATGCGAGAAGAGGCACCTACTCATGCTCAAGCATGCGGTAGAGGGGGGCCGGTTGACTTTGTCCTCGCGGGAGACCTGGCCCTTGGGTACGTGGGCCGCGATCTTTTCCATGATCACCCGAGGTTGCTCGTTATCGAACTTCGTGCCCCTGACGTTGTTAGCGGTTGGCCGCCTTAACCAGGTCGATACCCTCGGCCTGGCACTCATGGATCCGATAACGCTCGAACTCCACGAAGGGAGCCGAGGAGGGTGAATTACTCCTGGAGATCACGTGGAGAAGGTGAACCGGATCTCCTTCGGCATGATGTGGACAGCCTTAAACTCTGGGTCTGCCACGATCTCGTGCCAGATATCAGCGGGAATGACGAGGCTGTCTCCCGCGCTCACACCACGGTCTTCGTCAGAGAACTGAACGATGCATCGCCCCTCGGTGACGACGAGCACCGATTCGGTTGATGCTCTGTGTCTGGGCCAGGAAATTCCCGACGCCGCTTCCATCCGTTTAGTTTCAAACAGCGCTCCTTCTTCCAACGGCATCACCCGGGGTCGTCCTACGGATTCCATCGTAAAACTCCTTCGCCACACGTCACTCACTGGAGGGAATCTAGTCCCCGACCTGCCATGCCGCCACCCTACCAGCACACGTCATGAGCGATGAGAAGGTGCTGTTGCAAACTCGCGTTTTCGTCGAAAACGGCGGATCCGGTACCAGCGTTGCGCTGCACACTAACAAATAGTTAGTTGTCTGGAATTCCTGTTTGCAACAGCACCTGACGGGGACCGTTTCCCAGGCGGGTGGATGAAAACTCCAGCCGGCCGCGCCGTCTGAGACGACGTCCAGCGAGGAGAACTCCTCTATCTCACCCCACCGGGTGGTGCCGGTGTCGTCGCGGCCGTAGTAGACCTGCGCTTTAGTGATGTGCTTCTACGAGCGGTGAATCTTCAGCAGCGCCTTAAGGTTTCCTTTTCTTTAGGTGAAGAATGTTGGTGGTTGTGGTTAAACAATGCGCCTACACCGGCGTCGTGGGCTGAAGCTCGGGTTCCGGTACCTCGCCCGTGATGTGCGCGGAGTTCATGGTGTTGCGGCGGATTAAAATCTCGCCCCAGATAAGACCAATGAGCCCGGATCCCAAGATGATGGCCGGCATGATCCAAATCATGGAGAAGTCTTCGGTGTCCATCATGAGGTTGAAGTTGATGAGAATCAGCGCGGTTACCGCCGCCATGCCAATGCCGGCGAGCAGCGGCGCGATGGTTTTCACGAACACGCTGTATTCGCGGTGGTAGCGATTAGCCCACACCATCACGGTAAAGCTGGTGATAGCCAGCAAGAAGGTCAGACCGAAGGCCGCGGCGTTGGTAAACCAGGTAAACAAGGTGACCACCGGAAACACGAATTCTTGTTCCGAGCTACTGCAGACGATGGCGAAGATAGGTTGCTGCGTCCTCTCCCTGACGTTGTTGACAGCACAGCAGAGCTATTGGTGGTTTCCCTGCAGGGCTCACAAATTACAGCAGTAATGGATCCAGAAGGTTTTAGTACTGAGCGGATCCTCAACCAACTTGAGGCTTATTTAACGCTTCTGCGTCGCTAAACGGATAGACTCGCGCAGTACTCAATCCGTGCGAGCTGAACGCTAGTCCAAGAGGAAATTAATATGCGAAGTATTGAATTAGGAACAAGTGGGCAAGAAGTGCCCAATATTATCGCGGGTATGATGCGCATTGGTGATAAGACGGATGCGCAGATTCGCGATCTGTATGCCGCCGCGCGAGAGGCCGGCGTTAATTACTTCGACCACGCGGATCTTTATGGTTTCAACGTTCCCGAGGGCGGGTACCACTTGTGCGAGCGGAGGTTCGCAGAGGCCTTGAAGCTATCTTCAGCGGAGCGCGAAGATATTATTGTGCAGTCGAAAACGGGAATCATCGACAAACCGTGGGGCTATGACCAGTCCTATGAGCACATTGTTGCTTCAGCAGAGCGATCGCTGCAGGCCCTGAATATGGACTATTTAGATGTGCTGTTGCTGCACCGCCCAGACGCTTTGGTGGAGCCGGAAGAAGTAGCGCGTGCTTTTGATGATCTTGCGGCAGCTGGGAAGGTGCGTGCTTTTGGCGTCTCCAATCACACTCCACGCCAGATTGATCTGCTCAAGACTGCCGTGGAGCAGCCGATTCTGATCAACCAGGTGCAGCTGTCAATTACACATTCTGCTTTGGTTGCGCAGGGCATGACGTCGAATATGACTACTACTGGGGACGCCATCACCCGCGATGGAGGCGGATTAGTGGACTACGCGCGGATTAATGCCATCACGCTGCAGGCCTGGTCACCTCTGCAAAAAGGGAGTGAGCCGGGAATCTTCCTGGGTTCGCCGGACTATCCGGAACTCAATGCTGAGATTGAGCGTCTCGCTGAGAAATATAGCGTGGAACCCATTGCCATTGCGTGTGCCTGGATAACGCGTCATCCTGCGAACATGCAGGTTGTGCTGGGCACGACGACGCCTTCTCGCATCGTCGTTGCTGCAGCGGGTTCAGATATTTCGCTATCCCGCGCTGAGTGGTACAGCCTTATTCAGGCAGCTGGTCACAAGCTGCCTTAGGCTGATGGGTTACTGAACGGGTTCGATTTCGCTTTCGGTAACCCACTTGTGGTTTTTCATGGTCATCTCATCATTATCAATGTCGACCATGTACACCGTTTCCTGCGTGGAGTAATCAATCGTGGCCTCGGCGTCCTTCATCCCGGGCATGTGCTCAGCGGTCATCACTGCCTTGGCGCCATCAGCAAGCGGTGCTTCGCCGGGATCCACGAGTTCTTCGTGCACAACCCAACGGTGATCCGTAACTGGAGCATCGCCGTTGGTGGGGGTGTAACTCACGGAGTAGGTCGTGGTATCAAAGGCTCCGGAGATGGTTGCGGTTGCGCCATCCATGCCGGGCATGTGATCCGCGGTCAAGGTGACCTCAGTGCCGACGGGGTAGGTCGGGTTTTCTGCTTCCTCAATTCCGGCTGGGGGAGCGCCGCCGTCTTCAGGATGGTCGTGAGCCATGTCTTTGTGCCCTTCGTCCTCCGTCGCATTTTCTGAAGTCGCAGCGTTGTCCGAGCTATCGGCACTTTCGGAAGTAGCCGGCGCAGGCTCTGCGGAATCTGAGGCGTCGCTGCAGGCACTCAAGGTAAGACCAGCGGCGAGCGTGAGAGCGATGAGAGAAGTGGAATGTTTCATGTGAAACCTTTCTGAGGTTGAGAAAATTATGGTTTAGAAAGCTTTATCATCAAGCGTTTATGGTTGAAGTTTTTCGCTTGAGGTAGCGGGTGCTACATGCGTTGGTTTTAGATCGATCCTTCTTAAAAGTTGGGCATTGAAGGCCACGATTATGGTCGACAATGACATCAAAATTGCGCCCACCGCTGGCGAGAGAACAAAGCCAATGGGAGCTAGTACACCAGCAGCGAGTGGGACCGCGAGGATGTTGTAGCCCGATGCCCAGACCAAGTTTTGAACCATCTTGGAGTAGCTGGCCTTGGACAACGTGATCATGGACAACACCGCGCGGGGATCATCGCTGGCGAGCACAACGCCAGCGGATTCCATGGCTACATCTGTGCCCGCCCCGATAGCGATGCCAATATCGGCCCGCGCCAAGGCAGGCGCGTCATTGACGCCATCGCCGACCATGGCCACGTCGAATCCGCGTTCCTGCAGTTCAGCGACTTTAGTGTCTTTGTCCTGCGGTAGAACTTCGGCAAAGACTTCGTCGATGCCCAATTCTTGGGCCACGCTTTCTGCAACTTGAGAAGCATCGCCGGTGATCAGCGCGACTTTCACACCCGCATCTTGCAGTGCCCGGACGGCATCGCGGGATTCGGGGCGGATGTGATCCTCGACGGCTATGGCCCCAATGACTTCCTTGTTGCGAAGCACGTGCAAGACTCCTGCGCCGCGGGAGGTCCACGTAGAAATCTTGTCGTGCAGTGAGTCAGGGGAGTCAACGCCAAGCTCGCGCAGCATATTGGGGCCTCCAACCATGATGTTTTCTCCATCGACGGTTGCTTGCACGCCACGACCCGCGGCGGTGCGGAAATCCGAGCCAACGCGCGGGCTTTGCGATGCCACTGGGTGCGCGGCTGCAGCAGTGACGATCGCTCGGGCTAGTGGATGCTCACTATTAATTTCAGCTGCAGAAGCTAGGGCCAGAACATCTCCCTCCGGCACTTCCGATGCTGCCGCGACACCGGTGACCGCGTGTGCACCTTCGGTTAAGGTGCCAGTTTTATCAAATAAAACAATATCGATGGAGCGCATGCGTTCAAGGGCAAGCCGGTCCTTGATGAGTAAGCCAGTTTTGGCGGCGCGTTCCGTAGCGATGGCAATGACCAGGGGGATGGCCAGGCCCAGGGCATGGGGGCAGGCAATGACCAGCACGGTGACGGTGCGGACAATGGCGTCATTAGGGCTGCCGATGATTGTCCAGACGATGGCCGTAATAATGCCAGCGGCTAAGGCAAACCAGAAGAGCAAAGCCGCGGCTCTATCGGCCAGGGCTTGCGCACGGGAAGAAGAATTTTGTGCTTCGGCAACCATGCGTTGAATACCAGCCAAGGTGGTATCAGCGCCGGTCTTTTCCACTCGGACGCGCACGGTGTTATCCGTAGCCACGGTGCCGGCGATAACTGTTTCGCCACTGTTGCGATATACAGGCTGGGATTCGCCAGTGATCATCGATTCGTCGAATTCGGCGAAACCATCGATAATGGTGCCGTCAGCAGGTACTCGCGCGCCGGGGCGAACTAGCACGATGTCATCAGCAGTAAGTTCAGAGATGGCTACCGAGTGGATAGCATCGCCGTCAACCTTTTCTGCTTTGTCCGGAAGGAGGGCAGCTAAGGCATCGAGGGCAGAAGATGCAGAACCTAGGGCCCGCATTTCCATCCAATGGCCCAACAACATGATGACAACCAGCAGGGCAAGCTCCCACCAGAAGTCGAGTTCAAAACCACCGATGCCCAAAGTGGTAACCCATGAAGCGACAAATGCGACTGTGATCGCCATGGCAATCAGCAGCATCATGCCCGGTTGACGCGAGCGAATCTCTGACACGCCACCTTGGAGGAAAGGGCTGCCGCCGTAGAGGAAAATCACGGTTCCTAGAACCGGGGCGACCCAGGTTGAACCTGAGAATTCCGGCACGGTGTAGCCCAGGAAGGTGGCAAACATAGGGCTGAAGACAATCACCGGGATGGATAGTAGGAGGCTCAGCCAAAAGCGGTCTTTAAACTTTGTAACGCTGTGACCCGCATGTTCATCATGGTTATGGCCTTCATGGCCATCATGGCTTGAGGACTTGTGATCGTGGTGTGGGGTACTCATGTCACTTCTTCTCTCAATTTTTAGGATTTTAGGAAACCGAGATATGGAGGAGATAGGTAATTAATCGCTACAAACAACGGTATACCCCGACAGGGTATGTTTCAAGGAAGGCTAGTTCTTTGTCGGGATAGGAGAAATGGTGCTATTAATTAGCCTATGGAAAATATTCAGGATGGAGCTGGATCACAACCAGCAAGCCCCCAGCGGGCTGCGAGAAAAAGCGCGTCAATTGTTAGCGCAATCGTCGGTGCTTCGCTCGCTTTAAGTGCTTGTTCATCCTCGGGCACGGAGCAGGAAGAAGTACTAAACGCGTACGGCCTAGAAGGGATGGATGCTCGCGAGATTATTGACTATCTGGATCAGCAACCGATCGCTGAACGCCCTACTGATTTGATGGCTTCAGTAAGAAGCGAAGAATTGATCCTGAGCAATCAGGCGGGAGAAGTGACACTCGATATGCCTGAGGACCGGAGTTATGTCTCGGTCGCCCCCTTCGTGTCGCAAACCCATGATTGCTACTACCACAGCCTTACCACCTGCGTGGGAGAGCTGGACAATGAGTCAGTAGAGGTATCAGTCTTTGATGAGGAAACCGGCACAACGCTTGTCGATGGCCCCGCCACGACCTTCGATAATGGCTTTGCCGGGTTTTGGGTTCCGCGCGGAAGCGCCGGTACCATCACGGTGAATTACCAGGGATTAGAGGGCACAACGGAATTTGCCACGGGAACAGAAGACGCAACGTGTATCACCGATTTGCGCCTTAGCTAGGGTGTGAAGCCCACACTTGTTTTATGGCTGCGGCAAAAGCGTCAATGTCGTTTTCAGTGGTGTCGAAGGAGCACATCCAGCGCACTTCATTGCGTGTGGCATCCCAGTCGTAGAAGTGGAAGTTTTGGCGCAGTTCATCGGCAATGTCGTCGGGCAGGGTGGCAAAGACCGCATTAGATTCGGTGGTTTGGGTAAATTTCAAGCCCGGTAGGTTCGCTTCTTCCAGGGAGCTGCGTAGGCGCTTGGCCATCGCGTTGGAATGACGAGCGTTATTAAGCCACACGTCGCCTTCATATAGGGCGATGATTTGTGCGGAGATAAACCGCATTTTGGAAGCTAATTGCATCGATAGTTTGCGCACAAACGGCAACGCCTCCGCGCCACCGACTAGCGCATCGGGGTTAAGAATTACCACGGCCTCAGCCCCGAGTGCACCATTTTTGGTTCCACCCAGGCTTAAAACATCCACGCCAGCCTCGGTAGTAAAAGCAGACAGCGGCAGCCCGAGTGTTGCGGCCGCATTTGAAAGACGCGCACCATCCATATGCAAGGCCATGCCGCGGGCATGGACATGATCTGCCAATGCGCGGATTTCTTCGGGGGTATAGCAGGTACCCATCTCTGTGGTCTGCGAAATGGAGACCACCAGTGGCTGCGCGCGGTGTTCATTGCCAAAGCCCCAGGCTTCACGGTCGACGAGTTCTGCGGTGAGTTTGCCATTGGCAGTTGGCACTGGCAATAACTTGATGGAACCCATGCGTTCGGGTGCGCCGCCTTCATCGACATTGATGTGCGCAGTCGCAGCACAAATCACCGCGCCCCACCGCGGCAGCAACGCCTGCAAGCCCACCACGTTTGCGCCAGTTCCGTTAAAAACCGGATACGCGGTGGCGGTGGAGCCAAAATGTTTCACGATGACATCGTCAAGCAATGCCGTGTACTCATCCGCCCCATATGCCGCCTGGTGCCCGCCGTTAGCTGTCGTCAACGCCGCCAGTACCTCCGGGGCAATGCCGGAATAATTATCGGAAGCGAAACTGTGCGCTTGTACGTTATGCAAGGATTTCACGCGGGACTCCTTCGAGATTCTTCGGCTCTGCAGAAAACCGTACACCGCACCGAACTCGCGCGATAAAAATTTCTCCCCCGGCATGTTCTGATATTAAAAGTTATTGCCGGGACACGCGGCCTGGGCTAGTGTGGTGCGTTAAGACACGGGGTGCCGTAAAGACCGGCTGAGATAACACCCGTCGAACCTGATCTAGTTAGTACTGGCGAAGGGATTGTCCGGATGAAACTGGCTGTGCGCGGATACCATTGGTGTCCTATTGAGCGCTGCGGTGATGCTGCACATTCTTCTTCGTCAGAGGAAGAAAGCGAAAGGCCATGACCTTATCTTTTGCCGCAGCATTGCTCGGTGAACTACGCGCGCACAATCCTTTGGTGCAGTGCATAACCAATTCGGTGGTTACCAACTTCACCGCCAATGTGGTGCTTGCTATCGGGGCGGCACCAGCGATGACGGACATCGTCGGGGAAGCAGGCCCTTTCGCCCGGGTCGCGGGCGGGGTACTGGTGAATTTGGGAACCCCCACGCCGGAGCAGCGCCTAGCGATGGAAGAAGCCGTCGCCGCCGCCAACGAATCTGCAACACCGTGGGTGTTGGATCCAGTGGCGATTGGCGCTTTGCCCATTCGCACGGCCTTGGCGCAGAAACTCGCGCCGCAAACCCCGTTTGCGATTCGCGGTAATGCCTCTGAGATTCTTGCCCTGACAGGGGAAGGAGCCGGCGGCAAGGGCGTGGAGTCCACGGATTCCACAGAAGCCGCCGCGCCGGGCGCGATTGCTTTGGCGCAGCGTCTCAACACCGTGGTGGCGGTATCCGGGCCGGAGGATTTCATCACCGATGGTACGCGCGTTATCCGCGTGGCTAACGGCGATGAGCTTTTAACCAAAGTCACCGGCGGCGGTTGTGCGCTGGGCGCGTTGATAGCTGCGTTCGCTGCGGTGCGCGGGACAAATTCCCCAGTCGAGGCAGTCGCCGCCGCGCATGCAGTCTACGGCATTGCAGCCGAACAGGCCGCCGCGCAAGCAGCAGGTCCAGGGTCTTTCGCAGTTTCGCTTATCGATGCCCTCTCCACCCTCACCCCGTCCGCCATCTCCTCGGAGCAGCGCATCCGGGAGTACGCGGCATGAGCAGCAACCAGGATTATGGCATCTATTTAGTCACCGACCCGGTGCTGTGTGGAACCCGCGGCGTAGTGGAAACTGTACGTCTGGCCGTGGACGGTGGCGTGCAAACGGTGCAGCTACGCGATAAAAATGCCAGCTTTGACCAGCAGCTATCCCAACTAGATCAGCTCGCAGCTGTCATCGATGGCCGCGCGAAGCTAGTGATCAACGACCGCCTCGATGTCGCCGTCGAAGCTCAAAGGCGTGGCATTGCCATCGACGGTGTGCACCTTGGTCAAGGTGACGAAGCGGTCCTGACCGCCCGCGAAGCCCTTGGAGCGGGCGCCGTCATCGGACTTACCGCCAATACCGAAGATCACCTCGCTGCCGTTGCCGCACTTCCCGCAGGCACCGTGGATTATGTCGGCGTCGGTGTTATCCGGCCGACTTCTACCAAGCCGGATCATCCACCAGCACTGGGCATCGCGGGCTTTGCGCACCTGACCGCGTTGTCATCAGCGCCGACCGTGGCCATCGGTGGTGTCCTCCAAGAAGACATCGCTGATCTGCGATCCGCTGGAGCCGCAGGCGTCTGCTTTGTCTCCGCGCTATGTGCTGCCGAGGATCCCGAGCATGTCGCCCGCAGCATGGCCGAATCCTGGAAGGAATAAAGAAAACCGTGAAAACTACATCAATTTCTCTTCGCACCATCGCCGCAGCCGGCGTCCTTGCTCTTGCTACCTTGCTGACTAGCTGTGCGGGAGGTGATGCGGCGGAGGAGGCATCGACAAGCAATGCGAAAACCACCGTCCGCTTCGCGCTGGACTGGACACCGAATACCAACCACACCGGGCTGTATGTGGCGTTGAATAAGGGCTACTTCGAAGAAGCCGGCATTGACGTGGAAATCCTGCCGTTTAACAACAGCAACCCCGAAGTACTTGTCGATGCCGGCCAAGCCGAGTTCGGCATCAGCTTCCAAGACACAGCATCGATGTCCATGGCGTCTGGCGCGGACCTGAAATCAGTACTCGCCGTGGAACAAACCTGGGCCACGGAAGTAGCGGTACTGGCAGACCGTGATGACATCCAAAGCCCTGCCGACTTGGATGGGCTGACCTTCGGTGGATTCGATAACCCGGCGGAGACCAAGACCATGCAGGGCGTGGTGCAGTCCGCCGGCGGCGAGGGGGATTTCGAAACCGTGACGTTGGGGACCTCTGCCTATGAGGCGTTGTACTCCGGCGATGTTGATTTCACCGTCCCTTATGTCGCCTGGGAAGGCATTGAGGCTGAACACCGCGGCGTGGACCTGAAGACTTTCGCGTACACCGATTATGGTTTCCCGGATGCGTACCAAGTCTTGGTGGTGGGCAATAACACCTGGTTGGAAGATAATCCGGATACCGCGCGTGGCTTTGTGCAGGCCCTTGCCCGCGGCTATGAAGATTCCGTGGAAGACCCCGAAGCCGCCGCAAAGATTTTGCAGGAAGAAAACGCCGGCCTGCTCACTGACCTAGACATACTGGTGGAAAGCCAGGAGATGCTTGCGGATAAGTACATGCTCGATGACAACGGTGACTTCGGCGTGCAAACCGAAGAGCACTGGAGCGAGCTCGGCCAGTTCCTCTTTGATTCCGATTTGCTGACTGATAACAACGGCAAACCGTTGGATGAGCAGCCTGCGTGGTCAGAGTTTTTCACCAATGAATATCTGCAGGACTGATGAAGCAGTATTTATCTTTTAAGAATATCTGGGTGCCCGCAGGCTTTCTGGCCGTGCTGCTTATCGCGTGGGAGTTAATCGTGCGTTTGACTGCGGTGCGCCCGCAGGTGCTGCCGGCGCCAACGCTTGTGGCAAGCTCCGGTTGGGAGCACCGCAGCGCACTTGGCGCGCATGCCCTGGCCACCTTAAATGTCACGCTACTGGGCTTTGCGGTGTCGTTAGCGTGCGCGTGGATGATTGCTATCGTCATTGATTTCTCGCCGCTTATGCGCCGTGGCCTGGTTCCGCTGCTGATTTCTTCCCAAACCATTCCGATTGTCGCTATCGCGCCGTTGATGATCATCTGGTTCGGCTTCGGGCTGCTGCCCAAGATCCTGGTGGTGGCGTTGGTGACCTTCTTCCCAGTCACCATCGGGCTAGTCGATGGTTTTGCGCGCGCGGACAGGGAAGCATCGGCGTTGCTGCGCAGCATGGGTGCCGGGCGCATCAAAGAGTTCCTCTTTTTGCGGCTACCGTCGGCGCTGCCGCTGTTTTTCACTTCCTTGCGCATCGGCATTACGTATGCCGTGGTGGGCGCCATCTTCGCCGAGTATGTCGGCGCGAAGCAGGGCTTGGGCATTTATATGAGCGTGCAAAAGAATGCTTTTCGCACCGATTTGGTGCTCGCCGCCGTAGCCGTCGCAGCTGCGATTAGCATCGTGCTCTACCTATCCACGTACCTGGTGGAACGGGCCGTTATTCCGTGGCACATCAAAGAAAGGACCACTGCCAATGAGCGTTAAAACCGTACCGCGCTTGCAGCTAGAAGGCATCTCGCGCACCTTCTCGCTTGCCGATGGCCGCCAGCGCGCAGTGCTGGATGACATCTCTTTGACGGTGAATCCCGGGGAATTTGTCTCCATCATTGGGCCATCCGGTTGCGGGAAGAGCACGCTTTTTAACATCATCGCCGGTTTGGATTCACCGACTAGTGGCACGGTGGGCATTGATGGAGAAGTGGCCTATATGCCGCAAAAGGATGCGTTGTTTCCGTGGCGCAGCATCGCCGCGAATGCCGCACTCGGCCTGGAGGTCCACGGGGTCAAACGCCGTGCGGCGCGGGCACGGGTCAAGGAATGGTTTCCCCGCTTTGGGCTTGCGGGCTTTGAAGATTCCTTGCCGTTTGAGCTTTCCGGGGGCATGCGCCAGCGGGCAGCACTTCTACGCACGGTGGTTCAAAACAAGAGCACTTTACTTCTCGATGAACCCTTCGGCGCCCTCGACGCCCTTACCAAACAGGATTTACAAACCTGGCTGCAACAAGTGTGGGCCGAACATAATTGGACAGCCCTGTTGATTACCCATGATGTCCGCGAAGCGATCTTGCTTTCAGACCGCGTGGTGGTGCTCAGCCCACGCCCGGCGAAAGTCAGCCTCATTCTCGACGTTGACCTACCGAAGCCGCGCGGGATCGATGCGTTGACCAGCCCTAGATTCTTAGAGCTGGAACGCACGCTGCTTCAAACACTAGGCAGTTGAATCAGTCAGCTGAGTCCAGTGCTTGCTGCCAGAACGCAGCTTCTAAGCGGGTGGCGGCGCGGAAGATTTCCACTAAGGAATCAAAGCGCTCCGCGGTGACACTACCTGCGGTTAGCGCGTCGAGTCTTTCGGTGGCAGCACGTGCTGCGGTTTGGAATTCCGTGCCGGAGTATTCCGCAATCCACTCGCCGTAGGGGTGTTCTTCGCTGGCATCGAGAGCCCGTATTCGTTGCGGCTCTAGGGCTACACCAATTTCTGCATAACCAATGGAGCATGGTGAAAGCGCGACGTGCATATCCAGCAGGTCGCCGGACATCCCGGTGTCCAAAACGTAGCGGGTATAAGCCACGGTGGTTTGTTTTTCTGCCGCCGCATCAAGCTCTTCTTCCGTGATTCCCCAGCGTGCGGTCAGTCGGCGGTGCAGTTCGGTTTCGTGCAAGATAGCCTGCAGTGCGCCCGTCGCGTCTTTAATATCGGCCAGCTTGCGGCTCTTGTATGCAGCCAGTGCGTTTGCCCGCGCGAACTGCACTAGGAAGTGATAATCCTGCACCAGATAGTCCTGGAAGACGGGTAGTGGCAAGGTGCCTTCGCCAAGTTTGCGCACGAATTCGTGCTCGGTGTAGTCGGTCCACTCGGTACCGATGGCCTTTTTCAGATCAGCAAATAGTGTCATTACTTTTCTCCTATGATGGGGTGGGCGTAGGCAGCGTCGAAGAATGCGAGCTCGATTTCGACTGCGCGGTGAAAGAAGTCTTGTGCAATAGCGCGCCGGGCCGGGCCTACGCGGTCGAGTTCTGCGCGTAAGAACGCGATACGCTCGTGGAATTCGGGGAAATCATGCAAGCGAATCCACTCCGCGTGCACGAAGTTCTTAGGTAGAGGGCGTGAGTCGCGGGTTGCCCAGTCAAGATATAGCCATTCCGCAACCAGCAACACCGCGACGATTGCTACGTAATCGCGGGTTTCCGCAGCCTCACGCATCAATGCGCAAAATGCGGTGGTTGGCTCGGTATTCGGGATTTCTTCGCGCTGCTTGGCGCTCACGCCCAATGCTTTAAAGGCGTCGAGGAAATAAGTATTTTCATCGCCGGCTATCTCGCCGATAAATTGCGCAAACCGCAGCCGTGGTTCCAGCGCATCCGCCGTGCTTACCGATGCCCCCAGCAACACCAAGAAACTATCCAAAAAGCGGTAGTCCTGCACCAAGTAGCTGGCCATGACAGAGTCGTCGATGGTGCCATCGAAAAGCTCCTGCACAAAGCGGTGAGTAACTGCCTTCTCCCACGTGGTGTGGTTCTGCTCGCGCAAAAGGTCCGTAAATCGTTGAGTGCTCATCGCTGTGCTCCTTGCAGTTGTAAAGGCGCGTTATTCCACAGCGCTTGGAAGTGATGGACGGGGCCGTGGCCTGCACCGACGTCCAATTCATCCGCGTGGGCCAGCGCGTGCGTGAGATAGTCTTTGGCGCGGCGCACCGCTTCATCGTAGCCGTGTTGGGGTAAAAGCGCTGCTATCGCGGCCGATAATGTGCACCCGGTGCCGTGGTCATTGATGGTGTCCACGCGCGGTGCGGTCAGTTCCACGGTGTGCTCGCCGGCATCACCGCCGGTGAGGATATCGGTGCTTTCCGCACCGCTTAAATGCCCGCCTTTGAGCAGTACCCACTTTGCGCCCAAAGCGCGCAGATCGTTTAAGGACTCACGCATTTCTGCCAAGCTGTCCATCTCCACATCGCGGCCAAGCAGCACTGATGCCTCTGGCAGGTTCGGCGTAATCAGCGTTGCCCGCGGCACGAGACGCTCCCGAATCGCGTCGACATCATCCTGGTTGAGCAGATGATCGCCACTTTTAGCGACCATCACCGGATCCAAGACCACCGGGCACTGCGCGTATTTATCCAGTGACTGCGTGATCGCATCGGCGATCCCAGCATTGGCCACCATGCCGATTTTCACTGCATCGACGCGGACATCCTCAAAGACCGCGGCGATTTGTTCGGCCACGAATTCAGGTTCCATCGCGACGATGCTTCCCACACCGCGCGTATTTTGCGCGACCACCGCGGTGACCACGCTCATCCCGTATGCGCCGTTGGCTGAAAATGCTTTTAAGTCTGCTTGAATCCCCGCGCCACCGGTGGGATCTGTGCCAGCAATGGTTAATACGTTCGGTATCAACGCTTGTCTCCGTTTCATCACTCATATCGAGTTCGAAGAAGCGAAGCGTGCTGCAATAGATACAGGTATCCCTGCATATATTGCCTGCGTCGTTTACCGACATTCCTCCGCGAGTCCGAACTCGATCAGGTTCTCGGGTGTAATCTCAGCCCTTTTTGGGCACCCCGTGTCTGGCGCCCACGCTAGCACAGAAAGTCCTGGCAAGGAACGACTTTAAGAAAATACGCTGAGTGCGTAGAGGATGAAGACGAATAGGTGTGCTCCGCCGTGAATCGCGGTGATTTTCTGGGAGTTAAACGTCGCGATGCTCAAAGCCAGGCTGATTCCTAGGAGCAGCAGGTTGGTGGGGTTTTCGGCGAGAGTAACGGTCTGCCCAGTAAGCAGACCGATGATGAGCACGACCGGCAGAGTGAGGCCAACACAGGAGACGAGCGCGCCGTGGGCGAGGTTAACCACGCGTTGTCCTTCGCCACCCCAGGCAGCGCGGACGGTGGTGATTGCTTCGGGCAAAAAGACAATCATTGCGATGATGATGCCTGATAGGGCGATGGGAGCGCCGAGGCGGTTGAGGCCGTCATCGAGAAGCGATGCCATATCGTGAGAGAGCAACACGATCGGAATTACCGTGATGAGCAAAACCAGCGCGCGGGTGAGAATTTCGTCTTTGTGCTCGCGGAAAATTGCGGCGATTCCGGGGTTGTTGGAAGCAACGATGTCCTTGTCTGTTTCGGTGAAGTCGGCATGCTGGGCGCCGGTTTGGCGGTAGAGAAAGAATCCGTAGAGGATGACTGTCAAGGTCACGATGGTGATGGCCTGCGCGGTGTTGTATGCGCCATCGGTGCCGATGACAGCTGGAATGGCGAAGGCGGTGGCGATGAGTACGACGAGCGTCGATAAGTATGCGGAAATACCGGCGCGGTTGACCTGCAGGTTGCTATGACGCATGCCGCCGACGATGAGTGCCAGGCCGATGACCAGGTTGAGGACAATCATGACCGTGGCCATGACGGAATCACGCGCGATGGTGTGGTGATCGCCTGGGCCGAGCATGACCGCGGAGATGAGAATGACTTCAATGCCGACAATTGAAAGCGTCAGCACCAGGGTGCCGTAGGGATCACCAAGCCGGTGCGCGAGGTGTTCAGCCTGGGTGACAACCCCGCCGGAACACACGATGATGACGCCTACGATGAGCGCAAGAAGGGTGAAGACGAGAGGCGTCGATAAGCTGCCGGCGAGAAAACCTGATGCCAGTGATAGTAGTGCGACCGCAACCCAGCCCAATACAATTCGGGTGATGACGGATCCGGTGAGAACGCCGCGCAGTGCAGTAGAGGCTGACATGGACGAAGACTCCTTTAAGTGCAGGGTCGTCCCGGCTCTAGCTTTTAACTGTGCAGGTCGTCCTGCCAGAGTGTTCTAACCAGCAGGCTAGCACGCCTGGCCGCTACGGCAAGCTCAGATTTATTTAATTTGGACGATTGGTTTTATACACCAGATAAGACAGCAGAGCCCCGAACAGTACGAATCCGATGGTGGCTACCGTCATGGAATGCTGCCATTCGAGATAGGCAGCGAATAATAGGCCGCCGATAAATACGGTTATGGCTTTCGTAATGGCACGCTGCTTAGTTCTTTTATCACGCACGACTAGTGCTCCTTAGATCGCAGGATTGTCCCGGCCAAGCTTTAACTGTGTAAGTCCCCCCTACCAGTACGGCTCATAATGAACCCTACACGCCAGGCGGCTCAGGCGAGACAGCCCGATTTCTATAGTGGGGCTGTTTAGGGCAGTGGACGACGTATTAGTGTGGGGCACACTGAATGCTTGATTCCTATGCGTGCTCGTTGAGGGGAAATGATGACTGACACCGCCACGGTTAAGGAGCAACGCCGGCCCACGGCTTCGTTAAAGCGGTTAGCCACTGTAGAAGCCATGTTCGGCTATATTATGGTGCCGTTTTATGTGGTGTTGCAGTACGTTTTCCCAAAGCCGCGGGAGAAAAACGACCGTCAGCAAGGGGCAATTAAAGGTTTCATTGCCACGTGGGTGAAGTCGATTGGTATCGCGGTTAGTGTAGGAGCACTACTTGGCGCGGTGGAGTGGGGATTGGCCAAACTATTAAATCGCAGGCTTCTCGATGGCATCCCCGCCGTCCTGACCGGAATCAGCATTCCGGCACTGGTCGGGGGCTGGTTGATTGATAAGCGCCATCGCCTGCGCGGCGCGATGATTGCCGCGGTGGTAACGCTGCCGCGCATCGTGGTTTCTGAAAGTTGGGTCCGCGATAAATCCAGTGATGAGGAATTCGACCAGGAGATGAACATCGCGCGGGATCGCCTGTACGCAGTGCTTAACGATGCCTCCTGATTCAAGCGCCAGTGGACTTCGCGATGGTAATCAGTTCATACGCCAACCTGGGCGGACGGCGGTGTCCTGACCAGATTGCTGTGAGCGGGCGCGTGATCTTGTCGCCTTCTAAAGGCACTTGCAGGAGATTGCCATTGGCGAGCTGATCGCGCACGGCCAGTTCGCTCATTACTGCGGGGCCGGCACCGGAAGCAACTGCGACGCGCACGGCCGCAATGCTGTTGAGCACCTGGGCTGGAGTAGCAACATCCAATCCAGACAGATGCTCTTGCAGGGCTTCGAAGGTTCCGGAGCCGGGTTCTCTTACAACGAGTGCTGTTTCAGCCAGCTCTTGCAGGCTGATTCGCCCGGTTCGCGAAGCCCATGGGTGGTGCGGGGAAATCACCACAAAAAGCTCGTCCTCCTGGACGATTTGAGCATTCAGCTGCACTGGTACATGTGGCGTTTCGATGAAACCTACATGGAAATGCCCATGTCGAACCTGTGAGATAACTTCTGCTGAATTCACCACAGAAATAGCAACCTGGACATCGGGGTATCGTTCACGCAGCGCGGCAATCCACACCGGCAAGAGTGTCTCCGCAATGTTTGCTCTCGGGTGCGGGGTCAAAATTCAAAGCTTGCTAGACGTTGGAGTGCGCCCTTTCATCCTCGCTTTTGCGTCAACAGGGATCGTCGCAACCATCGCACTTGTAGGCATTGAGCTCGTCTAATCGGCGGCCCTGTGGATAACTTCGCCATTTGGGTGACGTGTCATGTGAATTACTCGCAGGTTTTTGAACTTGCCCTAGTCAGGGGTTGCACTGTCGTTTTAGTGTCGAAGTTATGAACGGATATGAATTATTTGAAGCTTTCGACAGAGGTGGCGTGGGTATTCTTCGCGACTTTTACGAGCTATCCCCCTACGACGTAGCTACTGAGGGACACAGACTTTCTACAGTGCAGAAATATGCTCGGCTGGCCAGAGTTTACTTCGGGTCCTGCGACTCGCCGCGTGTGCAGCAAGAGGCTGTCGCACTTGCCGAAGAGCGCAGGTTGGGCATTGAGTTCTTAGAGATGGTTAATAAACACGCGAAGAAGTTGAAAGCGCGTGGTGCCGCGTGGAAGTTGCGTGCAGAACTCATCGCGTATGAGGGAAGCTACGAAGAAGTCGATGAGCATGGCAAAAAGCGCGTGACCGAAGAAGGCGGTGACAAGCCGAAACAATCCGGCGTACGCGTAGGCCGCGCAATAGACGGGATGCGCACCATTAGCATTACCGATACCCAACGACGCATTACTGATTTGGAAAAGACCCTCGACGCGGCCATCAAAGGCGATGACCAACCGCGCTCCGAAGCTCTACTGCAACCTTTCTGGGACCTCATCGAAGGAACCGGCACGGGTCTTATCAAGCCTGAATACCGCACCGTGATTGCTCTTGGGCTGGATAACTCTGCCAAAATCTTCAGTGGCGAAGGCGACGATGTCAACGTCGGCGCCTCTGACGGCACCACCATGACCGGTGCCGAAATTGTTAATGCCGCGATGGAAGGTGCTTTAGACGAAAAGCTTTACGTCGGTTTGTTCCATCCGACCGAAGGCCCGGTAAATCTTTATGAAGCCCGCTTCGCTTCCGACAAGCTGCGCATCTTGGCCATGGCGGAGAATCTCGTCTGCCCCTGGCCGGACTGCAACGTCCCGGCTGACAGGTGCCAAGTCCACCACATCGAGGCGCACAAGAACGGCGGCCATACAAAGCCCTCGAATCTGACGATGTTGTGCAAGTACCACAACGGCGTCAATGATGACGGCCCGGCTACGCCGGGCGGGAAGAAAAGAGGACCAGGCAAATCAAAACGCGGCAAGCCGAAGCGGGGAAGAATGCACCGACACCGCGGCAAAGTCCGCCTGCGCACCCCAGGCGGCAAACTACTAGGCAATACTCACGACCTCAGCAGCATGGGAGCGATGAACCTGATCTAATAGGGCATAACCACGCTGAAACTGTGGACCGAAAGGTGGAAGAGAAAATAAACCCATTCGACTAAGGTTGTTGACATGAACGCAACCGCAGTTGAGATCATTTCTTCCCGCGCTGTGCCGCTTGGTGGTCCGCGTGCGATGACGGTTCATCGTACGCTGCCGCACCGTCAGCGATCGCTCATTGGCGCGTGGTGCTTTGTCGATCATTTTGGTCCTGACGATGTGTCAAAGACCGGTGGCATGGATGTTGCGCCGCACCCGCACACTGGTCTGCAGACCGCGACGTGGCTCTTTACCGGCGAGATCAGCCACATCGATGCCGGCGGCGGACGCGGCTTCGTGCATCCCGGTGAGTTCTACCTGATGACTGCCGGTAACGGCATTTCGCATACAGAAACCACCACGCAGAAGACCACCATTTTGCATGGCGTGCAGTTGTGGATTGCGCTGCCGGATGCCACGCGCAGTACTGCCGAGCGCGACTTGGCCTATTTCAAACCGCCAGCTACCGAGCTCGATGGCGGTCAGCTCAAGGTATTTATGGGTGAGCTCATGGGTGCAGCCAGCCCGGTGCATTCGCACACACCGATGGTCGGCGCGGAAATCACCATCGATCCACGCTCAGAAATCGTGCTTGACCTAAACCCCGAGTTTGAGCACGGCGTGATCGCTGACTCCGGAACCATCGTGGTCGCAGATACCGAGCTGGAAAAGACGCAGATTGGATACACCGGCATCGGTGAAACGCGTCTGCGCATCCGCAACGATTCCGATGACATGGGTCGCGCACTATTCATCGGCGGCGAACCACTGCGGGAAGAAATCCTCATGTGGTGGAATTTCATCGGCCGCGACCATGATGAAATCGTGCGTTTTCGCGACACTTGGCAAGCTAGCCAAGGCGAAGACGTCGACGGCCAATTCGGTTTCGTCGATGGCTACATCGGCCACGGCGGCGTCGGCGAAGATGGCCTTGGCCGCAACGCCGATGGCATGACGTGGCTTCCCGCACCGAATCTCCCCAATGCCCGAATGCGCCCGCGCACTCTTACCGAACCCGTCGCGCGGCCAAACACGAAAATCTAAACCTTGGATTTCACGCCGTGCGAGCTAGAAAACAGCACGACGGCGACTACCGCGAAAATCGCGATGCCGGGAACGCCCATGGGTGCAGCAAGGACGCGGTCCCAGGTATCACCGGTTGCAACAAGCATCGCGGGGAAACCTGCGAGTGCGTTGAAGAATGCGTGCCCAATAGCTGCGGGCAGTACGCTCTTGGAGCGCAAACTCAGCCAGCTCAATACCGCGCCGAAAGCAATGCAGAAAGCCGTGAACAGCAGCACCGCCACGGCGCCGGGAATCTGATCGCTGAAGTTATAGCCCGCTGCGATTAACGGTGCGTGCCATAGTCCCCAGATAACGCCGATGAGCAGCACCTGACTCAGGCGCCCCAGCGGCTCCAGCGCGTTTTGCAGCCAACCGCGCCAGCCGGCTTCCTCACCGAAAGCCATGAGAGCGTTGATAGTAATGCCCGCGATAAACGCCTGGATAACCGTCATGACGATCAACACCGTCGGCGAAATATCTGCACCCGCTTCAATCAAAGGCGCACGGGTCTGCGTCATCTCCCAATCAGGATTCAACCACCCAGCGGCAGTCGTCAGCGCGATCGATGCTGCAATCACGCCCACAACCAGCACAAACCCAATGAATACCGAAGAAACAATCTTCTTCCACTGACCATTCGCAAAAGACTCCCGTCCCAAACCAACAGCACCGGTCCACTTTTCAAAGGTAATAAACCGGCAAACAATGACCGTTGCAATCAGTGGCGTGAACATGCGCAGCGAAATCGGCACAATCGCTAACGGATGCGCCAAACCCAGAGTGCTCAAGAGAATGGCATCGAGCGCATAAGCAAGCCCGAAAGATATCAGCACGAAGAAGCCGACGGCTCTCCAATTGACTGCTCGCGTTACGGTATTCATTAATCTGGCCTTTCTGTTAGTGCCTGGTCAGCGGGCACGAACCACAGTCCAGCCATGCTGCCATCGGTGTTGTAGCTAATGCGCGCAACCAAGTCGGCGGCTTCGAAGGCGAGGGGTTGTTCGACAACAGTGATGCCATCGGCAAGCCCGATAGCTTCGGCAGGAAGACGCGTTTCTAATGCGCCACTTATCGATGCCACCTGTGCCCACGTCGTCGCCAAACCCTCTGCATCCAAATGCGCGCCGATGACCGGGCCCAATTGACCTGCTGCTTCTTCCCAGCGGGACGCGGTCAGGTCGTCTAAAAATTGTTCCGCCTTGGTTATGGCTTCGCGCTTGGCTTCTTCAGTGGGTTTATTCATCGCTTTTCCTGTCCGAGGGTCAATCGCGGTACCAAACCGCTGGAAGGCAGCCTGCCGCGAAATGCCCAGGGCATCCCCGATGGTCTGCCACGTGATCCCGCGGTTGCGGGCATCGGTGACCAGGTGCGCCAATGCTTCATCGGCAAGCGCCTGAAGTGAGCGCGCCGTGGACAGCGCATGGGTGACATCGCTGCGCGAACTCTCCTTCGCTGCGTCTGAGGTGGAGAGTTCATCGGCAAGCAATGCGACTATGCGCGTGATGTGATCTGCCAGCTCGTGGCCTCGTTGATTGCCCACGTGTCAAGTCTGCCTTTACAACAAATGCTTTGTCAAGGAAAACTTGACAAGCCCATCACCACAGACCGATGAGGTCCATCCAGCCCATACCGACCAGAATCCAGATGCTCAGCGACACAACGCCGGCGACAAGGCCCACGCCCCACCACTGCGCGACGGAGTTGTACTTCATGCCGAACAGCGTTGGGGATGCGCCACCTGCGTAGTGGGTGAGCGACTGGAAAATGTTGGAGCAGTAGGCCAGGACCAGCGCGGCTAGCAGCGGTGGTGCGCCCAGTGCCAGCGCGGCGGCCAGGAATGCGATGTACATCGCGGAAATGTGCGCGGTGGCCGAGGCGAAGAAATAGTGCGCGAAGAAGTAGATGATGACCAGCAGGATTAGTGCGGTCAGCCAGTGGAGCGCGCCGAGGGAGCCGGCGATGACTTCGGAGACCCAGTCGATGAATCCGTAGGCCGATAGCGCGGTGGCCATCATGTACAGCACCGCAAACCACGTCATGGTGTCCCAGGCGGCTTTCTCACGGATGATGTCTTCCCACGTCAGAACCTGGAAGACCATCAGGATAATCACGCCCACGAATGCGGTGGTGGTTGCGGAGATGCCCAGCACCAGATCGCCGACCGTCCACAGCAGCAGCAAGACCACGAAGGTGGCGCCCAGGACTTTTTCGCCGTAGCTCATGCCGCCGAGCTTCTTGAGCTCATCACTTGCCATGGTTTGTACTTCGGGGGTTTTCTTGAGCTCTGGCGGATAAATCAGGTAGATAACCAGCGGCACCACAACCAGCGCAAGCAGGCCGGGGACGATGGCGCCCATTGCCCAGGTGGTCCAGGAGATGTCCACGCCGAGTTCACCGGCGAGGGAAGCAATCAGCGGGTTGCCTGCCATCGCGGTGAGGAACATGGCACAAGTAATGGAGTTGGAATTTGATACCACCAGTGACAAGAAGGCACCGGCGCGGCGCGAGGTTGGCCCCGGTTCAGAGTCGTAGGTCAGCGCTACCGACTTCATGATCGGGGCCATGATTCCGCCGCCACGCGCCGTCGCCGATGGGATCGCGGGGGACAGGACCAGGTCAGCTAGGCCCAAACCATAACCGACACCCAGCATGTGCCCGCCGACTTTGGAGACGAAAAACAGCGCTACGCGGCGGCCAAACCCGGTCTTAATAAACCCACGTGAGAGCAAAAGGCCATGACAATGAGCCAAATCGTTGAGTTGCCGAAACCAACCAGCGCGTAAGGTGCGCCTGGGTTATCGGCACTTGGCGCAAGCGGGACTATCCCCGTCAACACGGTGGCGATCATGCCAATGATGGTCACCGCACCCATCGGCATCGGCGCCATAATGATGCACACGATTGTGGCCACGAAAATGCCAAACATGCGCCACGCTTGGTCGGTGAGCGCTTCAGGGTGCGGACTGAACCAAAAGATCAGCGCAATAATAATGGGAACGCCGAAGCCGAGCGCCATTTTGCGCCAGTGTTGAGCGGGCGGGGCATCGACACGCTGCTGCGGCGGCGAAGTGTGCGACTGCGTCTGGCTAGGTGTGCTTATGGGATTGGCAGGCATAACATGGCTCCCGTCGTGAAAATATTCCTGCTTGTGCAAGATCTCGATGCGGATATCTCTCTCCCCCGCGGTCGTGGGAAGAAAAACTTCCGCTAAGTCCCACCTTAGTAACTTGCTATGACGGGAGGAAAGCCATTGACCTGCTAAAAAGGTGAGATTCGCTACACGGTGGTCCAGCTTTAGTCACTATCGGAATTAAACCGTTCCCGATGTTTTTCGGAGTGCTCCAGTAGATGGCCAGTGTGCTAACAACAGTGGTAGCGGAGCTCCTGTCGGCAACTGCTGCGGCGATGTGCACGCGAAGGATTCTGATTTTCCAGTTCTTTCTGTGCTTGTTGGCCATATACTGGTGCCCATGATCGAGTTTGAACACGTCACAAAGTCCTATCCGGACCAAACCGTGGCGGTAGCAGATTTCTCGCTTGCCATAGACTCGCATCGCACCATCGCGCTCGTGGGGTCTTCAGGCTCAGGTAAGACAACGCTGCTGCGCATGGTAAACCGCATGGTGGAACCTACCGCAGGCCGCGTGCTTATCGATGGCACCGATGTCGGAAGCGTTGATCCCGTCAAGCTGCGTCGCTCCATTGGATATGTCTTGCAGCAAGGTGGCCTGATGCCGCACCACACGGTGGTGGATAATGTTGCTGCCGTGTTGCGCTTAAACGGTATGGCGAAATCTCCAGCGCGCGAGCGCGCGCTAGAAATGATGGACCGCGTTGGGCTTGACCGCGCGATGGCCAAGCGCTACCCAGGGCAGCTTTCCGGTGGCCAGCAACAGCGCGTCGGCGTGGCGCGGGCGCTGGCGCCGGAGCCGAATATTTTGCTCATGGATGAACCATTCGGCGCAGTCGATCCGATTGTGCGCCGCGAACTCCAAGATGAGCTGCTGCGACTGCAGGCCGAACTCGGAAAGACCATTGTTTTTGTCACTCACGACATTGATGAAGCATTCCGCTTGGGCGATGAAGTGGTGATTTTAAAGCCCGGCGGGGTCATCGCTCAGCAGGGCACTCCAACGGAAATTATGGCGCATCCGGCAGATGATTTCGTGCGCGGTTTCATCGGCAGTGACCGCGGGGAGCGGCAGCTGCGGATTGAAAAGCTGAATGGACGCAGCGTTGCCGTGGACGCCAACGGCCGCCCCGTCGGAGTGATAAGCCGATGATGTGGCTGCAGCTGAATTGGCCGCAGGCACTGGAACTGTTGTGGGCGCACCTCACTCTAGCTATTCCGGCGATTGTGCTGAGCGCCTTAATCGCCATCCCCGTCGGCCGTTTTGCCTTTCGCAGCCCGCGTATCGGTGGACCGCTTTTGAGCACGGCGACGTTGCTCTATGCCATCCCGGCGCTGCCGATGTTGATTATCGTGCCAGTGATTTTCGGTGTGGGGCTGCGCTCGCCGGCGACGATGATCATCGCGCTGACCGCCTACGGCGTGGCCCTTTACGTGCGCACCAGCGCTGATGCTTTCGGCTCCGTGGACCGCACGGTGCGTGATTCCGCGATCGCTATGGGGTATGCCCCGCAGAAGCTATTTTGGCAGGTAGACCTGCCCCTTGCCACACCGGTGCTCATCGCGGGATTGCGTGTGGTGTCAGTATCGACCATTGGTCTGGTCACCATCGGCGCGCTCATCGGCGTGCAAAACCTCGGAACGCTGATGACGGATGGTTTCCAACGCGGCATCGCCGGCGAAGTTGCCGTCGGAGTCATTGCCACAGTGTTTTTGGCGTTGGTGATTGACGCGGTGCTGTTGATCATCGGCAAGCTGCTTACTCCCTGGACGCGCCGGGTGAAATCCACCAAGGCGGTGAGCGTATGAACCTTGTAGCTCAAGCCTGGCACTGGCTGACAGATCCCGCCCACTGGACGGGCATTGCTGGAATCCCGAACCGCCTGGCAGAGCATGTCACCGTGACCTTCGCGGCGCTGGTGGTAGCGGCAATTATTGCCATCCCCGCAGGCCTTATCATCGGCCATACCCGCCGCGGTGCAGCGGTAGTCGGCGCGATTACCGGTGGTGTGCGCGCTATCCCGACCTTGGGCCTATTGACGCTTTTGGGCTTGTGGCTGGGCATTGGCATCGAAGCGCCATTTATCGCGCTGGTGGTCTTAGCCATTCCCTCGCTGTTGGTAGGTGCGTATTCCGGCGTGGAAGCCATCGACACCCACACCCCGCAGGCTGCCCAAGCCATCGGCATGCGACCTGCCCAAGTGCTGCTCACCGTGGAATTACCACTGGCACTGCCCGTGATCGTCGGCGGACTCCGCGCCGCGACCTTGCAATTGGTAGCCACCACAACCCTTGCCGCCTACACCGCCGATACTGGGCTTGGCCGCTATATCTTCTCCGGGCTGAAAACCCGCGACTACGCGGAGATGCTCGGCGGCGCCGTGCTAGTCATTGCTGTTGCTATTATCCTCGAACTTATCCTCGCCACCTGCCAACGACTCGCGCACCGCGTCGCTATTCCTGCTTCCCACAACCTCTAAGGACTAACGCCATGTTCTCTAAAAACCGTTTGACCGCACTTGCTGCACTCGCCGTTACCAGCGCCTTTGCTTTGACCGCGTGCGGTACCGACAGCAGCCCGTTAGAAGATGACGGAGCAACCAACGATGCCAGCGGTGATGACACCATTGTTATCGGCTCACAGGATTATTACTCCAATGAGATCATCGCCGAAACTTACGCGCAGGCGCTAGAAAATGCTGGTTATGATGTGGATCGTCAGTTCCGCATCGGACAGCGCGAGGCTTACCTGCCGGAAATTGAAGCCGGGGAGATTGACCTTTTCCCTGAGTATTCCGGGCCGGTTCTGCAGTACTGGGAGCCAGACACCGAAGCACGCCTGCCGGATGATGTCTTTGCTGCGCTGGAAGAAGCAGCGCCTGAAGGCTTGAATGTTTTGGAGCAATCACCGGCCACGGATCAGGATTCTTATGTCATCACGCAAGAATTTGCCGATGAGTGGGGGATCGAAAACGTTGAAGATCTAGATAAAGTCACTGAACCCATGACCTTGGGTGCAAACTCTGAGGCGGAATCACGTCCCAATGGCCCGAAGGGACTGGAAGAAACCTATGGCATTGAGGTAGGTTTCGCGCCGATTGAAGACAGCGGCGGACCGCTCACGGTCAAAGCCTTAAAAGATGGCGATGTTCAACTGGCCATTATTTACACCGCCGACCCGTCCATTGAATCCAACAATCTGGTGTCGTTAGAGGACACCAAGGGTTTGTTCTTATCGTCTAATGTCGTGCCCCTTGCCAGCGACAAAGTCGACGACAAGGCTGCCGAAGTCATCAATGAGGTCTCTGCCGCGATGAGTCCCGAAGACCTGGTTTCTTTGAATAATCGCAGCGTCACCGAGCAGTTGCCCGCCGCGGACATCGCCAAGGACTGGCTGGAGGAAAAGGGCCTGGTGTAGTCATGCCGGAAAAGGCCGCACACGTCATCCTTGTCCCGGGTGCCTGGATGGGCGGCTGGATCTGGGAGCCGACGGTGCAGTGGCTGCGTGCCCGCGACATTGATGCGGAAATGATGACCCTTCGCGGCCGTGAACCCGGGCGATCTGGTGCCGATATTGCGCGCGTGAGTCTCGAGGACCACGTGCAGCAGCTTGTCGATGTCATCTATCAGACCCGCGACGACAAAGTGATTTTGGTGTCGCATTCTTATTCTGGTTTCGTGGTGGCAGCGGCAGCCGACCGGCTGGGTTCCCAGGTCTCCGGCATCATTCACATCGGCGCTTTCTTGCCTGTCGCTGCCCACGCGCTCCTCGATAACTGGGGCTCTTCCGATGATGAACGCGCGCAAGAAAAGGCAGAGATCGAGGCCGCCGGTAACCTGTGGCTTGCGCCCACGCGTGAGATGCTCGACTACGTTGACGCCCTCACCGATGCCGACCGCGACTACTTGGCTTCTAAGTTCACGGCGCACCCTGGCCGAACGGTTCTTGATGCAGCGGACCTATCTTCGCCAGTGGAGGAGCAGCCTGCGACTTATGTTGCGTTGTCGTTAAAGGATGCTCCCGCCGTTGCCAAATCAGCTACCACTTGGCAGCGCCGAAGCTTAGCCAGCGGGCACTGGCCGATGGTCTCCGCCTTTGACGCAACCGCCGCGCTGATTGAAGAAGAAATCCGCCATTATGGGAGTTCCGCTTAGAAACGTTTCGCCAAAACAGAAGCATCTGACCAGCAATTAAGACCTAATATGTTTATTTAGGCCGAGAATTTCGACATGTTTTCTGGATATGTCGATGGAGTGTACATATAGACTTGTCTGCAATTCACAGGAAATTGAGCTTAGTCAGCGGTCACTGGCCGTTAGTTTCCGCCTTCGATGAGACCGCTGCCGTCCTTACACTTAGAAACCTGTTAGCCCTTGTGAGCCGGGTTTTTTAAAGTAGCCTGAGGCCATGGATACTACGTGGTCATTAACACCGAAGAAGACGCTTCCGGTGCTCGTGATGCTGGTCGTTGTTTATGCAGCATCTGTCATATTCAGTATTGAGTCGCTCATAGTGGGAGTGACGGTATTTTTAGCTGGCTGGTTAGCAATTGTCAGCACCACTTTTCTCCATCAGTCGTCGATGCAGAAAACACAAAGGATTCATCCAGCTGTCTTAGTACTGAACTTTGCACTGGCCGCAGTACTATTTTTCTTTATTTTGAAGTGGATTGCGGACCTCGCTTTCTAACTTCGCCTAGAAACGCTTCACCAAAACGTAGTGGCCTTCGCGCTCACCGACTTGTTCAAACCCTAAGTGGAAATACAGGCGGTGAGCGCGTTTATTTGCCGCAGCTACGGATAGTGAAATGCCGGGAGCGCCCATCTGGCGGGCGAGTTCCGTCGCGGCCTCCAACAACGCGGTTCCGATTCCCTCACCCTTGTAGCGGTTTTCCACCGCCAAGGCGAGCTCGGGGATACCTTCTTCGACGTGGCCGAAACCGTGGAGTTCATCGGTGCCCCAGTTCAACCACACACCACCAGCGGGGATGTGCCCGCGCCAAGCGATGAATCCGCCTTTCTCTTCCGACCAGTTTTGCAGATAATAAATCCAGTCGCGGTCAAAATCTGCGGTGACCGCGCCGAACTCATCGCCGAAGGTATCGGTCAGGAAATTCAAACGCGACAGGTACGTGCGATCTGATTCAGTGGCGACGACCAGGACCAAGTCATCTTCTGAACTGCTGTCTGGACTGCTTACGGGAGTGAAATTCATGCGCACCATTTTAACGCGCGCATACCTACTTGCCGTGCTCCCATTGGGCATACGCGCGAGCGTAGTGCCCGCCGAGGGCAATGAGTGATTCGTGGTCGCCGTCTTCGATGATTTCGCCGGCTTCCATAACTAGGATGCGGTCGGCGACGCGGGCCTGATCGAGCCGGTGTGCCACGACCAAGGTGGTGCGGCCGCGGGCGACAGCGCGCGCGGCGGACTCGAGGGCCTCGGCGTGCTCGCTACCGGCTTCGGAGGTTGCCTCGTCCATGATCAGCACTGGGGGCTGGCGTAAGAGCATGCGCGCCAAGGAAATCTGCTGGGCTACCTCCGCGCCGACCTCGGGGTTGCCGGCACCGATTTCGGTATTCAGCCCCTTCGGCAGCCAGCGATCCCAGGCCGGAGTGCCGTGGCGCAAACCGACGGTGGAAAGTGCCGTGAGCAGTTCATTATCGCTGGCATCGGGTTTCGCCAGCAGCAAATCATTGAGCAAGGTGCCTGAAAATAGGTGCACGTCTTGGGTAATCAATGCGACGTGCTGGCTGATCCACACATTGGGAACCGTGGCGGTATCTGTGCCATCGACAACGATCTTGCCGGCGGTGGGATATTGCAAGCCCGCGACCAAAGCAGCCAAAGTCGACTTACCAGCACCCGATGTACCAACTAGCGCGGTGGTGGTGCCGGCTTTGAGGGTGACGGAGACATCGGAAAGCACGTGCGCGCCGCCGGGGTAGGCATAGTCCAAGTTTCTGATCTCCACCGTGGGCTGGGGTTTTACGGTGGGAAGCTCGGTATCGGCGACGATGTCATCGTCAGCAATCTTGCCCAGCGCAACAGCGCGGCCCAAAGCAGTTAACGCGTGCTGGATATCGCCAGCGGAAAAGAGCAGGGTAAATACGTGCATCTCCAAGCGCATGACCAATAACACCGCGGTAGCGGCCTCACCCACGCTCAACCAATCGGCGGACACCATCGGCATGGACATCACTAAAGAACCCAAGAGCAAAAAGCCAAAAGCGATACTGCCTTGACCCATGATGCGGTTAAACAGCGGCAACCTATCACCCCAGGCCTGCACCGTTTCCCAGGAAACATAATCCATGCGGCGATGTGCCCAGCGCATCAGGCGGAATTGCCGCAGGGTCTCAAGCGCGCGGATGCTATCGAGCAACACATTATTGCGCTTAGCTTCTACCGCGGAGACCACGTTGGTTACCGCAGGAACATCGCGGATGACCTGCTTAATCCACGGCCACATGATGATCGCCGTAACAATCATCAACACTAAATACGCCGGGTGCATGAGCACCAAGGTCACTGCGGTAACGGGAATGAACACCAGCGTGACAATCAGGCGGTCACCGGTGTGGCTAATCGTGGACACGGTCGTGTCGATGTCTTTGGACAGCCGCGTAATCACATTGCCGGTGCCCAGCTCCAAAATACGCGGGACGGGCGCGCGCATCACGGCATCGAGAGCCGTTTTGCGCAGGTCGATGCTCAACCGACGCGTTGCCGTATTGATTAAAAAGAGGTTGAGCGCGCGCCCGATGGTTTCGATGATTAAGGCGATGGCGAAGATGATCATCGCTAAGCTCACGGCGTCTTTCCCGGAACCTAAAATAGTGTTGCTGCCACCGGAGATGAGATCGACAAGTGAGCCGATTACCGTCGCGCCGATATTCATCGCAGCGGCCGCGGTGATAATCGAAGCCAGAGTGAAAATGACTTGGTAGCGCTTCGGTGCCGAAGGCAAAGCCTTAATGAAATTCCAGATTTCTTTGCCACCGGCAGGAGCCAGCGCATCAGCTTGGCGCACCACGGGTTTAGATTGTGCAGGTTTTGTCATCGTGTCACCACCTCATCAGCGACCGCTGCCCAGGACGGCGAGGAAGAAATCACGATGGTCATGCGCCCTGCGCGCAAACTAGCCACGCGCCGGGCAACGGTTGCCAGCGTGATGGAATCTAATCCCGTGGTCGGTTCATCCAGCACCAGTACCTGTGGGTCATAGGCGAGTGCGCGCGCTAAAGCCACGCGTTGGCGCTGCCCGCCCGATAAGTTAAGCCCGGCCTCACCAATGCCAGTGGTGGGTAACTCGCCATCCTCGCCAAAGCCACCAAGCCGGGTGACAATATCGTGGCAGGCTGCGGCATCGAGTGCCTCATGGACTTGTTCTAGTGAGAAGCTTCCTTCGGGGTTGATATTATCCGCCAAGGTTCCTTCCAACACCGATACTTGGTGCGGTGGGCACAGCGCGCCCATGGAGCCGAGCAGTTTAATATCTTCAGCGATGCGGTGCCGGCCAGGGACCGTTATCGGCTGCCATACCGTTAGCCCCTTATCCAGGTTGAATGCCGTAGCAATAGAATCCGTGTTGTTTCCTGTGGAATTGGCGGGAGTGGGTTGCGGCTGGAGGTCATCGACAAGCGATGCGATACGCTGCGTCGATGCCAAAGCCCGCGCATAGAACTGAGTGAGAAAGCCCAGCGCATAGCCTGTCGATGTCAACGCCGGCGGCACCAACATCACGATAGTCATCAGCGCACCGGTGGAAATTTCCCCGGCATAAGTCTGCGTGATGGCATATAACACCAGCGCAATCGCCCACATGGTGGGAACCAGCTGGCGCACAAGCGTCGTCCACGACAGCGTGCGGACCTCTTTGAGCATCGAATCCAGCGCTGCCTGCGACACCTTGGCGAAACGCTGCGACACTATATCGCCGGCACCTAAGCCTTTGACCACGCGGTTGCCCTGGGCGGCATCGGTGGCCAAGCTAAGCGCGATATTGTCATTCGCACGGCGCGAAGCTGTGACTTTGGTCAGCGACTTGGCCGTGAAATAGGAAACCAGCATGGTCAACGCGACGCCGACAGGCAAGGCCGTGGCGACAAACGGCGAGGACGGCGCGATGACGATGACGGCACCAACGACATAGCCCAACATCATGACGGGGAAGTTGAGGATTTCCTTCAGCTGCCCAATGTTATTGGAGTCCTCATCCATCGTGTTGAGCAGTCTGCCCGGATTGAGTCCCTGGGTGCGGCTGCGCAAAAGGCGCTGCAGTAATCCCAGGCGCAAATCATGCGTGGTGCGTGCGGCGCCCATTTCAGTAAACGCGTCGGCAGTTGATTCAGCTACCCACTGAAACCACAGCAGGAGGATGGTCAACAACACCGGTACCAGTAGGGAAGTCCAGGTGAGTTCGGTGAAAACGGACTCGGTGGCGTAGCCAATCACGGCTGAGACAGCCGCTCCGACCGGCGCAGAAAACAGCATGCACACAAGCGTCATCCACACGCTGGTGCGGTGCATGCCCAACAGGGCAAGCGTCGCTTTTCCCGGGGAATCCCAAGTGGTGGAGTCAATGGAGTATGTGCTCGGTGGTGAATCATCGGGCAGATACCACGCCCACGTACGCATCCGTGGATACTTCGGCACAGTCATGGTCAATCAGTCTATGCGGATTGATTTACCCAGGATAGTGTTTTTCGCAATCCTCGCGGGAAGTTTTAGAAAACTTGAATATTAAAGGCTGCTTTCGCCTTAACGCAGTGTGTAGCGCTCCACATCGGCGCCGTTAAACACCTGCTCATTGCCATCGACGTCAACAGAGCGGAAATCGCTGGAATTTTCAATGGCCTCGCGCAGCAAATCAACGCGGGCGGAGCTGTCTCCAATTACCGCACCAACTGGGAAGTAGAACGTTTCGCCGTTTTTCAGGTTGATGGTAATAGTTTCATAGCTCATAAAGACCGAGTCCTCCAGTAGGGCAGGGAATAATCGTGAAATAAGAAAAACCGCCCGACATCAAGGCAGAACAATTAAACAATTCATAAAAGGATATCGATGCAGTTTTACTTCTTATTAGAACTTCTACAGGTATTGGGCATTATTGAACCAGCGCCAGTCACTTACTTCAATGCAGTGCGATCTACGTTACGTTCAGCCCACCCCCAAAAGGCGAAATCTTAGCCAATCCCAACCAATTTAGTCTCAGTACAAGTGGGAAACGGGTAGGGGAATACGGCGAAACCCCAAGATTCAAACCTCGATGGAGAAATCGGGGTAGAAACCTTGGGGTATGGGTAACGCTGAAAGCGGAGCCGGCTTACTTGTCGTCGCCTTCGAGGCGGTGTTTGCCTTCATCCTCGGAATCATCGGTGACACGCGAGGTGTCGGTGGAGTCTGCGTCGGACTGTTCCGTGATGTCGTCTGCTGCGGCATCACGCTCCGACTGGGCCTGCTCGGCGTGGGCCTGCTCGCGGTGGGCGGCGAGCTGCTCATCGAGGGAGTTGAGCAATTCTTCGTCGCGTTCCTCGGGGCCATCTTCAGCCAGGTCGCCTGCACCCTTGTTGCCGCCGGCAGTTGCTGTGGCCTTGTCATCTTCGGAAGTTGAGGTGTAGACCAAGGTGGAGCCGGAGGTATCTGGCTGGGAATTATCGGCAAAGTCCTCCACGCGCGGCGGAACTTCCCCCGGGGTGTCGTTGCGGCGCAGCAGGTAGTAGACGCCGCCTGCAACCGCAGCAATCAACGCGATGATGCCAGCCACGGAGAAGAGTGAACGAGACTTCGACTTCTTCTTGCCCAACTGCTTGCGCTTGGCCTGGGTCGCCTTAGTAGCCTGCTTTGCTTGCTTGCGGGCGTTCTTGCGGGTCTTGGTGATGGACTTCTTCGCATTCTTACGGCCAGCGCGGGTCGCCTTTTCGGCGCGGTCGCTCAACTCAGAGGTGGCGGAAACCAGGCGTTCGCCGGCTTCCTCGCTGCGGTTATTAAATTCCGCCAGCGCGCGCTCAATGCGATCGTGTGCGGCCTTGGTGACAGCGCCGGCCTGCTTGCGAGCCTCAGGGAAGCGTGCGTCCAAATCCGCACCGAGATCATTGGTGTTGGACTTCGCCGTGTTCGCTGCCTCTTCTAATGCGGAATAAGCCTCAGCCGCTTTGTCCTTGCGGTACTTGTTGAACTGGCCCCACAAAGAGGATGCAACCTTCAACGCTTGCCGCGCTGCAATGGGATTCATGTGCTTTTCGCTCCTTCTCATGCATATCCAACTACTTAATTACCAACAGTAGTTGTCTTTTGCCGCGCTGTGGGAGAGCTGTGGGAGATATTTCCACAATCTAGCCGGCCACCAAACCACAAAGTAGACAGCTTGGTTCATAGGCGGGCTTTTAAATTCATCCAGGTGAGTGCCCTTTGGCAAGGCAGCGAACTTTCAAAGGTAACACCATTAAAAACTCCTGTCGGAAAAAGTGAACAGCTTGGTACGTTTTCATTACTCGCACATCAACTACCAGCACAGGAGGAATCATGGTGCCACGTATGTCAGCATCCGCGCCGCTCGATTATCTTGAGCTGGACGCGGGCGTGAAGGGGGTATCGGCAAGCAATGCTTACACCCGCACCGCGCTGTCTTTTGAAGTTATCCCACCGCGGGATGATGCCGACGACGCGAAAGTGGACAACCTGCTTGACGTATTAGAGAGCTACAACCCCGACTACATTGCGGTGACAAGCTCCAAGCGTTCGGGCTGGCTGGAGGGCACCGCGAAATTCATCGAGCGGATTTCTACCACCACCTCCATGCGGCCGCTGGCGCACTTGGCGTGCACGGCGGGGAACAAGCAGCAACTAGTGGAGTGGGTCAACGTCTTAGTAGATGCCGGCGTCCGCGGATTCTTGGCACTGCGCGGGGATTTGGAGCCGGGCCAAGCCACGTTGCCGGCGGGATACCTGCAGCACGCCGATGAATTGGTGCGCCTGATCCGCCAATTAGAAGGAGAGCAAGCCGCACGCTTTGCCGCTGGGCGCCTAGCGGTAGGGGTTGCGTGCTATCCCAATGGCCACGTCGAATCCGCCAACGCTGATGAAGACTTCGACGTCATCTTGGCTAAGCAGCGCTTGGGCGCGGACCTAGCCATAACGCAATTGTTCTTTGACGCCGAGGACTACCTCAAATTCGCCCAGCGCGCGCGGCTGGCGGGAACGAAAATCCCACTCATCCCCGGCATCATGCCGGTGACTTCGCTCAAACGCGCCCAGCGTATGGGTGAGCTATCAGGGCTGAAGGTGCCGCAAGGGCTCATCGAAAAGCTTTCGCGTGCGCGTAGCCCGGATGAGGAATATGCCATCGGCATGGCGCACACCGTTGAACTTGCCCAAGCGGTGCTCGCCGGCGGCGCAGGCTGTTTGCACATCTACACCCATAACAACGCATCAATTACCCAAGAACTCCTGAGCAGCATCGGGATTCAACCTCAAGAAGGAAAGAACAATGACTGAGAAAACACCATTTCCCAAGGCCACTATTGAGGGCTACCCACGCGTGGGCGCCCAGCGCGAGCTCAAGAAGGCCCTGGAAGCATACTGGTCCGGCAAGATTGACCAGGAGACTTTTGAATCCGCCGCGCATTCTCTGCGCGTGGATACCTACGCGCGCCTGGAGGATTTGGGTCTGGATGAGGATTACGCCATCCCAGCAGACGTTGCGCTTTATGACCAGGTGTTGGAGACCTCGTTGACCGTTGGTGCCGTGGGCGGCGACGCAGCTGAGGTTAGCCTGGATGAAGAATTCGCTCTGGCTCGCGGTAACGCTGACCGTGCGCCGCTGGAGATGACCAAGTGGTTTGATACCAACTACCACTACATCGTTCCGGAAATCGTGGATGGCCAGAACTTCGTGGCTCGTCCTAACCGCGTTCTGCGCCTAGTTGAGGAAGCTCGCGAACAGGGCCATGCCGTACGCCCATACCTGGTTGGTCCAGTCACCGTCCTGGCGCTGTCCAAGCAGGCAGAAAGCTCCACCAGCCAGCCACTTGAGCACCTCGATGCGCTCGTTGAGTCCTACATCCAGGTCCTTGCCGCGCTTGCCGATGCCGGCGTCGAGTGGATTCAGCTCGCCGAACCAGCAGCCGTGGCTGACCTCGCCGTTGCTAACGACGAGCAGATTGCCGCACACTTGAAGGCTGCATACACCAAGATTCTGGCGGCGGAAAACCGCCCACAGGTATATGTCACCACCCCTTATGGCTCCGCGCGCGCCGGGCTCGACGCACTGGCAGAAGTGGCGCCGGAGGCACTGCAGGTGGACCTGTCCGTCGGCACGCAAGTTCTGGATGCGGGCTACGTGGAACGCGTAAAGGATACTGTCAACCGTGAGAAGACCCAGCTGGTGACCGGCCTGGTCGATGGCCGCAACGTGTGGGCAGGAAACCTGCGCGCGCTGCGTGAGGTCTTTGAGCAGTTTGAGGGCGCATCCGTGTCTACTTCGGTATCGCTGCAGCACGTGCCGCACACCGTGGAAGCGGAAACGAAGCTGCCGGTGGATGTTGCTGCGTGGTTCTCCTTCGCTAATGAAAAGATCGGTGAGGTCGTGGCTTTGGCTGCGGGCCCACTGGATGCGGCGGAAGCTTATGCTCGCGCTGACCGTGCGGTACGTACCCGCGCTGAGTCCACCCGTACCCACAACCAGCAGGTAGCGGACCGCACCGCGGCACTGCCTGAGGGCCTGGTGCAGCGTGAACCAGCTTTTGCTGAGCGTCAGGAAGCACAGAAGGCTCTGGGTCTGCCGGTCCTGCCAACTACCACCATTGGTTCTTTCCCACAGACCGCTGATATTCGTAAGGCACGCTCGGACCACCGCTCCGGCGCGTTGACCGATGAGCAGTACGATGAGGCGCTGCGCAAGGAAGTTGCCAGCGTGATTGGGCTGCAGGAACGCCTGGGCTTGGACGTGCTGGTGCACGGCGAGCCAGAGCGCAATGACATGGTGCAGTACTTCGCGGAGCTTCTCGATGGCTTCGTGGTCACCGAAAATGGCTGGGTCCAGTCTTATGGCTCCCGTTGTACCCGTCCACCAATCGTGGTTGGTGACGTTTCCCGTCCAAAGGCAATGACCGTGGAGTGGGCTAAGTACGCACAGTCCCTGTCCGATAAGCACGTCAAGGGCATGCTGACTGGTCCAGTCACCATCCTGGCGTGGTCTTTCGTTCGCGATGACGTTCACCAGTCGGTGTCTGCTGACCAGATCGGTGTCGCACTGGCGGATGAGGTCAAGGACCTGGAAGAAGCCGGCATTGAAATCATCCAGATTGATGAGCCTGCACTGCGTGAGCTGCTGCCACTGCGTGAAGAAGACCGTCCTTCCTACCTGGATTGGGCAGTGCGCTCTTTCCGCCTGGTGTCTTTGGATGCTGCGCCAACCACTCAGATTCACACCCACCTGTGCTACTCCGAGTTCGGCCAGATCATCGACGCCGTTGCTGGCCTCGATGCTGATGTCACCTCCATTGAGGCTGCGCGTTCCCGTATGGAGCTGCTGCAGGACATCGACGAGAAGTTCCACTCCGAAATCGGTCCTGGCATCTACGACATCCACTCGCCACGTATTCCATCCGTGGCTGAAATGGCCGAGCTTATTCGTGCTGCTTTGAAGCACGTTCCGCTCGAGCGCCTGTGGGTCAACCCAGACTGTGGCCTGAAGACCCGCGGTTACGAAGAAACCGAGCAGTCCCTGCGCAACATGGTCCTCGCCCGCGAGGAAGTTGCTGCGACGGTCTCCGTTTCCGTTTAGTGCTTAAACGTAGGAACGAGCATTAAGCCCTAAACACCAACTGGCTGAGTGAGGAAATTACCTCTCGGTCAGCTGGTTGTGGTTTTGGCTGGTGTGAAAGGCCCTGGTAGAAGTACACACCGGTTAGGCCTGCTTGGCGGGCGCCTTCGACATCGTTAAGCCAATTGTCCCCAATTAATGCGGTGCGCTGCGGGCTGGTGCCAATCTTTTCGCAGCCCAGCGAATACGCGCGCGGGCGTGGCTTGGGGGCGTCGTGTTCGACCAGCGGGATCAGTTCCACGCCGTCAATGACCAAGTCGCCGGCACGGACCTTGCCTTCCTGCATCTCACGCGCGCCATTAGTGAGGATGCCGACCTTCTTGCCGGTATCGAGGGCGCGGTGGATGGTGTCGATGGCATCATCGAAAGCCGCCCAATGGGCCTGATAGCCGCGAATGAACCCGGCGTAGAGCTCAGTGGCTTCCTCATCACTTAAATTCATCTGGCCGGTGAATTCTTTCGCACGCTCGCGACGCTGCTGTGGATGCGAGATGTCGCCGCGCTCATAACGGCTGACCCACTTGTGCTCGATCTCTGCCCAGCGGTCATACTGCCCCGTGCGCAGACCTAAGTCTGCGCACCAGCTATCTAGGCCCTTGATAGAGGCACCCGTGTGATCCATGAGGGTGTCATCGAGATCGAATAAGATTCCATCATAACCAGCTAGATTCATAATTCTTCAGTGTACAAAAATGCTGGACTGCGTGATCGCTGTGCGCGAGCATCACACCGTGCGGCGGCACACAACTGAGAAGTTTGTTTACAATGGCTGACATGACTCAGAAGACTGCAACTGCAACGCTGCACACCAACCTCGGTGACATTGTCATCGACCTGTTCGGTAACCACGCACCAGTAACTGTTGAAAACTTTATCGGCCTCGCAACCGGTGAGAAGGAATACTCTGCTCAGAACGCTAAGGGCGAGCAGACCGGCCCGTTCTACGACGGCGCTATCTTCCACCGCATTATTGACAACTTCATGATCCAGGGCGGCGACCCAACCGGCACCGGCCGTGGTGGCCCTGGCTACCAGTTCCAGGATGAGTTCCACCCAGAACTCACCTTCGACCGTCCATTCCTGCTGGCAATGGCAAACGCTGGTCCTGGCACCAATGGTTCCCAGTTCTTCATCACCGTGGCACCAACCCCACACCTGAACAACCACCACACCATCTTCGGTGAGGTCACTGACGCTGCTTCCCAGGAAGTTGTTTCTAAGCTGGGCAAGGTTCAGACTGACCGTATGGACCGTCCAGTTGAAGACGTTGTCATTGAGTCTGTGGAGATCGCACAGGCTTAAGGCCATGATGAGCTAGTTTCTCATCGTTATTTCTACCCGCGCAGACTGCCTGTGCGGGTTTTATAGTTTTCGGTTGAATTGCTCTTACGGGATAATGGAGACATGAAGGCTCCGATCTTAAAATTATGCCCGTGGTGCAGTTATAGCATTGGAATGCTCGGAGTTTGCGAATGAGAACTGGAAGTTTGAGTTCCTGGCTGAAGTCTTTTTATCGCACGGCGCCGGCGACGCTGATTATTACGGCTGCGTCCATTGTTTTGTGGTTTATAGCGGCCTTTCAGGCGGGTTCATTGACGCAGGTTTTCGGTAATTCCGAGCTTGTCCACAACATGATGGTGTGGGGGCCAGCCTTTGAGATAGCAGACCATTGGTGGACGCCGTTGAGCTACGCGTTCATGCACCTAGACATCGGGCACCTGACGGTCAACATGATCATGCTGATGCTGATTGGGCGAGAAGTTGAACGACACTTCGGCACGGTGCTGTTTGTGGCTTTGTATATCTCTGCGGCGATAAGCTCGGGTCTGCTGATTCTGACGCTGGATTTCATGTCACCCACCGCGGGTGCTTCCGGGGCGCTGTTTGCGCTCATGGTGCTGCTTATCTCCGTGTATCGCAGCCGCGGCATGGATTTGCGCGCGCCGATAGTGCTGGTCGTTGTGAACGTCGTTTACACGTTTATCTCCTCCGGTGTATCACTTTGGGGACACCTCGGCGGGTTGTTTGCGGGCATCATTCTGGCGCTGTGCGTGACCCGCAAATCACAGGTGGTGCACTGGCTGGGTCTTGCTGGTCTGCCGATTGCTACGTATGTCCTGTATGCGTCCACGGGTATATAGATGGCTTCGGCGGTGTGAGTAATTCACTGATAGAACCCTGAATGCTATTGCTTGTGAAATCATTTTCATTTAGCGTGGCGGACGAAAGGTGCATCCAACGTCGTAGGAGACATGAACGTGGAAGAAAAGACTAACTCCCAAAAGGCAGTACTGCTGGGTCTATCAGGATGGGTGCTGAGTTTTGTCACCATGCTGATCGTCAAAGAGGGCGATGTTGGTCAAGCCTTGTCCTCGCTTCTGGTCATTATGACGACTGCGTGCGTTGCAGCCACAGCGATTGCTATCGCGATGCAGAAGAGAAAAGTTGATGGCGCTTAATTAACTACGGTTCCTCAAGGCGTCTTCCACAGATTGTGTGGAGGGCGCCTTTGTCGATCCTGGATGCCGTGGGGCTGGGACCGTAAACCTGTGCGTTGGGTGGGCTGAAGCGTAGAGCCGGCGGGCGGGCCGCGTCGCAAAATAACAAGAATCAACCCCAGTGGTAGCCTGCGCCCTGAGCAGGGGAGTGGGGATAACTACGGCATGTTATCCACGGGGACGTGTGTGCGAAAGTATTTCACATGAGTTATCCACACTGTGGATAACTACACGCGTGTAATTGTCGAAAGAAAACGCTAATCGAACACATAAAACGCCAGGTATTCTGATCTTTCGCACATTTTTCGAAACTTTAGGGCCTTGTTAAAACAGTGAGAAAAGTTATCCACAGGCTGTGCGTAAACCTGTGGAGACTCGAATTTCACAGAGTTCTCCCCAGCCTGTGGATAACTTTTTTCACGGCGCGTGGACAACTATGAAATTTGGGCGAAAAACGCGCTGATCTGCGGAAATGTCGGCAGACGACAAGAATTTTCTGGGCGGCTGACCTGTGGAAATGGGGGCATCGGCAAGCTTTTGTGCTTTTTGGGGTTGTGCACAACTTCGATCCGTGTTTACTATGTCATTAAATGATATATCGGAAGGAGATATAGCATGGCACGAAAGTCAGGCTTCGATGAAGGCAACCTTCCCGAAGCAGCGTTTTTCATCTTGCTCGCGCTCAAACAAACGCGGCATGGTTACTCAATCATGCAATTCCTCGAAGAACGCACCGGCGGCCTCGTGGCTATTGGACCGGCGTCGCTGTACACAACCCTGAAGAAACTCGTCGATGCCGGCCTCATTGAGGAAGTGAGTGCCTCCGACGATGGCGAACGCCGCCGCAGCTATCGCATAACCGACAAGGGAATGGCCGTAGCAGCCACCAACGTTGAGCGCCGTGAGCAACTTGTGGCCGCGGCGCAAAATTTGCTCACGGAAACAGATGGAGAAAACAATGTCTAAGCGACTAAATTCAGGACTGGCAATCAACCCCGAGCGCGAATTGCGCCTTTTTCGCACCATGGCGGCAAAGGGTGAGCACCTTATTGGCACCTCATATGCCGGACACGGCTGGGAGTTCGAACCAGGCGAGAAAGAAGACGTCATTTTCGACATGGTGAATGAAGCCGACGCTGACGATGACTTCTTCGCAATGTGTAAGGAAGCCGGTTGGACGCACGTGATATCACTCGTGGATACGCACATCTTTAAGGCGCAGCCTGGCACCGTTGCACTGCATACCGATGATGGATTGAAAGCCGAGGCCTTGGAATCGCGGCGCAACGCGTTTGCGAAGGCTTCGGCGGTGTCGATTGTCATCTTCATCGCGGTGTTCTTGCTCATCGAGAATGTTGATTGGTACAGAATCATCGAGGTTCTGCTGGGCGTTTCCGCCGTCTTTGTTTTGGTCTACTCGGTTATTCCATTGATTGGTTATCAAATCAAACTGGTGAGGGCGCGCAAACTGCTCGAGGGTTAGCCTTGCGGCCAGGGTACGAAAGTACTGAGTTTGTAATTTAGGTAGACAAACATTCTGTGGGGAGTAAGGTGAGCTGGCGATGAAGAAAAATGAGTTCCGGAACCCGAAAACCATAGTTACGAGCATGCTCAGCGTGCTATTGGGCGTTGCTATTTATTGCGGCATTATCGCGCCTTTGATTAAAGACGGGAGTTATGCCGAGACTGCCGGGGCAACCTTTCGCAGAACGGGCCTTGGCATGGGGGCTACCGTCATTGTGATTGGCGCAGTCTGGCTGATTGTTGTCGCGGTGATGAACCGGACGCAGAAGTAGTCGGGGAGATAGACAAAATGAGCACGGTGGAAATCCACCGTGCTCAATTCTTTGGCTGGGTTCTAACGCCAGCTAAAGCTAACGCCAACCCATGGTCATGAGAAGACCGATGATGGCGAGGCCGAAGCCGATGGCGTAATTCCACGCGCCGAGTGCGGCCATGAAGCCGATCTGCTCGCCGGCGAGGTAGTTAACCACAATCCACGCCAGGCCCAGGATCATCAGGCCCAGCATGAGGACGATGTACCACTTTGGGGTGCCCTCAGCATTAATCTTGACTGGGGTGCGGTTGGCCGCAGAACCCGTGCTGGTCGCTGCGGGAGCGGTGGTTGGGTTGTACTTTGACTTTGGCATGGGCCTTTATCAACCTTTACGCGAGTAATAAATTGAGAATTATTTCTATTGTGGATTAAAACTCTACCAGCTCAAACTGGCAATTGTCTCTACGCCCCGGAGCCGGAAGGAACGCTGGGCGCGGGCTGGGCGCGGGCTGGGCGCGCCCAGCCCTAGTTGGAGGGCAGCAGGGCGCCGAGGTCGAAGTCCCAGATGCGGATTTCGATGTCCTCGTCGCGGCGGATGGAATCGCCCTCATTGGCAGAGGCCCACGCAATGAGACCACTGTCCACGGCGGCGCCGGTGGCTACTGGTTCGCCAACATTGAAGTCACCGGACCAGCCGGCATCACGCAGCGCTTGCTCAGCAGCATCCGGATCCTCACGGACCAGCGCGGGCGCCTCAATGAGTTGACCATTGGAAACGCGAACGGTCACAGTGGAATCGGCGGGGATCTCATTACCCTCATCGGACACGGACAGGACTTCGCCGTCATTTTCGGTGGAGTCAATGGTGTCCACATTCACGGTCAGACCCATCGCATCCAGGGTGGAACGGACCTCCTCAATATCCTGGCCCACCAGGTTGGAAGGGATACGAACCATGCGTGGACCAGTACCAACAGTCACCGTGACACGAGAACCGCGGGATAGCTGCGAACCGGCCGGCGGATTCTGCAGAGTAACCCGGCCGGTGTCATCGGCAGAGGACTCTTCTTCTTCGACGTTGTCGGAGATTTCGAGGCCGGCATCGGAAAGCGCGCGCGACGCGTCTTCCAAGCTCATACCCACGACGTCTGGAACCTCAGTAATCTCACGGCCCGAAGATACGGTCAGGATGACGGTGGAATTGCGTTGCAGCTGCGAACCCGGAGCTGGGTTAATGCGGATGGCATTATCGCGTTCAATATCCGGATTTGCTTCCTCATTGACCGTGACCAGCAGGTCTAATTCTTCCAATTCGGCAATGACTTCTGCGCGTGGGCGGTCTTCGACGTCTGGAACAGTCACCATATTGGCTTGCTCAGCCTGGCGTTGTTCCTGCTCAGCCTGACGCTCGCGGGAAGTATTCCAATAATCAAAAGCAAAGCCTGCGATGACCGCGACCAATACAACCGACAAGATGATGGCCAGCCACTTCAGCCAGGGCTTGGGCTCGTTATCGTCATCGTCTTCGTCGTAATATTTCGGCTGTGAAGATACGCCGGGGTTTGCCACCGGAACGCCTGCTGCTGCCGATGCGGCCTGGGGCTCCATCGTCGTTGTCGCCGGATGGGACGGTGCGACGCGCGTGGTGTCTTCGGGTTGGCTATGGGCCGAGGGGGCATCGTCAGCAATATGCATCTGCGCAGCACGGGTGACACCGCCGGTGCGCATGCGGTCTAAGTCTTCGCTGATTTCTTGCGCCGACTGGTAGCGGTCGGACGGATCCTTGGCCATCGCGGTGAGCACCACGGCATCCAGATTCACGCGATCGGTCGGTGTCAACGCATCGGGAGTCAATGACTCCGAAGGCGGCACCGGTTCTTCCTGCACATGCTGGTAGGCAACGGCGAAGGGGGTTTCGCCTTCAAAAGGCGTATGGCCGGTGACCGCCTCATACATGACGCAGCCGAGAGCGTAGACGTCCGAGCGGGCATCGGCAGGCTTGCCTTGCGCCTGCTCCGGGGAAAGATACTGCGCGGTACCAATCACCGCGGACGTCTGCGTCATCGCGGAGGTGGAATCATCCAACGCACGGGCAATACCAAAGTCCATGACTTTGACCTGGCCGGTATTGGTGAGCATGATATTCGCCGGCTTAATATCGCGGTGAATAATGCCTGCATCATGCGAAGCCTGCAGTGCATGCGCTGCCGGAATGAGCACCTCGGCTGCCTCGCGCGATGGCAAAGGGCCATCCTCGCGGACGATATCGCGCAAGGTACGGCCATGCACGCGCTCCATGACAATATAAGGGATGGCGAGGCCATCATCATCGACCTCGCCCGTGTCATATACCGCCACAATATTAGGGTGATTAAGGCGGCCCGAATTCTGCGCCTCCTTGCGGAAACGCTCACGGAAGCTGACATCGCGCGCCATCTCGGGGCGCAGCATTTTGATGGCCACGTCACGGCCGAGCAAAGTATCGGTAGCGGCAAAAACTTCTGACATGCCACCGGAACCAATGACTTCGCCTAAACGATAGCGATCATTAACCATTGGCACCTCCCTCGAGTCCGTCTATGATGTCTCCAATAATATCCTCACCTGGGTTAACTGCAGTGTCATTTTCAGTTTCTTCATCAGCAGTATCGGTTGGTTGTTCAACACCGCTGTCGTTTCCTGTTTCATCGCCATTGCCATCATTGCCGTTACCGCTGGTGGGTTCTTCGGTCTCACCAGGGGTATCGGTTGGCGTTGGGGTAGGAGAAGGGCTGGAACGAGTAGGCGTTGGGGACGGCGAATCCTCGGTTTCTTCCGGTGCAGGCTCACTCGGGGTATCGGGGGTGTTGGTGGGTTCTACTTCCTCGGTGGTGTTATTTTCCGTGGTGACATATTCGGTCACGATGGATGGTTCGGGCTCGGTGGTTGGCTCGCTCTCTCCACTTTGATTACTGAACATGGTGGCAGCGTAGAAACCGCCGCCGACTAAAGCGACCGCCAGGGCCGCAATGCCGACGCCGATGCCGAAATTCTTGCCGGCGCTCGACTTCTTCGCAGGCTTGGGCGTGGTTGCCACAGCGGCACCCGCACCGGCGGCATGCGCACTGGTAGCGCGTGCATCTGGGTCGGTGCTTGGGCGTGCATCCACGGCCGGGTGAATAGTTGTTGGGTTCGTTGCCTCGCCCAACATTGCGGTTGCCGCGGTCGGTGAAGGTTCCGGCGCGATCATGTTAGCCGGCATGGCCTTTGGCTGCGGCGGGCGCTTGCCCAGGCGCACCGCGGAGACCGCGAGCGCTATTTCATTGCCGTCGGCATAGCGCGTATGAGGATCTTTGCGCAGTGCAATTCCAATGAGCTCGCGCACGGGTGCGGACACATTCGTGGACAGCGGCGCGGGCGCCTGGCTAATATGCGCGAGAGCAACGGATACCGAAGAGTCGCCCGAGAATGGGCGCTCGCCGGCGAGCATTTCATAGCCAACGACACCCAGGGAGTAGACATCGGAAGCCTCGGTCACATCTTTACCCTGAGCTTGTTCTGGCGATACATATTGAGCGGTGCCGACCACCATGCCGGTGCGCGTCAGCGGTACGGCGGCGGCAGCTTTGGCAATACCGAAGTCGGTGATTTTCACCTGACCATTTTGGGTAATCAGTAGGTTGCCCGGCTTGATATCACGGTGGACTAATTCCATGCGGTGGATGATGGACAGACCATGCGCGGTTTGCTCCAGCACATCGAGCGCCAAGGATTCCGGCAGTGACTTTTCGCGCGCAAGCAGGTCAGCCAAAGACTCACCGCGTACGTATTCCATGACGATGAAACAAAAGCTATGGCCCGCAGGGTCTTGGACCTCGCGGTAGTCATAGGTTTTGACCACATTGTCAGAGTCAATATTTTCCGCGGCATCAGCCTCATTGCGGAAACGGGAGAGGAATTCCTCATTATTGGAAAACTCCGGGCGAAGTACCTTAAGGGCAACTTCGCGCTGATTATTGACATCATCGGCCAGCCACACAGTCGACATGCCGCCGTGGCCAATGATCCACTGCAGGACATAGTCATCCCCGATCAGTGATTGGAGAAGCTCTTGGTTGTCAGCAGTATTCATTACTGGCCACCTCCGTAGCTGTCCAGAATTGCGCGGCCAATCGGTGCTGAGACCTGGCCACCGGTCGCGGATTCACCTAAGTTGCCGCCGTTTTTCACCACGACAGCCACGGCGATATCACGATCAGGGTCAAATGCCACATACCAGACATGCGGTGGAAGACCATCGCCGTGCTCAGCGGTACCGGTCTTAGATGCGTAACTATTGCCGTTATAACCGGAGGTGCTGCGTTCCGATGCATACATCAGGTCCGTCAGCGTTGCGGCGACGTCTTCGCTGACCGCGGTTGCCGCTTCCTCAGGGTTGGTGGTGCGGATGTCATTCATGGTCGAATCGGTAATGCGATTGACCAAGTAAGGCTCCATGCGCACGCCACCATTGGCGACGGTGGCTGCCATGCCGGCTGCCTGCAGCGCGGACATGGAGACGTCGCGCTGGCCGATGGATGATTGACCCACGGCGGCATCGTCAGGCAATTCGCCCAAGTTGCCGGCTGCCGCATCGACGCCGATTTCTGGCTCATCGCCGACACCGAATCCTTCGGCGTATTCACGAAGCTCATCAGCGCCCACGTCAATGCCCATCTCGACGAATGCGGTATTACAGGACAAGGAGAAAGCGGTGGTCAACGTAACCTGCTGGGAGCCACCACAGACTTGGCCGCCGTAGTTGGTCAGCTGAGTATTGGTGCCGGGCAAGGTGATTTCCGATGCACCAGTGAGCGTGGAGTCCGGGTTATAGCCATTGTTCAAACCGGCTGCGGTGGTGATGATTTTGAAGATTGACCCCGGAGGCAAGGTTTCTTGGGTGGCGTGGTTGAGCAGCGGGTTGCCCTCTTGCTCCTGCAACTGCGCCCATTGCTCATCAATATTATTGGGGTTATAGGACGGGCTCGATGCCATGGCCAAAATCTTGCCTGACGATGGCTCCAGCGCCACCGCGGCACCTTCATAGCCTTTCTGGTTGAGCTCATCATAAGCCAGTTGTTGCAGCTGCGGATCAATGGTGACTTCCACGTTGGCACCATCTGGCTGTTCACCAGTGATGAGATCCTTGAAGTTATTAGTCAAAAGGGAGTCATCAGTGCCGTTGAGGATCTCGTTATAGGAGGCCTCAATCTGAGATGCCCCATATTGCGTGGACAGGTAGCCGGTTACCGGGCCCCAGGCAGGGGAGTCCACCGGATAAGAGCGTGAGTAGATGCCCTCCTCATTCGGATTGGATTCAGCCAAGACGGTGCCACCGGCAAAAATCTGCCCGCGTGCCACGGTCTGAAGATCGTAGAATCCACGCTGATTGAGTGGGTTGCTGGCGTACTTATCCTCACTAAATGCCTGCACCACGGTGAGGTGGATCAACAAAATAATGGTGAGGATGATGGAAAATAGCGCGGTAACGCGAATTGATTTATTCATTAGCGAACCTCCGCCATTGATGTCGTATCAGTTGACAGGGGAGGATTAGGGTCCGCTTGTTCCTGCGGGCGGCGAGCCGTATTAGAAATCCGCAGCAAGATTGCTAGCAGAATGTAGTTAGCCATCAATGCCGAACCACCCGCGGAGATGAATGGGGTGGTGAGACCAGTCATCGGCAGCAATGCGGAAATGCCGCCGGTGACGACGAAAATCTGGATCGCGATGGTCAAAGACAGACCGCCGGCAACCAGCTTGCCGTAGGAATCGCGCACGCGCATGGACGTATTGAACCCACGAGAAACCAGCAGTGCGAAAAGAATCAGCACGGCGGCCAGGCCAATGAGGCCGAACTCTTCACCGATAGCGGCGAGGATAAAGTCCGAGTGCGCCACGGGAACGAGCTCCGGATAGCCATTGCCCAGACCAGAACCGGTGATTCCGCCAGTGGACATGCCAAACAGAGCTTGGGAGAGCTGGTAGCCCGTGCTGTCATAGTTAGCCAAAGGATCCAGGAAGTTGGAAAAACGATCCTGGATTTTATCCGAGATCATCCAAATGCCGGTCGCGCCGATAGCCACCAGAAACAAACCGATGACCAGCCAGGACACGCGTCCTGTGGCCATGTACAGCATGCCCAGCACGGTGGAAAATAGCAGCAGCGCTGGACCGAAGTCATTAGAGATACCCATGATGACAATTGCGATAGCCCACACGATGAGAATCGGGGCGAGATCGCGCAATCGTGGCAGGGAAAGCCCGAGGAAACGGTAACCCGCAACGGTAAATAGCGAGCGCTTTTGCACCAGCAACATGGCGAAGAAAAGCAGCAGCAAGATCTTGGAGAACTCACCCGGCTGGATGGAAAATGGTCCCAGCCAAATCCAGATGCGTGCCTCAGCGTCTGGCGGCTGTGGCCACACCAGCGGCAATGCGAGCAGCACGATGCCGGCTACACCCAGGATGTAGGAGTAGCGGGTAAATACTCTGTGATCGCGGACGACGATGAGCACCGCGGCAAAGAGCACGAGGCCAACAATCGTCCACATCACCTGCCGGGATGCCAGCTGCCAGCCCTGTGCAATATCTAGGCGGGCGAGCATGAGCAGACCTATGCCGTTAAGCACGGCGACAATCGGCAGCATGAGCTGGTCGGAGTGCGGCGCAAGGAAACACAATACGAGGTGTGCACAGACCAACACGCCTGAGAAACCAGCGATGATCCACAGGATCTCGCTGTTGATTTCATTGCCTTGGGAGAATTCCAGGCTCACCAACGTGATGGTGAAGACGATTGCTGCCATGATGAGCAGGCTGAGCTCCGTCTTTCGGCTACGGAATTCTTTGAGCATTTAATTCACCTCCCGGCAGTCAATCCCGGGGGTTGACCGGAAGCGGTCCTTATCGGTAGTAGATTCACGGCACTTTGGAAGTGCACGTTCGGATAATTGAGTCAGTTGTGATTGCACGTCATCGTAGGAGCCTGATTCCAGGTTTCCCACGGCGCTGCGCTCTGATGGCGGCAGGTCACTGAGCGTAAATGGTTGAGCATCTGCTGGGCAGGACGAAGTGGCTAGCTGCAACGCACCATCTTCCTTCAGGCAGGCAACCTGGTACGTATGGTTGAGCGAACGTCCGAAGAGCTCGAAATCAACGCCCTGCATGATGGTGATTTCTTGGCCCTGCGGAACTGATTCCTGGGCATCGTCATCTGCTGGTGCTGCAGTTTCCGACTCGCTCGGTTCTGCTTCCTCACTTGGCTGTTCAGCCTCCGAGGCCGGTGCAGCCGATGTTTCAGCAGCTGTTGCATCGGCAGCATCTGCGTCATCGGCCGCGCCAGGTTCAGCTGCAGCTACTGCGACGTAGTAGTTGTTATCGAGATAATTCTTACCTGCAACCCACACGCCGCCGACAACGACGATGATGACCAGGATGGACACAATCAGTGGCCAGCCAAAGAAGCTACGGCGAGGTCTACGAGGCTCCTCGTCGACTGGTTCTGCGGCGCCGGCTCCGGAACCGCTTTCACCTGTGGCACCATCAGTACCGCTGCCATTGTCTACTGGGTTAGTAGGATTTCCGCCCGTGGGGGACAGTTGCGAACGCGGTGCGCCAGCAGCAGTGGTGGGGCCAGAAAATGGCTCAATCACTTGGGAGCGACGGTTCAGAGCAGCCGCGCGTGACGCTGCTGAATCCGGATGCGTTGGCTCTGGTACTTCACCAGCAATAGCGCCGACGAGGATGGCCTGCGGATTGATGGATGCTGCCTTTTCGGCGGCGGTTTGCTCCTCAGGGATACCCGCGGTAGCGGAAAACTTAGAAGTATTTGCCTCAGCTGGATTGGACGCGCCCTGCTCCTCAGCAGCAGCGATGTCTTCTTCGGTTGCTTCTACAACATCAGCCAAGACCACGGTCACGTTATCGGGACCACCCGAGCGTAACGCCAATTCAACCAGGCGGGAGGCGGCTACTTCCAATGACGTCTCTTGTGCAAGCGTGGATTCAATGGTTGATGCTGTGACAGGATCCGATAGACCGTCGGAGCACAGCAGAATACGGTCACCGGGTTGCGCATCAAAGAGGAATAGCGTCGGCTCCACACCGCGGCCGTTATAGGCCTTCAAGATCAAAGATTTTTGTGGGTGGGAGGTGACATCCTCTGGGTCGAGCTTGCCTTCATCCACCAAAGACTGCACATAAGTGTCATCTTTAGTGACCTGCTGCAACTTATTATCGCGCAGGAGATAACCGCGGGAGTCACCAGCATGGCAGACCGCGAATTGGGAGCCATTGAACATCATGGATGTCAGCGTGGTGCCCATGCCATCAGTTTCTGGATGGTTGCTGATGTGCTCAGAGATGGACCAGTTTGCTTCCGTAGAGACTGTGCCCAATAGCGCCAGCATGTCATTGTCACTTGGGTTCTTATCCAAACCCATCAGGTGAGTGATCATCAGCTGGGAGGCGACTTCACCTGCTGCATGTCCGCCCATGCCATCGGCCATAGCAAGCAAATAAGGTCCTGCGTACGCGGAATCCTCATTATTTCCACGCACCAGGCCCCGGTCGGAGGCGGCGGTAAAATTCAGTTTTAGCATCTTTACGCCACCAGCCTTACTGTTGAACGGCCCAACTTAATATCGGTATTAATGCTTACATGTTCTGGCTGGTCAATCCGGGTACCAGCAACGAAAGTTCCGTTCCTGGATTCCAAGTCTTCGACAAACCATTGGCTTCCACGACGGAAGAGACGCGCGTGACGGGATGATGCGTAATCATCACCTAAGACAAAGTCACAGTCCTGGGCGCGCCCTAATGTGAAGTTTTCTAAGCCGCTCAAAGCCATGTGTGAACCCGCCAGCGGGCCATCCACAATCTTAATTTCGCGCGCTGGTTGTGCCCGCCCCTTCACGCGTGGAGCTTTGGCAGAATCAGACTTCAATGCTTGGTATGAACCGGCCGCTTTGTTGGCGTCACGGCGCATTGCGTTCAAGGCCACCAAAATGAACAGCCATAGGAGAATCAGCAGTCCGATTCTCAGTCCGGACATGATGACTGAATCCATGGGGGACCTCCTCAATAAAACGTCTGAAACCAGCTTAGTCAGGCGCACCTTGTAATTTCAGTAGTGCTGGCACTAGGTTGCGTAGCGCAAAAGCTTAACTGGTTTTAAGTCGTAGTGAAACATAAATGTTGGGTAAAGAACTATCCAAGCGGCGTTTCACGTGCCGCTTTAGTCCTGCAGACCAGTGATGCGGACTTCAATCTGTGAATGTCCCATAGTGATGATGTCGCCGTCTGCCAGCAACCAATTCTCAATCGGGGTCTCATTGACCGTGGTGCCGTTGGTGGACTGCAAGTCAGCGAGGACTGCATCCTTGCCGTCCCAGGTGATCTCAGCATGCTGACGGGAAACACCAGTATCTGGCAAGCGCAGATGCGCATCATTGCTGCGGCCGATGATATTGGAACCATCTTGTACCTGGTAGGTGCGGGATGAGCCATCCTGCAGCAGCAGGTTTACTGAAGGGCCATGATTGGTGGCCTGCTCATGAGGAGCTTCCTGGCGTACGAAAGAGGTAGTTGCTGCTTCCTCAGCCGGATAATTGGAATCTGGGTTAGTCAAGGAATCCTCCTGGGCATTGGGGTCCGAAGATTTCTCATCTTCATCATTGGGGTCGTGGAAGATCGCGTCAAAGCCTGTTTCTTCTTCGGGCTCATGGGTAATGAAAGATGAAACGCGCAGCTGACCTGTGCGCAAAGATGATTCTTCACCGATGCGCACCACAACAGGTCCGGCTAGTTGCCAGCTGTTATTACGGATAAATCGTGAGATTTGATCAGCAAGGCTGTCAGGCACGGAGCGATCCTGTGACAGGTTTTCTAGATCTTTAGAACTGACGCCGACAGAGTAAATATTTGGGCAATACAGCAGCTCATCATCACCGCGCACCACATTGTCGTGCGCTTCTTGTTTGAGCAGCTCTTCAATTTCGGCCGGAACGACTTTGCCACCAAAGACAAATGCCATTCCATTGTCGAGGCCCCGCTGCATTGCGGAATCTAATCGAGCTAGTTTATCTAAGAGTTCCATGAAAGCGGCGCCTCCTTTCTGTCTGCGTTCTTAATGAAACCTCCCTTATTATAGGCAGTCATAGGCTCATAACAGTAGCTCGCACGCCCGAATCAGATAGTTTTACCGGGAAAACCCAAGGTGTTTTCCATACATTGAACTGCCGTTTTGGTAAAACTTATACCCCTCGTGTTATCTTTATCTAGTCGATGTGAGCCATCAGGTTTCACGCTCTTCACCCTGCCCGGGTGGCGGAATTGGCAGACGCGCTGGCTTCAGGTGCCAGTGTCCTTATAGGACGTGTGGGTTCAAGTCCCACCTCGGGCACAAAATTTTAGCTCCGAAACATTTTCCTAGATTATGTTTCGGAGCTTTTGCATGCAGGCCTCCCAGCCAATGAAGACTGGGTGGCGTGCGGTGGTTATTGCACAGACCAGCCACCATCGGAGGCCAAGATTTGGCCGTTGACGTTTTCACTATCATCGCTGAGCAGCCAGGTAATTGAGCGGGCCAGAACCTCAGCGGTGGTCACTGGTGGAATCAATGCCATGTGAGGGCCCAGGCGCTTTTGTGCGAATTCGGACTTGAAGCTGCCTTCGATTCCTGTGGCGGTTGGGCCAGGTGCCACCGCATTAGTACGGATATTATGAGGTCCGTAGAGGAATGCGGCGCTCTTGGTCAGGCCAAGTACTGCGTGCTTTGAGGCGGTGTAGGCGGTGCCAGCGGCATTGCCGCGCAGGGATGCTTCGGAAGCGACGTTGACAACAGATCCACCGCCGGTCGCCATCATTGCATTGACTACCGCGCGGCTGAGCTTGACCGTGCCCGTCACATTTACGTTCATGACGCGTTCCCAGGTGGCATCGTCAAGCTCATGTAATGGCAGCATGCCATCCATGATGCCGGCATTATTAACTAGGCCATCGATGTTGTCACCTGCCGCGTTGATGATGGATTCGATGTCATCGCTATTAGTGATATCACCGGTGACAGGCACAATGGTGTCTTCCGGGGATGCGTTCTTCAGCGCATCAAGGCCTTCAGCGGACAGATCGACGGCGATGACGCGGCCGCCCTCAGCCACGATCTTTTCAGATGTAGCTTTGCCGATTCCGGATGCAGCACCGGTGACAATCACAGTCTTTCCGCTAAAACGCGCGGCACCAGCTGGTGCTTCAGCTTCCTCAGGAATGATGCCGCCATTGGCCTGGCGCACCAGTTCATCGATGGTCTCTTGCGTTAATTTGCCTTTGCTGAGCTCTGCCAACGTATTGAGCGGCAAGTTGCTGACTTGGTCAGTGATATCTCTATCCGGGCTCATGGAGCTGAGAAATTGCTGCATGACGGGTGCGCCAGTGGGGTGATTAAGCCACTGAGTAATGGTGTCTTTAGCAGTGATTGGTGCAGGGCTATCGGACATATATTCTCCTCCTCAAATAAGTGAGCCTTGGTGAAGACGCATTAATTAGGGGAGTGGTAGAACCCCGAATTGCGCGCTGGGTACGTGCTCACATGCCTGAGCCTACACGTATTTTTCACAGGGTAACTGGACCTCGAGAGTGGAATGAGGACAGGGAGAACTGTTCAATTTCCTACCTGTGAACAGGGCTTTCTAATTCGTGCACCTTCACGCGGGCATAGGAACGAACTTCCTCGACGAAGCGCTCATCATGGCACGCGAGGACAATGCTCCCACCGTGGTTTAAATGCGATGCAAACCCTTCGTGCAAGAGATTGCGCCCGGTGATATCCAATCCGACATCAAGTTCATCAGCGCACAGGATTTCCACCCGTTGGCCGTTGTCTGGGCCGATGACTGAGGCGAATTGTGTCAACCTTAGGGCACGCTGAGATAGATCGAGCGGGTGCTCCTCGCCATCAAGCTCAAAATGTTCCCGCAACTGCGTATCCGGAACCATGTGGTCCACTTGTGAATCGATCACCTGATCAACCGGATCCTGCAGCATCAACCGGATCTGATTATCGCGTTCGACTAGTGCTTTCATCAACGTTGATTTGCCAGCACCATTGGCTCCGCGCAGCCACAACACGCCACCGCGCGGGATGGAAAGAGATACCGGACCAATCTCAAAATGGCTCTTCTGAGATTTCCGAAATTGCCACCAGCGCCGTTTGGTAGTGCCGTGGCTTCCCACCACATCCGGGAAGTAAAAGTCCGCTACCTCCACTTGAAAAGTTGAATTGACCCTTTGTGGCAATTCAAGCACCGACTCTTCACCGAAGTATTGAGTTTCAACATCATCAAGCCATGCCTGATGACCAGCAACCACAACATCAGAGTCCAAAGAATGAAGCAGGGCTGCAAGCTGTTTACGCGAGGTGGGGTCGAGGCCGGCAAAGGGGTCATCGAGAAGCACCAGCGGAGCATCAAGAATCAATACCGTCCCTAATGCCAAGCGTCTGGTCTGCCCGCCCGATAGCTGATTCGGCGCACGCCGTAGAAGTAGCTGAAGATCCAAAGCTTGCGCGATCTCGGCAATACGCTGACGCATCTCAGCATGAGCAACCCCACGCTGTTCAAGACCAAAAGCCAACTCTTCTTCCACCGTGGCGCGTAAGTATGTGATGTGCGCCTTGGGGTCAGAGGTCAGCATGACCGCATCAGCGGTATTTTCATATAACTCTGTGAGGTGCTTAGTCAGACCCGAACCAGACTGGCCAACAATCTGAGTTATAGCCACACAACCACCGCCAACGCCGCGATCGGCATTAACCACCGCAGAACCTTTTCAACGCGGGTATCTTTGACCGGATTCAATAGAGTACGCCGGCCAGTTCGTTCTAGCCCGGATACTTCCAGAGGAATAGCGCGCGCCGCTCCGGCTGATAACAATCGCGTGATCAGGGGAAGAATCACAAATTTTACCGTATTCAGTGGGCCGCGAGTACTGTGCTCTTGCGTGCTCAGCGTACGCAGATGATTGGCGTACCTCACGGAATCCAACGTGTCACGGCCTTGGGGAAGAAGCTGCACAGCTGAGCCCACAATGTAGGCCACTCGCGGCATGTGGCTGAGTGATTTCACCAGATCTGACACAGTTATCGCACTGGCCGCCGCTAAGAATGCTGACATCATGGCGATGAAGCGAATACTCAGTTCCCCCGCTGTTGACCAGTCATTCCTACCGAAGGGAACATGGATAATCAGCATGGATAGACCAACCGGGATGCTCAACGCCACGGTTGTGGCGAGTACGGAGAAATTTCTTAACCGCACTAGGGCAATAAGCTGTGCGAGCAGAGCGATGGCCACACTGACTGCTAGCTCATTGAACCCCAGAACCAGAATCCATGAGCTGGCTGCCGCAACAATCCAGGTCAACGGATTCATTATTAACTACGGCCAACTTCACTGATCGCAGCGTTGCTCTTTGTTTTTGCACCTTGGTTGGGAGCTAGAGCGCGCCGGGTCTTCTTGGGTAATGCCGCAACAACAGCAAACACAATGACCATGATGAGTCCCTTATCCAGTGGATCGGAGATAAATGACTGCAAGGTGACAGAACCGAGCAGTGAATTACCCATTTCGCGGAAGAGACTCACCAAAGCGCCGGTGCCCACACCAGCGGTGCCGCCGTAGACAAAAGCCGCAACTGGTGCAGCGATCGCACCGGTAATCAAACCCAGTACCGCGCCGGAGACGAATGCCAGGAAAATATTGCGGAATGCGCCCTTATGGATAGCCACACCAGCGAGCCATCCTGTCAGCGCCGAACCTGCGGCGAAAGGCAAAGCCAGCGGGTTAAATAGTGCCCACACCACGGAGCTTAAAGCACCGGTGGCAAGTCCTGCGCTGGGGCCAGCGAGCGCCGCCACCAAGATGGTGCCCACGGCATCCAAATATAGCGGGATACCAACGGACCCCACGACCTGACCGATGAGGATATTCATGATTAAGGCAACCGGAATGATGGCGATGGTTCGTGCTGGAAGCGTGGGGAGGACACCGGCGAGCAGTGCCAAAGTACCGCCAACATAACCGCCGAGGGTTATCAATGCTTCTGTTGAGCCACCCACAGATTCCCAATCAGTGGGGCGAACCAGAACGAGATAAAGCCAGGTTGCGGCAACAAGCGCGCCACCAACGACGACGAAAACCTTGCGCGTGGAATTTTGTGACATGCGGAATTTCCCCTAGAAGATCCGAAAATGGCTGAAACGCTCGCATCCTATGTCACCTCGAATACGAATCGATTTCAGAGTATAGCGCCGGGGAAAGCCGGTGTTGAACTCGGCGTAGACATGTTGCGACGCGCTTGTCTAGGCGGGTGGGCCAGAAAAGGCGAACCCAAAAGCCACAAATATCACGATTGCTGGTGCAGCCAAAGATAGTATGGCTGCGAAATAGAGATCATAAACTTTGAACTTTGCCGCCGCGTAGCAATTGCCAATGCATATCGCGACAAAGAGAATGCCGAAGATGACCAGAGATGGAGTCCACCAGTGTCTGGACACTATCCAAAAGAGGTAGCCCAACACGAATGCGACGATCACGCTTGCCCAACCAAATAGCCTGGATTTCATCGAACGTGAAGTATGTTTCGAGTTTTTTGTGAGTACATGATTTCTTCCCTCGTGAATGAAGCTGTAGAAATGCCAGTGTGGCATCTGCGTCGCTGAATTACAAGGGGTGAGAGCAAACTCGGTACTTTCGTTCCGAGTTTTCCCAAATGCTTGACTCTTCGGTCAATTTTTGCATGGGAATCAGAACAATTACGTCAAAGCCGATGTGGTTTTTAATGCGCACCGGCCAAAAATGCCCGGGTGTATATCCTCGGCACTATTTCAATGGCAGATAGGCCCCTAGACAGGCTGGCGCCTATCTGCTTGCTAGAGCTTTCGCTGCACGCAGGAGTTCCGCATGTGCCGCAGCGATATCTATGTCCGTCACCAGCGAAGCATTTGCTTGCTGATTCCAATGCCCACGTATATCCGCAATGGTGGTACCGCGCATAAGCTCTGAATCCGCTTCCACATCCACCGTGACCTCACTGGTAGTGAAAGGAACTTTGCCCAGCGCGATCATGACCGTGATTAGGTCATGGATTTGAGCGAGGTAGCCTTCGCCCTGAGCTTCGTGGAACTCAAAATAGAATCGCAGCATCTCCGGTAGGTAGGTAGCCAGTGGTACATCACCAAGCTGTTCAACCAGCGCTTTCAAAGAATCCGGGTTGAGCGTGAATTTCTCGGTCACGCCCAAAGAGCAGACCGTGATCGGTTCTTCGGCCTGCGCGAATGCCTTTTTAGCCGCATGTGGATCCACCCACGTATTCCATTCGGCGGTAGGCGTTGTATTTCCTGGGTACAGGTACGTACCGCCCATGAGAGTTGTACGTTCTACCGGCCCAAATGTAGCAAGATTGGTTGCGGGACCAGTGACAATCAACCGCAGATCTGCATGCTGATTAATGGCATCATGCCATAACATCTGCCAGTCTTCCTGGCCGAGGTGTTGCGGACCTGGATTGATATAACCCAATCCAAACTCACCATGAGTTTCTGGCGTGGTCGTCAAAGGATCCTTTAATGGAACCGGTTGACCTGGAAGTACAGGTACATCGCTGAGCCCACACTGATCAAGAACCCACCGGGTATTGATTGCTGTTTGTGCGACATCCACATTGCCGGCAGTTGTGGTTGCGCCGAGAAGGTTGATGTCACCTTCATGGTGCAGCGCCGCTAAGTACATCAAAGCCAACGCGTCATCAATGCCAGTATCACAATCAATCAAAACAGGGATCATGTTTGCTGAGTGTAGACCAGTTCGTCAATTGATTTTGCAATCAAAGCAACCGTGAAGAATAATCCCTTTTAGGGAAGGGCGCCCCTTGGGTTAATCGTGGCACATTGGTATTTACTCATGGTGAGTCGGCAAATGCCGCCGTGGCGTTGAAAAGTACAAGGAGCCATGATTGATGATGAGTGCAGAAAAGAAGAAACTGTCACCCAACGTGCGTTTATCCCTGTGGGCCGGTTTCGGTGGGTTGGCTTCACTTGTGCTCAATTACATCGGAAACTCCGACGCCTATAACCAATCATGGTTGATATTTGCTTCCGCTGTTACCGTCATCATGCTTTTTCTGGTGCCGTGGTTCCCGCTGACAGTCTGGGCAGCGTATCAAGTGCTGTACTTCTACATCATGGCCCATGAAATTGTCGGAGTCCCCGCTTTGATTCTCATGGCGTGTTTGATGGGCGGGCTGGTGGCCTACTGTGGGCATCTCAAAGCCGCAATTCTTGGTGGCATTTTCATCTGCTACTTCGGTTCGATCGATATTTTTGAGGGAGTATATTTCCCGGATGACTTGCTGGCTTTGATGATTAATGCGTTGGCTGTCGGGCTTCCCATCGGCATCGGTTTTACGTTTCACCACACCGGTGGTCAACGCAAAGACCTCATGCGTGAATGGGATAGGGATATCCAGCGACGCCGCGAAACTGTGGGCCGACAATTACATGATTCGGTGGCATCATCGCTGACCTCATTGATCATGAGGTTAGAAGGCATGAGTTTGCGGGAAGACCTTCCGAGCCAGGCGAGGGAAGAACTCATTGAGTTAGCGGGGCAAGAGCGTGTCAAGTATTTTGTGTGTGGGGCTTTCGGTCTGAGTGTTTATAGGTAGTTCGTAAAGCGTTCGGGATAGGCCACGGCCATTTGGTTGATGGCTTGTTTCCAGTTGGTGACTTTCCTGCCTTCGATGAGTCTTCCGCTGGTCGCGGCGGCTTTTCGACCTTCTTTAGCTCGTTTGGCCGCGCGTTTATCTTCGATATTGCAGATCATCAACCACAGCGTCTTAATCGCGGAATCATCATTGGTAAACTGCACGCGGTTGCGAGTGGCTTTACGCAGCTCGTTATTCATCGACTCAATGGAATTAGTCGTATAGATGACCTTTCTGGCCATGGGTGGGAACTGCAGAAACGGCACGAACCGCTCCCACGCATCGGACCAGACTTTCACTGATTGCGGATATTTCTGGCCCAATTCTGATTCGGCGAATTCATCCAACGCTGCGCGCGCGGTTGACTCATCTGGGGCAGTGTAGACCTTCTTTAATGCCGCAGATACCGCCTTACGGTCGCCATAAGCCACCCACCGATTCGCAGCCCGAATCAGGTGCACGACACAGGTCTGCACCATCGAATCCGGCCAGGTCGCTTCGACAGCTTCCGGCAAACCCTTCAAACCATCGCAGCAGACGATGAACACGTCCTGGATACCGCGGCTAGCTAAGTTTGCGCATACATGTGCCCAAAAGGATGCGCCTTCTTCTTTCGCCAACCAGATGCCCAGGATGTGTTTGATACCGTCCATATCCACCCCGATGGCCAAATACGCGGACTTATTGACCACGCGCCCACCGTCACGGACTTTAATTCGTAGCGCATCAAGAAATATCACCGGGTAGAACTCGTCTAACTGCCGGTTCTGCCACATCATGACCTCATCTAAGACAGCATCCGTGACTGCTGAAACTGTCTCATGGGAGATATCAACTTTCATGGCTGTGGCCATATGATGCTGAATATCACGAACGGTCATACCCCCGGCATACAAACTGATGATCATGTCATCAACATCAGTCAGCCGCCGAGAGCCTTTCGGCACCATAGTAGGCAAAAACGTGCCTTCACGATCCCTAGGCACAGTGACATCAACCGGACCATAGTTCGAATCAACCTTTTTGACATAGGAACCATTGCGGTAATTATCGCCGCCACCGGCCGCTTTAGCCTCACGATCGCCTTTGGAATACCCCAGGTGAGCATCCATTTCCGCTTCCAGGCCGCGAGTGACCGAGGCCTGCAACAAGCCACGCACTAAATCATTAGCATCCGTTGCTGTTGAGCCGAGCTCGTCAATAAGCTTGGCTATCTCCGGGTTCGCCAGCAGCTTTTGCTCGATTGCTTTGATCTTCGCGGAATCTTCCGGGTCTCGTTTCGCCACAGAATCCATTATGGTTTATCTCCTTCAT